>JAGYNU010000002.1 GCA_018399975.1 Candidatus Omnitrophota bacterium
TCATTAAATCAAATATTTATAATATAAAACTAAAGTTACAATTAATGTAAAAAATATTACAGCATTAGCAACTATTATAATAATATCATTTAAATGCATCCCATAAATCATCCATAAAAGCACACCTATACTAAACTGAATCAATGTCCCTAAACTAACATCTTTAACAGACTTTGTTTTTACCATCTTAAATATCTGTGGGACAAAACCAAACATAGTAAGTAAAGCCGCACCTGTTCCTACAAAATGCCATATCATGATATAGCTCCTAACTTATTTAACTCTTAGTTAAAAAATCCCCCGATTTTTTAAAACCCAATTTACAATTTTCTCCACACCTTCATCTACAGTTACCTCAGGCTCCCAATTAAGAATCTTTTTTAACTTATCTATATTGCTGATATAAACTTTCTGGTCACTTGGACGCCAGTCATCATAAGAAATATCGATTTTTTTACCAGTAATTTTTCCTATCTTATCTAAAAATTCCAATAAAGATGCAGTATTTTCAGGACCTCCACCAATATTAAATACATGAGAACCTTTTAAATCGGATTCTATGAAACTATCAAATGCTTTAACCAAATCAGCAGCATATAAAAGGTCTCTTACCTGCTTACCATCACCATATATGGTAATTGGTTTACCCAAAAGTGCAGCTATAACAAACCAAGCTACCCATCCCTGGTCTTCGAAACCATATTGATGCGTACCGTAAGTGCAACTCATACGAAAAGCTGCTGTCTTCATACCATATATATGCCCGTATTCCTGGACATAAATGTCTCCGGTAAATTTCGAAGCTCCATAAGGAGTATGTCCCGTTAAATCTATACCTAAATCTTCGGGTATCCCTCTTATATTTTTATAAACATATCTTTTATCTTTTTCCTCCAGTTTTATCTTATCTACATTCTCACCGTACACCTTATTAGTAGAACAGTATACAAACGCAGCATCAGGTGAAACATTTCTTACACATTCCAAAACATTTAATGTCCCATAAGCATTAATCGAAAAATCCTCTCTGGGGTCTCTTACAGAAGACGGCACTCCCGGCTGTCCTGCAGTATGAATAACCGCATCTACTCCATCCCCTAAAGCACCTAAAACATCATCTTTGTTTCTTACATCTCCTTTAATAAGCTTTATATTTTTATACTGCTTTAAATAATTCCAGTTAAACTCAACACTTTCTTTATTGTAACCAAAAAGTTTAGACCGCATTAAGTTATCTAAAACTATAACCTCATCTCCCTTTTTAGCATAATATTCAGCAGTATGGGAACCTACCATTCCAGCTCCACCAGTAACCAATATTTTCATATTACTCCCCTTCAATTAGCTCATAGCTCTTGGCTCATAGTTCTTAGTTCATAGTAAAAAAGATCTCTATTTAATTTTTGATTTTACTTTTGCCATCAGCTACGAACTATAAGCTAAAAGCTAATTTTAACACTCTGACAACATACTCTATTTGTTCTTTTTTTATACCAGGAAACATAGGTAATGAAAGTATTTCCAAAGCAATTTTTTCACTCACAGGAAAATCTTTTTCTTTATATTTTAATTCGCTATATGCTTTTTGCAAATGTAACGGAATAGGATAATGAATAATAGCGCTTATATTATTATCATTTAATTTTTCAATTACTTTACTACGTTTATTATCTTTAATCCTAACCCCATACACATGATATACATGTTTAGCATAATCTTTTTCAATAGGAGTTATTATTTCATCAATATCACATAATAAACTATTGTAATATTCTGCATTATTTCTGCGCAGTTCGTTCCATTTATCTAATTTTTTAAGTTTAGCTTTAAGTATCACAGCCTGGACTGTATCTAACCTGGAATTATAACCTATCTCCACATGATGATACTTATCTTTCCTGCCATAATTTCTTAATCTATATAATCTATCTCTTAACTCTTTATTATTAGTAACTACCATTCCAGCATCACCAAAAGCAGCTAAATTCTTAGTAGGATAAAAACTAAAACATCCCACATCCCCAAAACTCCCAACCTTACGTCCATCATTTATCGTCTCTCGTCCATCATTTTTCTTATTCGTGTCGATTCGTGATTTTGAATTAGTGTTGATTCGCGTAGGTCGATAGACCGCCCCATGCGCCTGTGCACAATCTTCGATTATTTTAATATTATATTTATCTGAAATATCTAATATTGGCTGCATATCAACAGGATTACCGTATAAATGAACCACCATAATAGCTTTAGTCTTATCGGTAATTTTATCCTCAATCAAATCAGGATTAATATTATAAGTATCTTCTTCTATATCACAAAAAACAGGCTTAGCTCCTGTATAAGAAATAGCTAACGATGAAGCTATATAGGTAAACGCAGGCACTATTACTTCGTCTCCAGCTCCTATATTCAACGCTTTTAAAGCCAGAAACAAAGCATCTGTCCCAGAATTAACACCAACTCCATAATCAACACCGCAATATTCTGCAAATTCATTTTCGAATTCCTCTACTTCTTTACCTAAAATAAAATTACCTTTTTTGAAAACTTTCTGTAAATTGGTATCAATTTCATCTCTTATCTCTTTATATTGAATGCTTAAATCCAAAAATGGCACTTCCATAATTCTGCTTTCCTTTCTATACAATAATATTTTAGATTATAAATAAAACTTTAAGATATGTACTAAACACTAACTACATTCTTTACTACAGTTAAAACTTCTTTAGGCTTTATTTCATTTATGCACCTATTATCATTATTACATTTAGGCATTTTAAATCTATGATAACATGGCCTGCATGGAAGCGATTTAGAAATTACCACATTATCATTATTAGCAGGATATGGACCATAAACTTTTTCATCTACGGGCCCAAAGATAGATATTGTTTTGATTCCACACCCGACTCCCACATGTAAAGGATATCCGTCATTACAAATTAACAAATTGCATTTTTCTAAAAGGGCAGCAAAGGTCAAAAGATCGATTCCACCTGCTAAATTATATACATTTTCTATATTATCTAAATAACTTATTACACCGTCACAAATCTTTTTTTCGTCATCCAAGCCAAATAAAATAATACGAGCATTAAGCTCTTTAACTAAACTATCTATAATTTCAGCAAAATATCTTGCAGGCCAATATTCATAACCAACATTACTACCGCAACTTACTCCACCTGCAGGAGCAATCCCTATTAACAATTTATTATCTTCTATACCCTTATCTTTTAAAATATTTTCAGCTTTATTTTTGTTATCTTCCGGAATATGAAGTTTAATTAAACCAACCTTTACTGTTATCCCAAGATATTTAAGCAACTTTAAATAATATTCAGCTACATGACTATCCCTATATCCATCGATGGCAATCTTAATACTTAAAAAAGTCCCCTTGTTTTTATAATTATATCCTATCCTCGTTCTAATACCTATTAACATAAGAAGAAAACTGTACCACCTTTCTAAAGACAAATCAAAAACCACATTATACTTATCTTTCTTTATAGACTTTAATAAATTTACTATTTCTTTAACATATCTAACTTTGGGATGCCTACAGATAGCCTTGAATTTCTCTCTTTCATAAACATAAATATTATCGATATCTAAATTTGCTTCTAAAAGAGGTTTAGCTTTTTTATTACACAAAAATCCAATTTTAGACTTTGGATAAGCCTCTTTTAAAACCTGAATCATAGGGGTAGTCAATAAAACATCCCCAACACCAAAAAAATTAATAATTAGAAAATTCATTTTTAAAAATAGATTTTCTTTAGGATAAGTAGATAAATACACCCAAGAAATTATATCTCAGCCTACTCGAATTGAAATCCATTATATCATTTAACTTAAAATGGAACCCCACGGGGCAAGCCCTGTGAAATATACTTTTGTATTTCACGGGGCAAGCCCGTGGTACCTTTATGTACCCGTCTTCGCCAAACACTTATTGTGTTTGGCTTCGCCGAGGTTATCCGCCAACACATTTAGGTGGCTCCTTCATTTGGTGACATCTCGCCGAAGCATAACTTTCGCATTCATCCACGGGGAAACCCGTGGTTTTCTGCGAAGGCGGATAAAAATATCTAATCTACAAAAAAATCATAAAACAAAAACCACTGTTCCGGATATTTGTAAATATAATTTTCCATAGTATGGATGTATTTTTGAGTTAAAATACTTATTTTTTTACTTTTGTCTTTTTCAGCGATTTGTTCGGGATAAACAGGCCGTTCAAATACCAAATCAAATCCATTGTTTTTACGAATCATATAAGCCGAAACTACAGCAGAATTTGTTTGTATACTCAATACTGCAGGCCCTCTTGGAACTATAACAGTCTTTCCAAAAAATTTTGCTTTAATTCCTGTACCCCCATAGCGCCTATCTGCTAACAAAGCTACAATTTGGTTAGATATTAACCTTTTATAACACTGTTTATAAGCTCTCCCTACTGGAATAACATTAATTTTCTTTTGGGTCCTTTGTTTTAAAAAAAAACTTTCAACAGCCTGCCTAGTATGAGGCATAGCAACTGCATTAAACGGATATCCTAACAAAGGCAATACTACTCCACCTAATTCCCAACAACCTACATGTCCAGTCAAAGCTATTACTCCACCTTTTTTTAAAGCTTCATCAATATATTTTAAATTTTTTACTCTTATATACTTATCTACAAACTCTTTATCTATTTTAGAAAATCTGCAAAAATCGACAAGGCTCTTGGCAAAATTTTCAAATATTTTTACAACTAACAGCCTCTTTTCTCTTTTAATAAATTTTCCTTCGAATATCCGAGTTAAATTACTAAAAACAATATTACGTGCTCTATAAGCTAACAGATAATAGATATAAGAAACTATTTTGGAAAATCTATAAATAAGCCTTAAAGGTAAATTTACAGACAGGAATTTGCAAAATTTGTATATAACTAAACCAAACATTTATCAATTAATTTTGAGTTAAACTACAAATTAAATCAGTAATTTTAAGGCTCGAATCAATAATTTTGTTTTTATTAATTGTATCTTTTATATGATTATACTGATCTTTGTTAATTAATAATTCCTTAACTAATACAGCTGTCCCTTCAGGAGTATCTGCTTTTAAAGCCATGCCTTTTTCCAGTAAAAATTTTGCATTATTTTTTTCCTGTCCAGGAATGGGATTAAAAATAACCATTGGTAATCCCTTTGCTATGGCTTCTGAAGTTGTTATACCTCCAGGTTTTGTCACTAAAATACTTGTTATCTGCATTAATTTTTCTATATGATCAAAGTATTCAAAAACATTTGTTTGATGCGAAAAAGATTTTCTCTTCTTAATCAAATATTTATAAAGTTTATTATTTATACCAGTTATAACAACTACTTGAAAATCTAAGTCAAGTTTATCTATATAAAAAACTATTTTTTTGATAGGGCCTAACCCTTGACTTCCTCCCATTATTAGAATTATAGGTTTTTTTTGGTTTAAACCATAAACCGAATATAAATTTTCACGATTATCTGCCTTTAAAAATTCAGGAACTATGGGTATGCCGTATATTTTTATTTTTTCTTTAGATATTCCTTCTTTTACCAAGCGTAACCTTGCTTTTTCACTAGCAACAATATAAAAATCCACATTGGAATATAACCAAAAAGAATGTGGATAATAATCTGTAAGTACAGCAACTAAAGGTAAATCTGGTAAATATGAATTCTTATAATTCGAAACCAAACCACATGGAAAAGCCTGCGTACAAACTACTACATCTGGATTGTATTCTTTCATTAATGAATTTAATTTAATAGAATTATACTTGTGAATAAGCTCTTTAAATTTTTGAGATTTTTTAACTATATTGGGATTATCATATAAATATTCCCAAACTTCTGGCGTTTTTCTTATTAACGAAAGATAAGAATTATATATTATTTTACTCGCAACCGGGTTAATATAATTGAAACTATCAAGTGTAAGAACATCTACATTGGGTGAATTTAATTTAATAGTTTGTTCAATAGCTTGAGCAGCCCTAAAATGACCTGAATACTGATTAATATAAAAAATAAGAATTTTAGAACTCATTGTATAAGACTAAGATATAGAGGAAAGGAATTTCTGTATTCGATTAGTAGCTTCTTTCAGTTTTTTTAAATTGGATGCATAAGAAACCCTTACAAATTTATCACCTTCAATCCCTCCAAAAGCAATTCCCGGAATTACAGCTACTTTCTGCTCTTTTACCAAATCTTTAGCAAAATCCACTGAATTATTATAAGACCCACTTATATCAGGATATAAGTAAAATGACCCATAAGGCTCCTGGCATTTTAAACCCATTTCATTAAACCTTTTTACCAAAAAATTTTTTCGTTTGGTATATTCTTTAACCATATACTCTACCGAACTTTTAGAATGTTTTAATGCTTCTACTGCTGCAAGTTGACTCATAATAGGAGCGCACAACATATTATACTGATGTATTTTAGTCATTGCTGAAATAACTTTCTCTGGTCCACATGCATAACCTACACGCCATCCAGTCATAGCATAAGCTTTAGAAAAACCATTTAAATACACAGTTCTATCCTTCATATTTTTAATAAAAGGAAAAGGAACATGTTTAAATTTATAACTAAGGCGGTCATATATCTCATCGCTAATTACAACAATGTTATATTTTTCTACTATTTTAGCAATACTTTTAAGTTCTTCTTCATTATATGAAACACCTGTAGGATTTGATGGATAGTTAAAAATAAAAGCCTTTATATTTTTTTCTCTTTTACATATTTTTTCTAATTGTGTTGAAGTAAATTTGAATTCCTTATCAGATTTCGTATTTAATAAAACAGGAATACCTCCTGCTAACTCTGTAAGAGGCTGATAAGAAACATATGAAGGCGTAGGAATTAAAACTTTATCGCCTGGCTCAATCAACGCCCTTATAACTAAATCTAAACCTTGACTTACTCCAGATGTAATTAAGATTTCCTTATCAGGATTATATTGTAACCCATAAGAATTGTTTAAAAATTCAGAAATTTCAACACGCAATTCCAACAATCCTTTATTAGAAGTATAAGAAGTGTATCCCTTTTCTAAGGAAAAAATAGAATACTCGCAAATATTCCATGGAGTTGTAAAATCAGGTTCTCCCACTCCTAAAGAAATAACACCTTCCATGCCTATAACAAGATCAAAAAACTCTCTTATCCCTGATGGTGCTATATTTTCAACTTTCTTATTTATTTTTATCATAATTCTTATAAAATTTAATATGTTATTGCTATTCGTTTATCTCTTTCTACCTGTTCTAAAATATCTCCGTCTTCTTTATATTTCTTTAATAAAATATGAGTAACTGTTCCACTAACACCTTCCATAGGAGCCAACTTTTCCGCCACAAAATTAGATATAGTATGTATATCTTTTCCACAAACTGTAAGTAACAAATCATAAGTTCCAGAAAGTAAATAACAACTTACAACTTCAGGAAATCTATAAATCTTCTCCGCTAAATAATCAAATCCTTTATTTTTTTGCGGAACCACATTAACTTCGATTAAAGCTCTTATTTCTTCTGAATCCGATTTCAATAAGTCTTTATTTATAACTGTCTTATATCTTACAATGACCCCAGCTTCTTCATATTTTTTAATAGCTTTCTTGATTCTATCTACCTTTTTATCAGTAACTTTAGCTATATCTTCAGGCGTCATTTTAGCATTCTGTTCTAATAACTCTAATATTTCATCCATTATAAAACCTCCCTTAATTTACTCACTTCGTTTGTAAATACGCAGATTGGCACAGATTTTTAAAACACCACACAAGATTAGCACAGATAAATGATCAAGATACAATTATTTAATATTCAAACTAATACTTTTATTTGGTCATTGTAATTTGGTTATTCTCATGTCCTATGTCCTAGGTCCTATGTCCTAGGTCCTATGTCTTGCTACTTGCTACTTGCTACTTGTTACTTGTTACTTGCTACTTGTTACTTGCTACTTGTTACTTGTTACCTGTTACCTGTTACCTGTAACCTGTAGCTTGTAGCTTGTTTTTCGTCATTCGTCATTCGCCTGCCTGCCGGCAGGCAGGGATTTCGTCATTTGTTTGTTACTTGTTACTTGTTACCTGTTACCTGTAACCTGTAGCTTGCAGCTTGTAGCTTGTATACTCTGTTTTTAGTCAGGTGTATCTATAATTGCCAAATTATTTCCAACAACTACCTTTTCTCCTTCCTCGACACAACGCTCAAGAAGAACTCCTGCAATAGGACTAGTTATGCTATAAGTATTCTCCGCAGAACTTATTTCTATTAAATCATCCCCTATTTCTATTTCTTCATCCTCTTCAAAATACCAGTAAGTAACAATGCCCTCTACTATTTCATCATTTATAGGAGAAAAACGAATTTCTTCCTCCATATTAATCTCCTTTTAAATTCTTTATTTTTTCTTTATAATCTTGAGCTATATTTAAAAATTTATTTTTTTCTTCTAAAGATAAATCCAATTCAATTATCTTCTCAATACCTTTATTGCTTAAAACAACAGGAACCCCTAAACATACATCATCTACTTTATATTCACCTTTTAATACAACAGAACAAGGTATTACTTGTGAAGTCTCACTTTTAATTAACTCGATTATTTTTGAAACTCCTGCCGAAGGGCCAAAAAAGGCACTATTACCTTTATATAACGACACTAACCTTGCTCCTGTAGCAGCAGTATCATTAAAAACCTTTTCTATATTCTCTTCAGGCATTATATCATTTATATTCTTTGCTTTAAACTTAATGTATTTTGGTAGGCAAATCATAGATTTGCCATGTTCTCCAATAACCATGCTTTCCATAAGTGAAGAAGGTAAATTTGCTCTCTGCTTAGATACTATGTAAGACAGACGCCCAGAATCCAACACACCCGCCATTCCTATTATTTTAAACCTATCGAATCCACTATATTTATATGCAAAATAGGTCATTATATCTACTGGATTAGTTACTACAATTATTATACTATTTATATCATACTTTACTATATTTTTAATTATTTTTTTAATAACATTTTTATTATTATAAGCTAAATCATCTCTAGTCATGCCTGATTTTCTGGCGCTTCCTGCAGTAATAACTATAATATCAGATTCCTTACATAAACTAAAATCATCTGTGCCTATTATTTTAGCATCCAATTTATATATGCAAGCTGCATGAGATATATCTTCAGCTTTAGCTTTTGCTAAATCTTTATCGATATCCAATATCACAACATTATCAGACAATTTTTGAAATACTAAACGGTCTGCTATTTGTCCCCCAACATGTCCTGCACCAATAATCGACACCTTCATGTTCTCATCCTTTTTATTTATCTTTTGTTCCTCTCTTTTATTTCAGACATCAGACTTCTGTTATCTGTCTTCTGTTATCTGTCTTATTATCGCATCTGCCATTTGTGAAGTTCCTACAGCAGAAGGGTCATCTCTATTAAGTTTTAAATCATAAGTAACATTTTTACCTTCTTGAATAACTTCTGAAACAGCGTTTTCTAAATTATTAGCTGCTTTATCTTCTCCTATATATCTTAACATAAGCATGCTTGATAAAATCATAGCTGAAGGGTTAACTTTATTTTTTCCTGCATACTTAGGCGCACTACCATGCGTAGCTTCAAATACTGCAATATCATCCCCTATATTAGCTCCAGGCGTAACCCCAAGGCCTCCGACCAATCCTGCACAAAGATCAGAAATTATATCCCCATAAAGATTAGGAAGAACTAAAACATCGTAAAGTTCAGGTTTCTGCACAAGTTGCATACTCATATTATCAACAATTCTATCTGTGAATTCTATCTTATCTTTATAATCCTTGGCAATTTTTCTATAAGTTTCCAAAAACAAACCATCTGAAAACTTCATTATGTTTGCTTTGTGAACTGCTGTAATTTTTTTACGTTTATTTTTTATAGCATATTTAAATGCAAAATCTATTATTTTACTAGAACCGTATTCAGATATGGGCTTTATGCTTATCCCAGAATCACTTCTTATTTGTTCACCATTAAGCTTATGAATATAATCTATTAAACTTTTAGTTTCGGTGCTATGTACAGGAAATTCAATACCAGCATATAAATCCTCGGTATTCTCTCTAATAACGATTAAATCTACTGCACTATAATGTGACTTAACTCCTTTATATAACTTACAGGGCCTAACACAAGCATAAAGATTTAATTCCTTTCTAATCTTTACATTAACAGACCTAAAGCCTTCCCCTACAGGGGTAGTAACTGGCCCTTTCAATGCTATCTTATATTTATTAATTAAATCTAAAGTAGAATCGGGTAACGGCGTTTTATACTTTTCCATAGCATCAGCCCCTGCTTCTGCAATATGCCAATTAATAGTTACCCCTGTAGCTTCGACACATCTTTTAGCAGCTTCTGATACTTCAGGGCCTACGCCATCTCCGGGGATAAAAACTATATCATAATTCATAACCTTAATCCTTTGTTTCTCTTATAATACTTTATTACTCCCTCTACAAGTAAAAATTTTTTCACAAGCTCTGGTATAAAATTAATTGGAATTTCAATATCTTTTGTTTTATTTTTAAGTTTATTGTTATCAATATCCAAGATCAATTTATCACCCTGGCCTATTCTATCAGTATTACATTCAATTACGAAAACTCCTAAATTAATACAATTCCTGTAAAATATTCTTGCAAAAGATTTTGCAATCACAGCACTTATTCCTGCAGTTTTTATAACCAAAGGGGCTTGTTCTCTAGACGAACCACAACCAAAATCTCTTCCTGCTACGATAAAATCACTCTGTTCAATTTCATCGTAAAAACCGGGCCTTATATCCTCCATTATATGTTTACTTAATTCTAAAGGATCTGTAATACCAAATTTGTATCTTCCTGATATTATATAATCAGTATTTATATAATCACCAAATTTATGGGCTTTACCTTCAAATTCCATATGTTATCTTTCTATTTATAGATTTCTCTTGGGTCTGATATTTTACCTTTTATACTCGAATATGCTGCCGTTGCTGGCGATGCCAAATAAATATATGAATCAGGATTCCCCATTCTTCCTTTAAAATTTCGATTTGCAGTAGAAAGCACATTTTCCCCTTTTGCAGGAACTCCACTATGCGTTCCAACACACGGGCCACATCCCGGAGTTATTACACATCCTCCGGCTCTGACTAAAATATTAATAATACCTTCTTTTATGGCCTTTATATAAATATCTTTTGATGCAGGTGCTATAATTAAACGAGTTTCTGCATTAACTTTCTGATTTTCTAAAATCTTAGAAGCAATCCTTAAATCTTCTAACCTACCATTAGTACACGTGCCTATAAATACCTGATCTATTTTAGTTCCTAAAACTTTAGTAACCTCACAAGTATTATCAACTCTGTGAGGCTTGGCAATCTGAGGAACTATTTTTTCTAAATCAATATCTATTTCTTTCCAATAAGTTGCATCAGAATCTGGATAACAGTCTTTAAATTCACTTTTAGTAAAATGTTTATTTAACCTTTCGCGTTTATTTAACCATTCAAAAGTTATATCATCAGGCATAAAAATACCAGCTTTAGCCCCGACTTCAACACTCATATTACTTACAGTAAATCTTGCATCCATACTTAAGGTATTAACTCCTTTTCCATGATATTCCAAACATTTATAAGTGCATCCATCGGCTTTCAACATACCCGCAATATAAAGCACTAAGTCTTTGGCATAAACTCCTTTAGGTAACTTATTATGCAAATTAATTTTTATGCTTTCAGGGACTTTAAACCAATTTTTGCCTCCTGAAGATAAAATTAAAGCAATATCTGTAGAACCCATACCAGTTGCAAAAGCCCCAAATGCCCCTAAAGTACAAGTATGAGAATCCGCACCGCAAATTAATTGTCCAGGCAATACATCTGCTTGGTTAGCGATAACTTCATGACAAACACCTTCTCCAATATCATGACAAACTAAATTATATTGCTTACAAAATTTCCTCATTTTATCATGCACACGGGAAATAGATTGGCTGGGGCTAGGCGCACTATGATCTATTACCATATGATATTTTGGAAACGGATTCTTATTCTGGCCTTCATTAAAAGCATTAAAACTGTCTATCACTAAAGTACTAGTGCCATCCTGACTATAACAAAAATCTACATCGCAAACAGCTACATCTAAAGCTTTTAAACTTAAATTTGCATGATTAGATAAGATTTTCTCAGCTATAGTTTTTCCCATTATTTGCCTCGACTTAACCATTCATTAATTCTATCAACACCTTTATTTATTTGTTCGATAGAAGTCGCAAAACTCATTCTTACAAAACCCTCACATCCAAAAGCAATACCTGGAATTACAGCAACATTTTTTTCATCAAGTAATTTTTGAGCAAAATCCAAAGAGTCATTGGAATACTTTGATATGTCACAAAATATGTAAAAACCACCTTGAGGTTTAAAAACACCCAATTTAGGAATTTTTTTTAATTTTGAATACATTAGTTTACGTCTTTCATCAAATTTCCTCACCATTTGTGAAATTTCACTACCAGGTTTACTTAATGCAGCTAAAGCCGCCATTTGACTAATTGAACATGGATTAGAAGTAGAATGACTCTGTAAATTTGCTATGCTTTGAACTATTTTTTCTGTAGCAGCAAGATATCCTATTCTCCAACCAGTCATTGCATATGTCTTTGAAACTCCTCCGATTAATATAATCCTATCTTTTAAATTTTTATCTAAAGATATTATAGAATTCACTTTATCTTTATAATATAACTGATCATAAATCTCATCAGATATAATATAAATATTATTAGATTTAAGAACCGAAATTAAATCTAATAAATCTTGTTTTGAATATATGCTACCTGTAGGATTTAAAGGAGAATTTAAAATAAACGCTTTTGTATCTTTATCAATAGCTTTTTTTAATTGAATACTATTTATTTTAAATTCATTTCGGCGTGATGTTTTAACTATAACAGGTTCTGCCTCAGCTAACTTTACCATTTCAGGATAACTAACCCAATAAGGAGCTGGTATTATTACTTTATCGCCAGCAGAACATATAACCTGAAGAACATTATATAAACAATGTTTAGCTCCACATCCAATAACAATCTGATTAGGAGAATATCTAACGCCCTTCGAATTTAACAAATACTTACAAACAGCTTGCTTTAATTCAAGGATACCAGTGCTGGGAGTATATTTAGTAAAACCGTTTCTTATAGCTTTTATAGCACTTTGTTTAATATAATCAGGTGTATCAAAATCAGGCTCTCCCGCAGCAAAGTTTACTATATCCTTGCCTTCTTGCTCCATTTGTTTTGCTTTAGCTGTAATAGCTAAAGTTGAAGAAGGTTTAATTTTCTTAACCCGAGGAGCTAAATCAAACATTATAATATATCTCCCTTTATAAAAAACGTTTATCTTTTAATCCACGGTTAGATATAAAATTTGGCAAGAATTTATACTGTTCATTAAAAAGAAAAGCCAATAACTTTAATAAAATTACTTTTGTTTCTTGAAAAAGCCTCTTAAACCGCCTACAAAACCCTTTTTATCTTCTTCTTTTTTTTCTTCTTTTTTTTCCTTGTCTTTTTCTTCTTTTATATCTGGTTTTGATTTACTTTTTTTATCTTTCGGTTTCACAACTTTTTCTTTTTTTTCTACTAACTCTAAAATAGCCATAGCAGCATTATCACCATTCCGATATCCACTTTTCACAATTCTAGTATAACCACCACTACGTTTTTTAAATCTAGGAGCTACTTCATCAAATAAAATTTTTAACAAATTCTTATCAGGTATAATCTTAGATGCTGTCCTTACTGCACTCAAATTGTTTTTTTTACCTAAAGTGATTAATTTATCGACTATAGGGCGTGTTTTTTTTGCCCTTGATAAGGTAGTAACAATTCTTTCATTTTCTATAACAGAACTAGCAATGCTAATAAAAGTAGCTTTAGTGTGTGTTCTCGACCTATTAATTTTATTTTTCTTTTTTCTATGTCGCATAATATCCTCTATCTTTTATTCTTCTTCAGCTTCCTCTATTATTAAATTCTCATCAATATCCATTCCCAAAGATAAATTCATATCTTGTAAAATCTTTTTTATCTCTTCTAATGATTTCTTACCAAAATTCTTGTAACCTAACATTTCTCTTTCTGTCCTCTGAACTAATTCTCCAATTTTTCTAATATTGGACTGTTCTAAGCAATTTGAACTTCTAACAGATAGTTCTAAATCAGTTATAGGAGTATTCAATTTCTTTTTGAGTTCTTCTAACTCCTCATCTTCTTCTATATCTTCCTCAGGTAATCTTCCAAAGCCAACGAATATATCCAAATACCGCTGCAAAATATTGGAAGCATAAAGCAAAGCATGCTTAGGAGAAATACTACCATCTGTAAATATCTGCAACGTAAGCTTATCATATTCCGTAATTTGATGCACTCTGGTATTTTCAACTTTATAATTAACTTTTCTAACAGGGCTAAAAACCGAATCCACAGTAATTATCCCAATGGCATCTTCTTCTTTTGCATTATCCTCTGCAGTAACATATCCCCTGCCTTTCCCAACTGTTAATTCTAACTTAAACTTAGTTTTTTTAGACAATGTTGCAATATGTTGGTCAGGATTAATTAATTCTACAGTTTCATCTAATTGAATATCCTTACCAGTAACTGGACCTTTTTTATCTACATCTATATATATTATTTTTGGCGTTTGAGAATGGCAACGTAAAACAAGTTGTTTTAAATTCAATAAGATTTCGCTAACTTCTTCAACTACTCCAGGTATAGTAGCAAATTCATGCACTGCTTTATCAAGCTTAACTGCTGTCACAGCACTTCCCTCTATGCTTGACAATAACACTCGTCTTAAAGAGTTACCTATCGTAGTCCCAAAACCTCTTTCAAAAGGTTCCGCCGTAAATTCTCCAAAAGTCTCAGTATATGTATCTTCATTACAAACAACCCTTTTGGGCATTTCTAAATCTTTCCATCTAATTCCCATTTTACCCTCCTATAAAATTTTACACTCTAATAATAAAATGTCGGGTATATAACTATTTCGAATACAACTCTACAATAAGCTGTTCTTCCACAGAAAACGGTATATCTTCTCTTTGAGGTAATCTATTTATAATACCAATATTATTTTTTTTATCTACTGTAATCCAATCAGGAACATCTCTATCCTCGAAAACTTCAAGTTCTTTTTTTAATTTTTTTAATGCTTCTTTATTGTAATTAATTTTGATTTCATCTTCTGCATTTATAGTATAAGAAGAAATATCTACACGATGTCCATTCACGGTAACATTACCATGATTTACTATCTGCCTGGCATGTTTCCTTGAAGTGGCAAATCCCATTCGTAAAACAACATTATCTAAACGTCTTTCTAATAGCTGCAGTAAAATCTCACCTGTTACTCCTTTAGATCTGTCTGCTTTTTTAAAATAATTCCGAAATTGTTTTTCCATAATACCATATACTGCACGAACTTTTTGTTTTTCTCTTAGCTGAACAGCATAATCTGATGAACGATGTCTCCTGCGTCCATGTTCTCCAGGGCGAAAATCTCTATTCTCCATAGCACATTTTGCAGTATAACATCGACTACCTTTAAGAAACAATTTCTCACCTTCACGCCTACATATCTTACAACTTGGTCCAGTATATCTAGCCATATTTATTCCTCCAACAAATTTTTATCTAAACTTTCCTTTTTTTAGGTAACCTGCATCCGTTATGAGGAGAAGGAGTTACATCTTTTATAGACTCTACTTTTAAACCAGATGATTGAAATGTTCTTATAGCAGTTTCTCTTCCGGAGCCAGGTCCTTTTACTAAAATATCTATCCTTTTTAATCCATAAGGCCTAATCTTCTTAATAACATCTCTGACTGCAATTTGAGCAGCAAACGGAGTAGACTTTCTAGAACCTTTAAAACCTACAGAGCCGCTACTACTCCAAACCAAAGTATTTCCTTTATCATCAGTTAAAGTAACTATCGTATTATTAAAGGTAGTTTGTATATAAGCAAATCCTTTATCTACCTTTTTTATAATTTTCTTTTTTTTGCCTTTCTTTGATTTTTTAGGCTTAGCCATACGAATTTCCTCCCAATAAAAATTCTAAAAAATAATGAAACCCCACGGAGCAAACCCTGTGAAATATACTTTTGTATTTCACGGGGCAAGCCCGTGATACCTTTATGTACCCGTCTTCGCCAAACACTTATTGCGTTTGGCTTCGCCGAGGTTATCCGCCAACATATTCAGGTGGCTCCTTCATTTGGTGATATCTCGCCGAAGCATAACTTTCGCATTCATCCATGGGTAAACCCGTGGTTTTCTGCGAAGGCGGATAAATTATAACTACTTCTTTTTACCCTTTTTAGAACCAACAGTACGTTTGGGCCCTTTACGTGTTCTAGCATTAGTTTGAGTCTGTTGCCCACGCACAGGAAGCCCTTTTATATGCCTTAGTCCTCTATAAGACCTTATATCCTTTAATCTACGTATATTCTCTTGTGTTTCTCTTTTTAAATCGCCTTCAATTTTATAATCCTTTTGTATAACCGCAGTAATTCGAGAAACTTCTTGGTCATCTAATTTATCTGCCAATTTTCGAAAATCTATATTGGCTTTCTTTAATATATCTCTTGCTGCATTCTTACCAAGACCGTAAATATAGGTCAAAGCAATTTCTATATGCTTATCTTTAGGCACATCAACACCTGCTATTCTAGGCATTACTTACTCCTTTTTTAATGAGAACATAACTTAGCGAACAAAGTGAAGCTAAGTTATTTGTTCGAATTAAATCCGCCATTTTTTGTGGCGGAGGCTATCTACTTCGTTTGTTTTTTAGATCAATTAGGTCAATCAGACTTCAGACAACAGAGAACAGACAACAGATATCAAACTTCGTATCACAGAATTATGCATTTGCTTGTTTCGTCATCCATCATTCGCCTGCCTGCCGGCAAACACAGATTATCACAGATTTTTAAAAGCTACACACCTGCCTGCCGGCAGGCAGGGATTATCACAGATTAATGATCAAGATACAATTATTTAATATTCAAACTAATACTTTTATTTGGTTATTGTAATTTGTCATTCTCATGTCCTATGTCCTATGTCCTATGTCCTAGGTCCTATGTCCTATGTCCTACTATGTCCTAGGTCCTATGTCTTGTTACTTGTTACTTGTTACTTGTTACCTGCTACCTGTTACCTGCGACTTGTAGCTTGTAGCCTGTAGCCTGTAGCCTGTAACTTGTAGCCTGCAACTTGCAGCCTGTAGCTTGTAGCTTGTTCTATCCTTGTCTCTGTTTATGCTTAGGATTAATACAAATAACTCTAACTACACCTTTACGCTTTATTATTTTACAATTATCACACATTTTTTTAACAGAAGCTTTTACTTTCATTATAAAAACACCATCTTTTAAATTATTTTTTTCTATATACTATACGCCCTTTAGTTAAATCATATGGAGAAAGTTCTAAAGTTACCTTGTCTCCAGGAAGAATCTTAATATAATGCATACGCATTCTGCCTGAAATATGGGCAAGAACTTTATGTCCATTTTCCAGCTCTACATTGAACATAGTATTAGGTAGAGCTTCTAAAACTGTTCCTTCTACTTTAATAGGTTCTTCTTTAGTCATAAAATTTATTTTTTATATGCATTTATTCTTTAATGAATCTGGCTTAAAATCTCCGGACCTTTATTTGAAAGATAAACTGTATGTTCAAAATGAGCACTTGGTAAATTGTCTTTAGTTACAGTAGTCCATCCATCCTTTAAAATTTCTACTTCCCAAGTACCCATATTAACCATTACTTCAATAGCAAATATCATCCCTGGTTTTAAAACTAAACCTCTACCAGGTTTCCCAAAATTAGGTATTTGCGGATCTTCATGAAGCTCTATTCCAACTCCATGTCCTACAAATTGTCTTACTACCGAATATCCATTTGCTTCAGCATGTTTTTGTATCTGATGTGATATATCAGATATTTTACCCCCAACTTGAAATTTTTCTATGGCTTTAAACAAGCATTCCTTCGTAACAGAAACCAACCTCTTTTTTTTCTCAGAAGCTTTAGGCATAGAAAAAGTGAAAGCCGAATCAGAAAAAAAACCATTTAAGTTAACTCCCGCATCGATACTTACAATATCTGTATCTTTAATCTTTGTATCAGAAGGAATACCATGTATTACAACCTCATTTAAAGAAACACAAATGCCAGCTGGATATCCTCTATAATTTTTAAAAGCAGGTTTACCACCATTAGACAATATATAATCTTCTGCTATTTTTGAAAGAACGCTTGTTTTTACTCCAACTCTTATATTTTCCTTAATTTCTTTTAATGTCTTTGCTAACAAAACTGAAGATTTTCTTATTTGCTCAATTTCTCTATTAGTTTTTATATATATCATATAATTAAAGTAATTAAAGTTATCTGACTAAATTTCTTTTTTCTAATATTTTTTCTACTTCTAAAAAAACTTTACTCGCTTTTTTATTTCCATCTAATTCTTCTACTATATTTTTATTATTATAATAATCCAATAAAGGTTCTATTTGCTTTTTATAAACTTTTAATCGTTGCTTTACTACTTCCGGTTTGTCATCATCACGCTGTATTAAATCTGAGTTGCACTTATCACATTTACCTTCAATTCGAGGTTTTCTATTAACTATATGATAATTGGCCCCGCATTTACTACAAATTCTTCTTCCAGATAACCTTTGTATAGCTACCTCATCAGATGTATTAAAATATAAAACTAACTCTATAGGTTTACCAAATGATTTCAGTTCTTTATCTAATCCAATAGCCTGATTTTCGGTGCGAGGAAAACCGTCTAATATAAAATTTTGCCCAATATTATCTTCTTTCAACTTACTAATTAAAATATTTATAACAATTTCATCAGGAACTAATTCTCCTCGCTTCATATAATTTTCGGCTTCTTTTCCAATCTTCGTACTTTTTCTCACTGCTTCTCTTAGAAGCTGCCCTGTAGAAACATGGAAAACCTTAAAATTTTCCGAAATTATCTCTGCTTGTGTTCCTTTTCCAGCACCAGGTGGACCTAATAAAATTAAACGCATAATCTTAAGTATCAAGTAGCAAGCAACAAGTATCAAGTAAGAAATTGTTTATACCAACTTGTTACTTGTTACCTGAAACTTGTTACAGTTTTTGTTTATATAATTATCTATCTTCTTCCTCTAATTCTTCCTTTTTTCATAAAACCTTCATAATGCCTCATTAAAAGCTGAGATTCTATTTGCCTCATTGTATCAAGCAAAACACCAACTACAATAAGTATAGCAGTGCCTCCAAAAAATGAAGCTACCAAATATGGTATCTTTAACCAACCACTTATAAGATCCGGCAACAAAGCTATAATAGACAAAAATATTGCCCCTGCTAAAGTAATTCTAGTCATTATAAAATCCAAATGGTTAGCAGTAGACCTCCCCGACCTAACTCCTGGAATAAAACCACCATATTGTTTCATATTATCAGCTATATCCTGGGGATTAAAAGTAATAGCAGTATAAAAATAACAAAAGAATATAATTAAACCCGTATATAAAATAGAATATAATACTCCTCTTCCGCTTAACGAAGTAGCTATCGCCTGAATTATAGGATGCGGAATCAAACCAGCAATAGTGGCTGGAAATAAAATAATAGATTGAGCAAAAATAATAGGGATAACACCCGCTTGATTAACTCTCAACGGTATATATGTGCTTTGCCCTCCATATACTTTTCTTCCAATAACTCTTTTAGCATATTGAACTGGAATTTTTCTCTGGCCTTGTGTAATTATAATTACACCAACTATAACACCTATAAGCATAGCAGCCATAAAAATTAAAGTTAAAGGTTCGATTTGACTACGCTGAGGATCTAAAGGAGACAATAAAGCAAATAACTGATAACCAGCAGCTGGAATTCTGGAAATTATTCCAGCTGTAATTATCAAAGAAATACCATTACCAATACCATATTCTGTAATTTGCTCTCCTAACCACATAATAAAAAGTGTACCTGTAGTTAATGTTATCATAGTCAATAACCTAAACCCTAAACCGGGATGTAAAACAATTTGCAAATTCTCGAATCTTGCAGGATTTTCTAACCACATACTTATAAAAAACGACTGTACTAAACATAAAAATAACGTAGCATACCTAGTATATTGCGTAATTTTCCTGCGTCCTTCTTCTCCCTCTTTGGCTAATTTTTCTAATGCAGGAATAACTGCTGTTAAAAGCTGCATAATAATTGACGCAGAAATGTAAGGCATAATACCTAAACCAAAAATAGCCGCCCGCTTCATAGCTCCACCAGCAAACATATTTATAATACCAAACAGTGTTCCGCCTTGAGTTTGAGCTAATCTGTCAAAAAATTGAGCTAATGCCTGCGTATTTATGCCTGGAAGAGGAATATAAGAACCTACTCTGTAAACTGCCAGCAAACCCAAAGTAAAAAGTATCTTTTTCTTTAAATCTTGTATTTTAAATGCATTTAAAAGTGCTTGTATCATAACTAATTTAATTTTTTATCAATTATTACGTAATATTACTACTTCTCCACCGGCTTTTTCTATTTTTTCCTTAGCAGATTTAGAAAATTTATGCGCTTCTATTTTTAACTTCTTTTCTATTTCACCAGACGCTAATATTTTTACCGGTACAGATTTTTTCTTAATAATACCTTTTTCTTTTAATTTATCTAAGGTAATATGTTCATTATCTTTAAAATTAGACAATTTACTTAAGTTAACAATCTGATATTCTTTTGAAAGGAAATTATTAAATCCTCTTTTAGGAATTCTTCTTATTAAAGGCATTTGTCCGCCTTCAAAACCTAATCTTTTTTTTCTTCCGGAACGAGATTTTTCTCCTTTATGCCCTCTCCCTGAAGTTTTTCCCCTTCCAGACCCTATTCCGCGCCCTAATTTTCTTTTTTTTCTATTTGGATTCGGGCTCTTTTTCAATACGTTTTTTATCTGCATAATCTTTACCTTTTTTTCTAATTTGAACTACTTCAGGAGATTTTAAAGACTTTAATCCTTCTACTGCAGCTTTTAAAATATTAAGAGAATTACTTGAACCAAATGATTTGGTAAGTATATCTTTAATTCCTACAGATTCACAAACAGCTCTTACAGGGCCACCTGCAACTACTCCAGTACCTTCAGAAGCAGGTCTTAATAAAACTCTCGCTGAACCAAATTTACCTACTACTTCATGCGGTATAGTATTTTTACTTATCGAAATAGTAAACATATTCCTGCGTGCACGAATTAAAGCTTTTTTAATAGCTCCAGAAACTTCATTTGCTTTACCATAGCCATATCCAACTTTATTAATCTCATCGCCTACTACAACAAGAGAAGTAAAAGAAAACCTCCTTCCTCCTTTTACAACAGTAGAAACTCTATTAACATCTACTACTTTTTCTACTAAAGTTTCTTTTTGTTCCTCTTCTTTTTTTTGAATTTCTTCATCAACTTTTCTTTTTTCTTTTTCTCCATTCATATTGACCTTTCCTATTTAAAAATCCAATCCATTTTCCCTGGCAGCATCTGCTAAACTCTTTATTCGACCATGATAACTAAATCTACCTCTATCAAATTTAACTTTTTTAATGCCCTTTTCTTTACTTTTATCAGCAATCAATTTGCCAAGAAAAACAGCAGCTTTTTTATTCCCGCCATACTTATTATGACTCTTAAATTGTTTTTCTAATGTGGAAGCAGATAATATTGTTTTACCAGAAACATCATCAATAAGCTGGACATACAAATTATTTAAACTTCTATAAACAGATAATCTGGGTTTATCAGAAACTCCAAAAATCTTTTTTCTCACTCTACTTTTTCTCTTTTCCCTACGTTCCTTAATTTTTTTCTCCATAATTATCCTCATTACTAACTAAGCAATTGCTTTACCAACTTTTCTCCTAACTCTTTCGTTTTCATACCTGATACCTTTACCTTTATAAGGTTCAGGTTTATAAAATTCTCTTATTTCAGCCGCAACTTCTCCAACTTTAGCCTTATCAATACCAGAGATTATCAACTCTTTATTCTCTCCAATCTTAATCTCAATATCTTTAGGAATATTATAATTAATCGGATGAGAAAAACCTAATTGCAATTCAAGAATTTTCCCTTTAACCTGAGATCTAAAACCTACTCCTTCAATAATTAACTTTTTCTCATAGCCCTCTTTTACACCTAATATCATATTTTGTATAAGCGATCGAACTAAACCATGTAAAGACCTTACATTCTTTGATTCACTTTTTCTTTCTACTATAATGCTTTTATCATTTTTATCTACCGATATTTTAGTATTAGGTATCTTATACTCAAGTTCACCCTTTGGGCCTTTAACGGCAATCATCCTTCCATTTATTTTTACTTCCACACCATCTAAAATTTCAATTGGTTTTTTTCCTACTCTAGACATCCCTATTTCTCCTTTAATGTTCAATGAGGTCATAATTTACGGAATTTTGTCGTAAATTATATGACCAAATTAATCCGCCAATTTTTATGGCGGATGCTATCTACTTCGTTTGTTTTTTAGGTCAATTAGAGCAATTAGAAATTTTTCCCTTTCTATTTTTCCCTTTCGGCTTTCAGCTATGAGCTTTTAACTATGAACTAAGAGCTCATTTATTTTTGTGGCGGAAGCTAAAAACCCATTTATCCTTATAACGAATAATTTACCAAATATAACAAACTACTTCTCCACCAATACCCATTGACCTTGCCTTTTCTCCGCTCAAAACTCCTTTAGAAGTTGTCAATACACACGTTCCTAATCCATTTAAAACCTTCGGTATCTCTGAAGAATTTTTATAAACCCTTAAACCAGGTTTGGAAATTCTTTTTATTCCAGAAATAAAATTATCCCCATTTGAATCATAACGTAAATATACACGCAACTTTCCACTTTTATTATCTTTTATCTCACGAAAATCTTTTATAAATCCCTCTTGTTTAAATATCTGGATTATTTCTTTAAGCAAATTAGATTTATCTATTTCAACTACCTTTTTACCTCTTTGAATGCCATTTCTTATTACAGTTAAACCATCTGCTATAAAATCTGACCTTGCCATTAAAAGCTCCTTGTCTTTTTAATACAAAATTACCAACTTGCTTTACGTATGCCAGGAATTAGCCCTTTCGATGCTAATTCTCTAAAACAGATACGGCATAATTTAAATTTTCTCATATATCCACGTGACCTTCCACAAATTTGGCATCTATTATACTCTCTGACTTTAAATTTTTGTTCTTTTTGTGATTTTTCTATTAGTGCTTTTTTAGCCATTAAACTACACCTTCCTTTTTTTAAAGGGCATACCAAATTCTTTAAGTAATGCAAAAGATTCTTCATCACTATTAGAATCTATTGTAAAAACAATATCCATTCCTTGTGTCCTTTTAATTTCATCATAATCTAACTCCGGAAATACAGTTTGTTCAGATAAACCCATACTATAATTACCGTATCCATCGAAAGAGGTTGTCTTTACTCCTCGGAAATCACGGATACGAGGTAATGTAACATTAACTAAACGATCTAAAAATTCATACATTCGCTCCTTACGTAAAGTAACTTTACAACCAACTGGATTTCCTTTACGAATGCCAAAATTAGAAACAGCTTTTTTAGCTTTCGTAACAACAGGCCTCTGCCCTGTTATTTTAGAAAGCTCAGACATCGCTGTTTCTAAAAAACTTTTATCTTTAGAAGCATCACCTATACGCATATTCACAACTATCTTTTTTAACACAGCAACCTGATGGACATTATTATATTTAAATTCATTCATCAAATTACCAACTATTTTTTTATCATATAAATCATGTAATCTGCTTTTCATTTTAAATCACTTCTTTACACTTTTGACAAATTCTTATTTTACTACCATCTTTTAAAACTTTATAACCTATTCTTGTAGGGCTCTTACATTTTGCGCAATAAGGCATTAAATTAGAAAGATGTATAGGATTTTCTTTTGCAATTATTCCACCTGGCCTATCTTGCTTAGTTTGTTTCATATGTTTTTTCACTATATTAATCTTTTCTACAATTGCTTTATTCTGAGCAGGAAAAATTTTTAAAACTTTACCTGTCCTCCCTTTATCTTTACCACCAATAACAAAAACCATATCATTTTTCTTAATCCGATTCATAACTTATATTACCTCCGGGGCTAATGATATTATTTTCATGAAATTTTTATTTCTAAGTTCACGAGCCACTGGTCCAAAAACCCTGGTTCCCCTTGGATTATTTTGGTTATCTATCATAACTATAGCATTATTATCAAATCGCACATAAGACCCATCCTCACGTGATATATTTCGACAGGTACGAACTATAACTCCTTTTACAACTTCCCCTTTTTTAATAGTAGAATCTGGAGAGGTTTCTTTTACGGTTAATTTAATAACCTCGCCTATCTTCGAATATTTACGTGCTGATACTCCTAACGGACTTATACATACAGCCTTTTTAACCCCTGTATTATCAGCTACTTCCAGTTTTGTTTCCCGCCTAATCATATTGCTTCTCCATATGTAATCTAAGATTTATTTATTTTTTCTACTAGACGCCACCTTTTTTCTTTAGAAAGCGGCCTAGTCTCATCTATTATAACTTCATCTCCTTCTTTGAGTTCATTATTCTCATCATGAACTTTAAATTTATTAGCTTTTTTGATAACTCTCTTATAAAAAGGATGTTGTGTAGTCCTATATACTTGGACCACAGCTGTTTTATCCATCTTAGCACTAACTACTACACCTTTTCTTCTTTTTCTCTTATTCCTCTTGTTTGATTTTTCCATTATCTTTCTTTTCCTTTAATATAGTTTTTATACGTGCTATATCTTTTTTTATCTGTTTTATCCTATTAGGATTTTCTATTCTGGATATTCTATTAGTAACTCTTAAATTATAAAGCTCTTGTTTAAGCTCTAAATATTTATGGTTTACTTCCTGTTTTGATAAGTTTCTAATTTCTAAAGGTTTCATTGTCGTTCTCTTTCATTAACTAATGTAATCTACCCACAAACTTAGTTCTAATGGGTAATTTATGTGCAGCCAAACGCATAGATTCCCTAGCAAACTGCTTTGGAACTCCTCCTATTTCAAATAAAATACGCCCTTTTTTTACTACAGCAACCCAATGATCCAAAGAACCTTTTCCTTTTCCCATTCTAGTTTCAGCAGGTTTTTTAGTAACTGGTTTATCAGGAAAAATACGAATCCATACTTTTCCGCCTCTATGTACATGTCTTCGCAAAGCAACTCTAGCTGATTCAATTTGCGTATTTTTAATCCATCCACTTTCTAAAGCCTGTAAGCCATATTCACCAAAAGATACCCTCGAACCTTCGGTAGCTAATCCTTTTCTACGACCTCGTTGGGCTTTTCTAAATTTGACTCTTTTCGGCATTAAAGGCATTTTTACTCAACTCCCTTAATTTATCTTTTCATCTTCATTATTCTTATTTAACACCTCATACGGAGATAATACATCCCCATGATAAACCCATACCTTAACTCCAATTGTTCCAGCAGTAGTGTTAGATTCACTAAATCCATAATCAATATCAGCACGAATCGTCTGTAATGGAATTTTACCTTCCTTATAAACTTCTTTTCTTGACATTTCAGCACCATTTAACCTGCCTGCACATGATATCTTTATACCTTTAACTCCTCCTTCCATAGCTAGCTGAATACTTTTTTTCATAGCTCTCCTAAAATTAACACGTTTGACGAGCTGAAAAGCTATATTATCAGCTATAAGTTGCGCATCTACTGATGGATTTTTAATTTCTTTTATATCTATAAAAATCTGATTGCCTACTTTATCTTGCAATTCATCTCGCAAAGCATCAATACTGGTTCCACGCCTACCAATTACTACTCCTGGACGAGAACTATAAATAGTTACTTTTACTCTTTCCCCTGCCCTTTCAATTTCTATATTTGAAATACCTGCATACGATAAACTTTTCTTTATATGTTTTCTTATAATAAAGTCTTCATATAAAAGATCGGCAAACTTTTCTTTACTTGCATACCAGTTAGACTTCCAATTTTTTATATATCCTAACCTAAAACTATATGGATGTACTTTTTGTCCCATACCAACTCCTATTTTTTTACATCTAATTTTACCGTTATATGAGTAGTTCTTTTTCTAATCATAACTGCTCTACCCATAGCTGCTGGTCTAAATCTCTTATAAACAGGGCCTTGATCAGCTTTTATTTCTGAAATATACAAACCCTTGATTTCAGATTCACTTCTATTTTGAGCATTAGCTACTGCAGAATTGAGAATTTTCAATACAATACCAGCTGCTTTTTTATTTAAATTGCTTAAAATAGCTACAGCTTCATCAACATTTTTTCCTCTTACAATATCAATAACTTCCCTGGTTTTAAAAGGTGAAATCCTTATATATTTTCCTATTGCCTTAGAAATCATTTTTTTCCTTTGATTAAAATACTCAACAATTATGTTTTTGCAGTAACTCTAGCCGTTGGACCTCCATGCTTTCTAAATGTTCTAGTAGGAGCAAATTCCCCTAACTTATGACCAACCATATTTTCGGTTACATAAACTGTGATAAATTCTTTACCATTATGTACTGCAAAGGTATGTCCTACAAATTCTGGAATAACAGTAGAACGTCTAGACCAAGTCTTTATAGGTTTATTTTGACTACCTTTTTTTGTTTTTTCAACTTTCTTTAATAATGTCTCATCTACAAAAGGACCTTTTTTAACTGATCTTCCCATTATATACAAACTCCTTTATTTTCTTCTCTTCACAATGTATTTATCAGAATATCTCTTCTTTTTACGAGTTTTTAACCCTTTAGTAATTTTGCCCCAAGGAGTAGTTGGATGTCTTCCTCCAGACGATTTTCCTTCGCCTCCTCCCATAGGATGGTCTATAGGATTTTTAGCAACTCCTCTCGTAGAAGGCCTTCGTCCTTTATACCTGGAAGCTCCAGCTTTTCCCTTAGATATCATTCTATATTCCGCATTACCTACTTCACCTACAGTAGCATAACAATCTAAACTAACTTTTCTAATTTCCCCCGAAGGTAATCTTACATGTGCAAAATCACCTTCCTTGGCCATTATCGTAGCATAAGCTCCTGCAGACTTAACAGCTTTACCTCCCTGTTTTTTTAAAAACTCTAAATTATGTATAGGAGTCCCTGAAGGTATACGTCTTAAAGGTAAAGAATTCCCAATCTCAAGAGAAACATTTTCTCCGCTAACTACTTTATCCCCAGTTTTTAAACCTTTAGGCTGAATAATATATCTTTTTTCACCATCCTTATATTTCAACAGTGCAATGTGGCTTGAACGATTAGGATCATATTCAATAGCTATAACTTCAGCTTCCATATCATACTTATCTCTTTTATAATCTATTATACGGATTTTCCGTTTATGTCCACCACCTCTATGGTGCACTGTAATATGGCCATATCCATCACGACCATCTATTCTCTTTTTTGATATTGTCAAAGACTTTTCAGGTTTCTTCTTTGTAATCTCACTAAAATTTGAAGAACTTTTAAATCTGCTACCAGATGTTGTCGGTTTATATTTTTTAATTCCCATTTTATCTCACTTTGTTTGATAGAACACAGATTAAAGTTTACAGATTACAATAAAAGACTTTCTAATATCTGTCTTCCGCCTGCCTGCCGGCAAACACAGATTATCACAGATTTTTAAAACACCACACAAGACTAGCACAGATTAATGATCAAGATACAATTATTTAATATTCAAACTAATACTTTTGTTTGGTTATTGTAATTTGTTATTTGTCATTCTCATGTTCTAGGTCCTATGTCCTAGGTCCTAGGTCCTATGTCCTATGTCTTGCTACTTGTTACTTGTTACCTGTTACCTGCTACTTGCAGCCTGCAGTTTGTAGCTTGCAGCCTGCAGCTTGTAGCTTGCAATTCGTCATTCGTCATTCTGATTTCGTCATTTGTTTGTAACTTGCAATTTGCAATTTGTTTGTAATTTGTTATTTGTCATTTGTAATTTACTTGTATCTTGTATCTTGTATCTTGTTACTTGTATCTTGCCTGCCCCGTAGCACCCGCAGGGTTGGTACGGAGTTTTCTGTTTTCTGTTTTCTGTCTTCTGTTTTCTGTTTTCTGTCTTATGTTACATCTATAGTATGTCCTTTTTCTAAAGTTACTATTGCCTTTTTCCAATCTCGTCTTTTTCCTTCTTTAAAACGCACTCTTCTCTTTTTGCCATACATATTTATAGTATTAACATTTTTCACTTTAACAGAATATATTTTTTCGACAGCTTCCTTTACCTGTATTTTATTAGCAAATTTCTGGATAACAAAAAGGTATTGATTGTCCTGTAGCATTCGAGTCCCCTTCTCAGTTCTCATCATGCTAAATAAAATATCATAACAATCTTCTTTCTTCATGATTTTCTCACCGATTTTAATACTTCAAATATTTAGTCAATTCAGATAAAGCCGATTTAGTAATCACTAAATTTTTATTTTTTAATACATCATAGCAATTAATATCAAATACTTGCTTTAAAGTTAAATTTTCAATATTTCTACAAGCAAGCTTTAAATTTTCGTCTATATCATTTACAACTAACAAAATTGTATTATCTATAACTTTCAATTTGCTTAATATAGAAAAAATTAATTTAGTCTTTGGCTTATCTATTTTTAACTCATCAATTATTTTAATTTCATTATCTGCCGATTTAGCATTCAATCCTGATTTCAACGCTATTTTCTTCATTTTTTTAGGCATTTTGTAAGAAAAATCTCTTGGTTTAGGTCCGAAAGTAATACCTCCTCCTATCCAAAGCGGAGAACGTATGCTACCTGCTCTAGCCCTACCAGTTCCTTTTTGAGCCCACGGTTTACGGCCTCCTCCACTGGTATCAGAACGTGTTTTAGTGCTTGCATTACCTTGTCTTTTACGCGATTCATACATAAGTACAGCCTGGCGTAATAATGGATAATTTATTTCACCATCAAATATCTTTTCATTTAATTCAACTTTGCTTTTAGTTTTTCCACTACCATTATGTAAATCTTTCTGTTTACTCATTTTTTATCATTTCTTTTTTTATAAGATTCTCTTATTACCAAATATGATTTATTGCTTCCAGGAACACAACCCTTAACAATCATAATATTTTCTTTTTCATTTACTTTAAGTATTCTAATGTTTTTTACAGTCGTTATTTTTCCACCCATTCTACCAGCCATATTCTTACCTTTAACAACTCTTGAAGGATCGGCGCTCGCTCCAATAGAACCAGGAGCTCTATAAGAACGCGAGCCGTGGCTTTTAGGCCCTATACTCCATCCCCATTTTTTTACTCCTCCCTGGAAGCCCTTGCCTTTAGAGATTCCTGTTATATCAACAAAATCCCCGTTATCAAATATATTTACTTTTACTTCATCCCCTACTTTTAATGATTTGTTTTGCTCTACTTTTTTCTTATTATCCTTTTCTTTCTTGCCATCACTTTCTTTTTCCTTTATAAACATATTCCCACGAATCTCTTTTAAAAACCTCTTTGGTTCTATCTTATTATTTTTAAATTCTTTTCTTTGAGGCTTATTTACATTTTTTTCTGAAACATTATCAAAGCCCAACTGCAAAGCTGAATATCCATTTCTATCTTCAGTTTGTATAGCCGTCACCTTGCAAGGACCGGCTTCAATAACCGTTATAGGAACTATATTCCCGTTGTTATCAAAAATGCGAGTCATACCTAATTTTTTACCTAAAATACTTTTCATACTAATTTTCCTATTATAATATTACCAAACTAAAAATTTATTTTATTTCTACTTCCACTCCTGCAGGCAAATCCAATTTCTTCAATGAATCTACAGTTTTTGCAGTAGGATTAATTATATCAATTAATCTTTTATGAGTGCGTATTTCGAATTGCTCTCTAGATTTTTTATTAACTACTGGAGACTTTAATACAGTAAATATTTCATTTTTCGTAGGTAAAGGTATAGGTCCAGCTATTTTTGCACCAGTCCTTCTTACAGTATTAGAAATCTCTTCTGCCGATTGATCTAACAATCTATGGTCAAAAGCTTTTAAACTTATTCGAATTTTATCTTTCATTTCAAAATACCATCCTCTTAATATATACAAATATAAACTTTTAATCCAGCAACTTCTTAGCAATATTATCTGGAACTTCTCTATAATAAGCAGGCTCCATCATATAAGTAGCACGGCCCTGAGTTAACGACCTTAATGCATTAGTATACCCAAACATTTCAGCTAAAGGAACAACCGCTCTAATATACTTGACATCTTTTTTTTGTTCAATCGAACTTACATGTGCCCTACGTGAACTTAAATCATTTATTATGTCCCCCATATATTTATCCGGAGTAACTACTTCTAAATCCATGATAGGTTCTAAAATTATTGATTTTGTTTTTCGCAATCCATCAGTAAAAGCTTTACTGGCTGCAGTCTTAAAAGCAATATCAGAAGAATCAACAGGATGATGTGAACCATCTATTAACTCAGCACGGATATCGGTTACTGGATAACCTAATAAAACACCATTATTTGCAGCAGACATTACTCCAGATTTTATGCTCTTAATAAATTCCTTAGGTATAACACCTCCTTTGGTATTATCTTTAAATTCAATACCGCTACCATGTTTTAAAGGAACTAATCTAAATACTACATGCCCATATTGGCCTCTACCCCCACTTTGTTGAACAAATTTACATTCTGCATCAACTTCTTTTTTAATAGTCTCTTTATATGCTACTCTCGGATTACCAACATTAGCATCAACATTAAATTCTCTAAGCATTCTATCAATTAATATTTCTAAATGTAATTCTCCCATGCCAGATATCAAAGTCTGACCTATTTCTTCGTCATAAAAAACTTTAAAAGATGGATCTTCTTCAGAAAATTTATGTAAAGCTTCCGAAAGTTTTTCTCTATCTTTTTTTGAATTCGGTTCGATTGCCATAGAAACAACTGGTTCTGGAAAATGTATGCTTTCTAAAATTATTGGACTGCCTTCACTGCAAATCGTATCCCCTGTATTAGTTTTTTTTAAGCCTACTGCTGCTGCTATATCTCCAGCAAAAACACTATCTCTAATTTCCTGTTTATCTGCATGCATTTGGACAATTTTCCCTATACGTTCCTTGATATGTTTATTACTATTGTATACATAACTTCCTGATTTTAATATACCTGAATACACTCTAAAAAAAGTTAATTTACCAACATATGGATCAGTCATTATTTTAAATGCCAAACTACAAAATTTACCTTCATCTTCCGGATGACGTTCTTCTTTATCTTCAGTATTTGGATTAATACCAAAAACTGCAGGAACATCCAAAGGAGAAGGCAAATAATCAGTAACAGCATCTATAAGCAGCTGTACCCCTATATTTTTTAAACTTGAACCACATAGCACAGGAACTATATCATTTTTAAGAGTAGCTTTTCTTATACCTTTTTTTATCTCTTGTATACTAATTTTCTCACCATGTACATATTTTTCCATGAGAGTATCATCATTTTCGCTTATTTTTTCAATCATATAGTTTCTATAATTTTCAGCTTTTTTTAATAAATCTCCTGGAATATTTTCTTCTCGATAATTTTTCTGTTTTAATTCTGTATCGAAAATAAAAGCTTTCATATTTAATAAATCTACTACCCCTTTAAATTTATCTTCACTACCTATAGGAATCTGTAATGGTACAGGTTGAACAAATAGCTTTTCTTCTATTTCTTTAACCACATTATAAAAATCACTTCCTATCCTATCTAATTTGTTTACAAAAACTATCCTTGGAACATGATACTCATCAGCCTGTCTCCAAACTGTTTCACTTTGAGGTTCCACTCCCCCTACCCCACATAATACTACTATAGCACCATCTAAAACCTTTAGGGACCTTTCAACCTCAACAGTAAAATCAATATGTCCTGGTGTATCGATTATATTAATTCTGTTATCTTTCCAAAAACAGGTTGTGCTAGCAGCTGTAATAGTTATACCCCTCTCTTGCTCTTGCTTCATCCAATCCATGGTAGCTGTTCCTTCATCAACTTCGCCCATTTTATATACACGGCCTGTATAATATAAAATTCTTTCGGTAGTAGTAGTCTTACCTGCATCGATGTGTGCAACTATCCCTATATTACGTATCTTATCCAAAGCTATTTTTCTTTCCATTTTTTTTAGTATCTTTTTTTTTGGTTTATTTATTCCTGCAGCTAATTGCATAATATCAATCTATCTATTCTTCTATAATTATTTTCTTTTACCAATTATAATGAGCAAAAGCTTTATTTGCTTCTGCCATTTTATGAGTTATCTGTTTCTTTTTAACAGCATCGCCTTCCATATTATAAGCTGCTAAAATTTCATTTACTAACTTGGAAGTTATTGACTTCCCTTTTTTCTGTCTAGCAAATTCTTTTATCCACCTTAAAGCAAGAGTAGTCCCACGAATATCATTAACTTCTACAGGAACTTGATAATTCGCCCCACCTATTCTCCGAGATTTTACTTCAACCTTAGGTTTTATATTATCTATAGCTATCTGAAAAACTTCCAATTCATTCTTTTGGGTTTGCTTTTTTATAATACCGAAAACATCATAAACAATATCCTGTGCCAAAGACTTCTTACCATTAGACATTATCATATTGATAAATTTAGATACCAATTTATTGTTATATTTAACATCTGGCTTTATTTTCCCTTTAACAGCTGAATTTTTATTCTTCATTTTTAAATCATCCTTTTATATATATTAAGATGCTCTCTTTGTTCCGTATTTCGAACGTCCCTGCTTTCTATCAGTTACACCTGCAGTATCTAAAGTACCCCTCACAACATGATATCTTACCCCAGGCAAATCTTTAACACGCCCTCCTCTTACCATAACAATAGAATGTTCTTGTAAGTTATGTCCCTCTCCCGGGATATAACCAGTTACTTCATATCCCGTGGTTAACCTAATTCTGGCTACTTTTCTTAAAGCAGAGTTAGGTTTTTTAGGCGTCTGAGTTTTAACCTGTAGGCAAACTCCTCTACGTTGAGGACAAGATTGCAATGCAGGAGATTTTGTTTTTTTTCTAAATTTTTTTCTTCCTTGCCGAATTAACTGATTAATAGTTGGCATATTTCTTTACTCCTATTATTTATCATTTACTGTTTCTTTTTCTTGCTCATTATTAGAATCTTTCTGTTTTTCAATTTCTCCTATTAACGAAGAAACATCTTTCTTTACCTTAATTTCACGATTTTGCCTAAATCCTGTCCCTGCAGGAATTAAATGTCCCATTATAACATTTTCTTTAAGTCCATACAAGTTATCAGTTTTACCACTTGCAGCTGCATCCGTTAAAACTCTTGTTGTTTCCTGAAAACTAGCTGCAGATATAAAACTTTCTGTAGTCAAAGACGCTTTGGTAATTCCTAATAATAAAGGAGACGCGCTAGCCGGTTTCCCCTTATTTTCTCTAACTTTTTGATTTTCTTCTTTAAAACAAAATTTATCGATATGTTGTCCAGGTAAAAAATCAGTATCTCCAGGGTCTTCTATCTTAACCTTTCTAAGCATTTGTTTTATAATTAACTCAATATGTTTATCATTTATTTTAACACCTTGTAATCTATAAACTTCTTGAACTTGATCTAATAAATATTTCTGCAATTCTTTTTCACCGCGTATGTTAAGGATATCATCAGGAACTATTGGACCATCGGTTAAACGGTCCCCACTTGAAACCTTATCGCCTTTATATACATTTAAATGTTTTCCATGTGGAACCAAATACTCCTTTTTCATTCCAGAAGGCGATTGAATTATAACCCTTCTTTGCCCACGTTTAGCACTACCAAATTCCACTACACCATCGATTTCACTAATTACTGCGGGGTTTTTTGGCTTTCGGGCTTCAAACAGTTCTGCAACCCTTGGTAATCCTCCTGTAATATCTCTAGTTTTGGTAACTTTTCTAGGAGTTTTTGCCAAGATAGTCCCAGCTTTAACTTTTTGATTTTCCTTTACTGCGATATGAGCTCCAGCTGGTAATGGATAAATAGCCACAACATTATTCTTTTTATCCAAAATTAATATCTGCGGATGGAAATCCACAGAATGTTCTATAATAACTTGTCCAGTTATACCTGTAGCCTCATCAATTTCTCTATGAGAGGTCTTACCATCAACAATATCCTCAAATTCTATCTTACCTTCTACTTCTGTTAGTATAGGAGACGAATAAGGATCCCATTCTACAAACTTATCACCTTTTTGAACTTTATCTGACTCTTTTACATTTAAAAATGCACCTTGTGGAATAACATGTCGTTCTAATTCAATGCCTTCTTCATCATTTATACTAATTTGAGAATTTCGATTAAGAACTATAAACTTTTTCTTTGAAACAGAAACTATTCTTAATCCATGAAATACTATTTTCCCATCATGCTTAGATTCTATAAAAGATTGCTCCACAATTCTACTAGCAGTTCCTCCAATATGAAAAGTTCTCATAGTTAACTGAGTACCAGGCTCTCCAATTGACTGAGCAGCAATTACACCTACAGCCTCTCCTGCTTCTACAAGACGACCATTTGATAAACTAGTACCATAACATTTCGAACAAACGCCCCTTGAAGCTTCACAGGTTAGAACACTTCTAATTTTTATTTTTTCGATACCTAATTCCTGAATCCTATTTGCTTTCTTCTCTGTTATAACTTCACCCGATTTTACTATTACTTCATCTGAAACAACATCAACTATGTTATCAGCAGCAACTCTACCTACAATTCTTTCCTTTAAACTTACTACTATTTCATCACCTTCCACGATGGCTTCTACATAAATGCCATTTAAAGTGCCGCAATCTTCCTCAGTAACAATAACATCTTGTGCAACATCGACTAAACGTCTTGTTAAATAACCTGAGTCAGCTGTTTTTAAAGCCGTATCAGCTAATCCTTTTCTACCCCCATGAGATGAAATAAAATATTCTAATGAAGTTAATCCCTCTCTAAAACTCGAAATAACAGGACTTTCTATAATTTCTCCTGAAGGTTTAGCCATTAAACCTCTCATACCTACTAATTGTCGAATTTGTTGTTTAGAACCCCTTGCTCCTGAATCAGCCATCATAAATAAAGGATTAAATTTATCTAAATGTTTAAAAACTGAATCGGAAACCTGTTCTGTAACATGAGTCCATATATCTACTATTTTATTATAACGCTCCCCTGCCGTTATTATCCCTTGCTCGTAAGATTTCTCAACTTCGCCAACTTTTTTATAAGCTTCCGTTACAAGTTCTTCTTTATCTTCTGGAATAACTAAATCACTAATAGACAAAGAAGCTCCTGAATAAGTAGCTTCTTTAAAACCTTTTTCTTTAACTTTATCCAATAATTTAACAACCGCATCATATCCAAATTCTTCATAACAGTTTTTTATTACATCAGATAAAGCTGATTTATTTAACAATTTGTTAACAAAATTCATTTCTTTAGGCAAAATATCATTAAAAAGTACTTTACCAACAGTTGTTTCAATTAATTCAGAATTTATTCTTACTTTTATACTTGCATGCATATGTACTGCTCCATCTTCATATGCAGAAATGACTTCAGCAGTGTTAGAAAACATTTTACCTTCGCCTTTAACACCTTTTCTCATCTTCGTAAGATAATACAAACCAAGCACTATATCCTGCGTTGGAGAAACAATCGGACCTCCATGAGCAGGAGAAAATATGTTGTTACTGGATAACATCATTAATCTGGCTTCCATTTTAGCTTCAGCAGATAAAGGAACATGTACAGCCATTTGGTCACCATCAAAATCTGCATTAAAAGGCGTGCAAACCAATGGATGCACTTTTATAGCTTTACCTTCTACTAAAATAGGCTGAAATGCTTGTATTCCTAATCTATGTAAAGTAGGTGCACGATTCAATAATACTGGATGCCCCTTAATAACCTCATCTAATATATCCCATACTTCTACTTCTGTACGTTCTACCATTTTCCGAGCGCTTTTAATAGTATGGACATGCCCTCTCTTCTTTAATTCCTTTATAATAAAAGGCTCAAATAATTCTAAAGCAATTCTTTTTGGCAAACCACATTGATGCAATTGCAATTCCGGCCCAATGACTATAACGCTCCTACCAGAATAATCTACTCTTTTACCTAATAGATTTTGTCTAAATCTACCTTGTTTACCTTTAAGCATTTCACTTAAAGATTTTAGAGGCCTATTACCTGCCCCCATAACGGGACGGCCATGTCTTCCATTATCAAACAAAGCATCAACAGCTTCCTGTAACATCCTTTTTTCATTTCTAATTATTATCTCAGGAGCATTAAGTTCCATTAATTTCTTTAGGCGGTTATTTCTATTAATCACTCTTCTATACAAATCATTTAAATCACTAGTAGCAAATCTCCCTCCATCTAAAGGAACTAAAGGCCTTAAATCCGGAGGGATAACAGGAATAACGTCCATAACCATCCAAGATGGTTCATTCCCTGACTTTTTAAAAGATTCTACAATTCTTAATCTTTTCAATACTTTTTTTCTAACTTGTTTACCACGTTTTCTCTTAGCTTTACTATGCAAATCAGTTGCTAATTCATTTAAATCTAAATTCCCCAACAATTCTCTTATAGCTTCTGCTCCCATTTTAGCAGTAAAGCTTTTACTATATTTAGCCTTTGCCTCTCTATATTTGTTTTCTGATAATAAATCTCCTGTTTTAAAAGGACTATCTCCCGGGTCTATTACACAATACTCCTCGTAATAAATAACCCGTTCTAATTGTCTCATACTCATGCCTAATAAAGCTCCCATTCTAGAAGGCATAGTCTTAAAAAACCATATATGAGAAACAGGAGAAGCAAGTTCTATATGCCCCATCCTTTTCCTTCTGACATCAGATGTGGTAACTTCAACCCCGCATCTGTCGCATATTATCCCTTTATTTTTTATTCTCTTATATTTTCCACAATAACATTCCCAGTCTTTGGTAGGACCAAAAATCCTTTCGCAAAATAAGCCTCCTTTTTCTGTTTTTAATGTTCTATAATTAATAGTTTCTGGTTTTGTTACTTCACCATGAGACCAAGATCGAATCACATCAGAAGAAGCTATATTTATACGTATAGAATTAAAATCACCATCTTTTGATATAGAATCTTTGTCAAAATCTTGCTCTGTACGAATATCTAAAGCCAAACCCATAAGTTCTTTAATCAATACATTAAAAGATTCAGGTGTCCCTGTTTGCAAAGAACAATCGCCTTTTACAATATTCTCGTATATACGAGTGCGTCCTTTAACATCATCACTCTTAACTGTCAATAACTCCTGTAACATATAAGCAGCACCATAAGCTTCAAGTGCCCATACCTCCATTTCCCCGAATCTCTGCCCTCCGTATTGAGCTCTACCTCCTAAAGGCTGCTGTGTAACCAAAGAATAAGGGCCAATAGAACGAGCATGAATCTTTTCATCAGCTAAATGTATTAACTTCAATACATACATATAACCAACGGTTATTTTCTGGTCAAAAGGCTGTCCTGTTAAACCATCATAAAGTATAATTCTTCCATCTTCTGGCAACCCAGCCTTTCTTAACAATTCTTTTATTTCTTCTTCATTAATACCTCCAAAAACAGGCGTAGCTACATATTTATTTAATATCTCAGCTGCCCATCCTAAATGAGTTTCTAAAACCTGTCCTATATTCATACGCGAAGGAACCCCTAACGGATTTAAAACCATATCAACTGGAGTTCCATCTGGTAAAAATGGCATATCTTCTTCAGGCAATATTCTGGCAACAACCCCCTTATTGCCATGTCTACCAGCCATTTTATCTCCCACAGACAGCTTTCGTTTACTTGCTATATAAACAACCACCCGTTTTATAACCCCTGGTGGTAATTCATCTGCTTTTTTCACCTTATCTATTTGTCTTTCTTGTTCATAAGTCAAATCATCTATTTGATCATTAAATAATCTTAAAACTTTCTCGATTTCTTCATTTATATCATCATTTTTTAATTCAATTTCATCTACATCACAATTGACTAATTTTTTAATATCAGTTTTAGTTATTTTCTTTCCCTTTTCAATAATAGGCTTACCTGTATTAATATCAAGTAAATCAGCAGCTAATGTATGGCCTTCTATTATTTCCCCTACTCTACTAATTTTCCCCTTTAAAATATCATCAATTTTACCTTGATATTCTTCTTCAATTTCTTTTATACGAGCTCTTTCTTTAGACCTTTGAGATTTAGTGCGAGCAGGCTCCTTTCTGGAAAAAACTTTTGTATCTATAACGATACCTTCTACACCAGAAGGAACTTTTAAAGAAGCATCGCGTATATCTCCAGCTTTTTCGCCAAAAATAGCTCTTAACAATTTTTCTTCTGGAGTAAGTTCTGTCTCCACCTTAGGAGTAATTTTCCCTACCAAAACATCTCCTGACTCTACTTTAGCTCCTACCCTAATAATCCCATCTTCATGTAAATCTTTTAAAGCTTCTTCTCCTACATTAGGAATATCTCTAGTAATCTCCTCTGCCCCTAATCTAGTATCTCTAGCTTCAATCTCAAATTCTTCAATATGAACAGAAGTATAAACATCATCTTTAACTAACCGTGAACTAACTAAAATAGCATCTTCAAAATTATGTCCATGCCAAGACATAAAAGCTACTAAAACATTTTTACCTAAAGCAATTTCTCCTTCTTTTGTAGCAGGTCCATCTGCTAATATATCTCCTTTTTTTACCTTAGCCCCAATAGATGTCACTGACCTTTGATTAATACAAGTATTGGCATTAGAACGTTTAAATTTTTTTAGTTTATAATCTGTAGAACCAACTGTTATAGTACTACCATCTATATAATTTACATTACCAGAATTTTTAGCTATAATTAAAGCTCCTGAATCTCTTCCAACTTTTTCCTCCATGCCGGTTCCAACCAATGGTGGTTCAGGAAATAATAACGGAACAGCTTGACGTTGCATATTAGCTCCCATAAGAGCACGGTTTGTATCATCATGTTCTAAAAAAGGAATCAAACTGGCATCAACGCTAACAATCTGTCTGGGAGAAACATCTATATAATCTATTTCTTTAGGAGATACACTAATAACATCCTGTTTATACCTACATTTTACTTGTTTATCCAAAAATTTTCCCTTATTATCTAACCTTGCATTGGCTTGAGCTATAATTTTGTTATCTTCTATATCAGCAGTTAAATACTCAACCTTTTTTGTAACTATACCTTTTTCAACCTTTCTATAAGGAGATTCCAAAAAACCCAATCTGTTAACTTTAGAAAATGTAGTTAAAGTTGTAATTAAACCAATATTAGGGCCTTCTGGAGTTTCAATAGGACAAATCCTTCCATAATGCGAATGGTGAACATCACGGACTTCAAAACCAGCTCTTTCTCGGCTTAACCCCCCTGGGCCTAATGCACTAAGTCTACGTTTATGTGTAGTCTCAGCTAAAGGATTAGTCTGATCCATAAATTGTGACAATCTACCTCTACCAAAAAAATCTCTAATTACCGATGATACTAACTTTGTATTAACCAAGTTTTGAGGCATCATAGTCTCAGTATCATATATATTCATTCTCTCCCTAGCAGAACGAGCTACTCTCGCTAAACCTACCTGTATTTGATTAGCTAAAAGTTCGCCAACTGTCCTTATTCTCCTATTACCTAAATGGTCAATATCATCTACTTCTCCCTCTCCTCTTCTTAAATTCAAAAGATATTTTACAGCTTCAATTATTACTTTTTTATCTAATTCTCTTTTATCATCAGAAAAATTTGTATTAAATTTTCGATTAATAATAAACCATCCAACTTTGCTCATATCATACCTTTTGGAGTCAAAAAACATTCTATTTAACAAAGATTTGGCATTTTCTTCAGTAGGAGGGTCTCCTGGGCGAAGCTTTCTATACAATGCCAACAAGGCTTCTGTTTGATTTTTGGTATTATCTTTCTCAAAGGAATTTCTAATTTCAACAAAATCATTACTAACTAATTTTATTTGCTTAACTTTTACATTTTTTAACTTGTTTCTAATCAACTTATTGGTAATTTTAGTTAATGCCGGAACAACTATCTTCTCCTTCTTTTCACCATTTTTATCCTCTAATATTGTTTCTTTAATAGGTTCTGCAAGCACTTTATCTAAATATTTTTTCCATTGTGAACTCCTCTTTATACTTACATTTTCTATTCCGCATATCTCTTTTAAAATATCTTGATCAGTCGAATACCCAAGAGCACGCAAAAATGTAGTAAAAACAAATTTACGCCTTCTATCAATATAAACATTTAATCTATTTGATTTATCAAATTCAAATTCTATCCATCCGCCTCTATAAGGTATAATACGAGCAGAAAATATACTTTTCCCTCTAATTCTAGTTGTTTCACCAAATGACACTCCAGGAGATCTATGTAATTGATTAACAACGACTCTATCATCGCCATTTATAATAAAATTACCTTCTTCGGTCATTAATGGCAAATCTCCAAAATAAACTTCTTGTTCTTTAATTTCTTTATCAGAACGTAATCTTATTTTTGCTTTTAAAGCACCTGCATAAGAAAAACTTCTTTCCCTAGCTTCTTCTTCACTATATTTAGACCTATCTATAGTGTAACTAATAAATTCTAAAATATATTTACCATCAAAACTCTCTATGGGAAAAATATATTCAAAAATAGCCTGTAAACTTTTATTTTCCCTTTTCGTTTTAGGAACATCAAACTGTAAAAAATCCTCATATGACTCCACCTGAGTTGCAACTAAATTTGGCAAGCTAAAAACTTCTTTTGTTTTACCAAAATTTAGTCTTGTAATCATAATTAATCCTCTCCTTTAATGAGACCATGATTTACACGACTATAAGGAGTGTAAATCATATGGTCGAATTAAATCCGCCAATGTTTGTGGCGGATATAGCCCACTAATGAACACATGATTTAGAGAGTTCAAGCGAATCTAAATCATATGTGTGAATTGAATCCGCCGTAGCTTTAGCGTAGGCGGAAGTTCATAATTTACGGAAATCCTGTCCGCCAATGTTTGTGACGAAAGCATATAACTTAGCGAATCCTTCGATTTTACTCAGGATAAACAAAGTGAAGCTAAGTTATATGACCGAATTTTACCCGCCAAAGCTAAGCACGAAAAAAAGTAGATTAGCGTAGGCGAAAAACACTGAACCCTTTTAGGGTGAAGTGTCAAAAGATATATAAAACCAAAGATACTTCGCTTTCCAAGCTCAGTATCCCTACCCGCCAATGTTTATGGCTGGAATCCCCACGTTTAGATTTCAAAAAAAAACTGTGTTTCTATGTTCTATGTCTGTTTTCTGTTTACCCCATAGCATCCGAAGGATTGGTATAGGGTTATCTGCCATGAACCAGAGCAAAGCACGGTTCATGGTAACCCTAAACCGTACTACGTTCTGGTTTAGGGCTGTTTTCTGTCTTCTGTTTACTTCGTAAACCACAGATTATCACAGATTTCTAAAACCACACAAGATTAGCACAGAAATTGAAACCTGCAGCCTGAAGTTTGCAGCATGTAGCTTGAAGCTTGCAGCTTGTTTCTTTTCGTCATTCGGATTTCGTCATTTGTCATTTGTTTTCTTTCTGTTTTCTGCCTGCCCCGTGAAATCTTATTTCTACGGGGTTATCTGTCTTCTGTCTTCTGAATAAACTTACTTTAATTCTACTTTAGCACCTACGCTTTCAAGTTTAGATTTAACTTCTTCTGCTTCTTCTTTAGAAACTTGTTCTTTAATTGGTTTTGGTACAGATTCTACTAAATCTTTAGCTTCTTTAAGTCCTAAAGTAGTTATAGTTCTTATTTCTTTTATGACCTGAATCTTTTGCGAGCCCACCTCAGATAAAATTACATCAAAAATATCTTTTTCTTCTTCTTTTTCTGATTCAGCAACTCCTGTAGCACTTCCAGCGGCTGCCGGAGCTACTGCTGGGATAGCACTAACACCAAACTTTTTTTCTAATACTTTAACTAAATTGGAAAGTTCTATAACATTCATTTTTTCAATAGAATTAACAATTTTTTCCATGTTTTCAGACATATCTATGTTTTCTTCTTCTACTTCTTGTTGAGTGTCATCTTTTTTCTCTTTTTCTGTGGTTTCAGCTTTTTTATCTTTTTTGGTATCAGATTCTTTTTTATCTGATTCTTTAATATTCTTATCCTCTTCTTTCTTACCTTTATCATCGATAGAGGAATCTTTATCTTGTTTTTCGGTAGATTTCTTTGTTTTATCTGACACTTTTTCCTCTTTTTTCTTTTTTAGTTCTTTATCTTCGTTTTCTTTTGCTTTTTGCACTTGTTTTGTTTCTTTTTCTTCAGCCATAGTTTCCTCCTTTAATAGCGAAAATTATTTCTTTTCTTCTTTTATTTTTTTTATTTGAGACAAAATATAGACTATTTTTCTTAATTGAATATCCAAAACATATACGAATTTTACAATAGGAGAATTAAGTGTCCCAACTATTTTAGACAATAAGATTTCTTTAGAAGGCAATTTTGATAATTCTTCTATTTTTTTAACAGAATATATTTCTGCATCCAACCTCCCACCTTTTATTTCAAAAGAAGGATATTCATCGATAAAATTAACCAATAACTTTGCTACTCTTATAGAATCACCTTCTCCAAAAATTAAAGCAATTGGGCCATCTACAAAAGAAAGCAACGGTTGATATTTTTCACTTGAAAAAGCTCTTTTGCAAATAGAGTTTTTAACAACCATTAATGTGCTTTTATTATGACGCAATCTATTTCTTAACTCTTCTTGTTCTACCACTCCTAAGTTGCTAAAACTAACTATAAACAAATCTTTTACATCTTGACATGTATCTATTAACTCTTCGGTCATCCATTGTTTGCTTTTTCTTCCAATATTCTCTACTGGCATAAATCTTCCTTTTAGCTAAGTTTAATTCTTATTCCAGGGCCCATAGAACTTGTTAAAACTATCTTTTTAATAAAACCTGCTTTAATCGAAGCAGGTTTATTTAATTGTACTGCAGAAATCATAGCTTTAGCATTTTCAACAATCTGATTTTTATCGAATGAAAGTTTTCCTATGGTCACATGTATATTCCCCCCCGAATCCATTTTAAACTCAATTTTACCTTTTTTAAGCTGCTGGATAGCATCAGATAAATTATCAGTAAGTGTACCTGCTTTAGGATTTGGCATCATTCCTCGAGGTCCTAAAATTTTTCCCAAGCTACTTATATCTTTCATCATAGAAGGAACAGATACTGCAATATCAAAATCTAACCAACCTTCCTGAATCTTTTTAATTAATTCTTCGCCACCTGCATCTATTGCCCCGGCTTTTTTAGATTCTTCCACCAAGTTATCCTTACAAAACGCTATAATTCTTAGTTCTTTTCCAGTTCCATGCGGTAAAACTACTGTGCCTCTTACAATCTGGTCAGACTTTTTGGGGTCGGCATTCAAATTAAAACTCAATTCCAAAGTCTCATCAAATTTACAAGAAGGGAATTGTTTTAAAATATTAACTGCTTCCTCTATGTCATATGCCTTTTCAAAATCTATATCTTTAATACCCTCTATATATCGTCTACTATGTTTTGTCATATTACTGGTTTCTGGTTACTGGTTTCTGGTTTCTGGTTACTGGTTTCTGGTTACTGGTTACTGGTTTCTGGTTACTGGTTACTGGTTACTGGTTTCTGATTTCTGGTTTCTGGTTACTGGTTACTGGTTTCTGGTTTCTGGTTTCTGATTTCTGGTTTCTGGTTTCTATTATTTCTACCCCCATACTTCTAGCAGTTCCTTTAACTGTTTTAATAGCAGATTCTAAATCTACCGCGTTTAAATCTTCCATTTTTTCCTTTGCTATCTTTTCTACCTGATTTTTAGTTAAACTGGCAACTTTTTCTTTATTAGGAACTCCAGAAGCTTTTGCTATACCACATTCTTTTTTTATCAAAACAGGGGTAGGAGGATTCTTAACTACAAAAGAAAAACTCCTATCTGCATAAATTTCTAATACAACAGGTAAAGTTAAACCCGGCCTATCTTTAGTTTGTTCATTGAATTGTTTGCAAAAATCCATTATTTTTACACCATATTGGCCTAAAGCAGGACCAACAGGCGGCGCAGGATTCGCTTGCCCCCCTGGACAATAGAGCTTAAGTTTAGCCATTATTTTCTTTTTTTTCTTTTTAGCCATTTTATCTCACTCCGTTCGATAGAGTACAGATTACAGTTTACAGAAAACAGAATTCTATATTACACTAAATCCCAGGATTTTTTTATTTTTCTGTTATCTGTTATCTGTTAAATTTTTTCTACCTGCCAATATTCTAATTCCACAGGAGTAGACCTACCAAAAATCGATACAGAAACTCTTAATTTACCCTTTTCAGGTTCAATTTCTTCGATAGAACCTGTAAAATTAGTAAATGGCCCATCTTTTATCCTAACTCCTTCTCCTGTTTCAAATTCTACTTTTGGGGTAGGTTTTTCTTTTTTCTCTTCTGTCTTTTTTAATATACCCTTAACTTCCTCTTCCTTTATTGAAACAGGACCTGCTCCATAGCCAACAAAACCTGTAACCCCAGGAATTCCTTTTATCAAATACCAAGTTTTCTCATCCATTTCTATGTTAACTAAAATATACCCTGGGAAAAATCTTCTTTCTGAAATTTTTTTCTCTCCATTTTTAACTTCAGATATTTTTTCTTTAGGAATAAAAACTTCCGAAATCTTATCTTCTATTTTATTTTGCTTAAATTTCTTTTCAATATGTGCTTTAACTTTTTCTTCTTGTCCTGTTAAAACATGTATAATATACCATTTTTTTTCCATTAAAAAAGCCCCGTTATTTCACCTAAATTAAAGTGGAATTATTTCAGCAAAAGGCCTATAAGCCTTGAAAAAAACAAATCCACTAACCCTATATATACCGCCATTACAACTACAGTTACAATCACAACGATAGTTGAACCTACTAACTCATTTTTATTAGGCCAAGAAACTTTTTTAAGTTCTGCCTTAGTTTGCACCAAAAAAGTTTTAATTTTTGAAATCATGACTATTTATATCTGACAGCAGGTGAGGCAGGACTTGAACCCGCAACCGTCGGATTTGGAATCCGATGCTCTAGCCAAATTGAGCTACTCACCTTTTAATGAGTACATCATTTAGCAAATCTAAATAAAGCTAAATGATATGCACGAATTTTACTCACTACCTAATTTTCTTGATTTTTAGACAATTAAAAATAAAACCCCACGGGGCAAGCCCTGTGGTACCTTTATGTACCCGTCTTCGCCAAACACTTATTGTGTTTGGCTTCGCCGAGGTTATCCGCCAACACATTTAGGTAGCTCTTTCATTTGGTAACATCTCGCCGAAGCATAACTTTCGCATTCATCCATGGGTAAACCCGTGGTTTTCTGCGAAGGCAGATAAAATTAGGTGCTAAGTTAATTAAACTAAAGACTTAAGTTTCTCACCATACTACCTAAATATAAGTTTTATTTAACTTTATCTTCCTTGTGTAATGTATGGCGTTTACAAAATTTACAATATTTCTTCAATTCAAGTTTACCTTTAGAAGTTGTTTTGTTTTTAGAAGAAAAATAATTTCTGTTTTTACATTCTGTACATCTAAAACTGATTGCTATTCTCATTTTATTAATATAAAACACTTTGAAAATGACCCGCTATTTAACTTAGCGGGTCATTCTTAATCTACTATTACTAAATTAAAATTAAATTTTTTTAAATTATGTGGAATAGAACCCCACGGGTAAACCCGTGGTTTTCTGCGAAGGCGGATAAATTATTCTATTATCTCAGATATTACGCCAGCACCTACTGTTTTTCCACCTTCTCTTATAGCAAATCTGAGTTCTTTTTCCATAGCTATAGGTTCAATTAATTCAGCATCTACATCAACATTATCCCCTGGCATAACCATCTCAACTGATTCAGGCAATTTCACTACACCAGTAACATCCGTAGTTCTAAAATAAAACTGAGGCCTATATCCATTAAAAAAAGGAGTATGCCTACCTCCTTCTTCTTTGCTTAATACATAAACTTTTGCTTTAAATTTAGTATGAGGGGTAATACTTCCAGGAGCTGCGATAACTTGACCTCTTTGTAATTCATCTTTTTCTACTCCTCTTAAAAGAATTCCTACATTATCTCCCGCTTGTCCATAATCTAAAGTTTTCTTAAACATTTCTACTCCGGTAACAACAGTTTTTCTAGGTTTATCCATTAATCCAACAACTTCAATTTCCTCTCCAACTTTCACTTTACCTCTTTCGACACGACCGGTTCCAACTGTTCCCCTCCCGGTAATAGAAAAAACATCTTCTACTGCCATTAAAAATGGTTCATCAACACTACGTTTAGGTTCTGGAACATAATCGTCAATAGCTTTTACAAGTTCAACTATAGGACCGCATTTATCACAATCCTCTTTTCCACAACCACATTCCATAGCCTGAAGAGCACTCCCTTTTATAACTGGAGCATTGTCGCCATCAAATTCATATTTACTTAAAAGTTCTCTAACTTCTAATTCAACCAATTCCAATAATTCCTCATCATCTACTTGGTCAATTTTATTTAAAAATACTAATATAGCAGGAACTCCAACTTGGCGTGCCAATAATATATGTTCTCTCGTCTGAGGCATTGGCCCATCTGCAGCACTTACCACTAAAATAGCTCCATCCATCTGTGCGGCTCCAGTAATCATATTCTTAATATAATCAGCATGACCCGGACAATCTACATGAGCATAATGTCTTTTTTCAGTTTCATATTCTACATGGGCTATGGCTATGGTAATACCTCTTTCTCTTTCTTCAGGAGCTTTGTCAATCGAATCAAATGATCTTACCTCTGCAAAACCCTGCTTAGATAAAACCTCTGTCATAGCAGAAGTTAAAGTAGTTTTCCCATGGTCTACATGTCCAATCGTTCCGATATTTAAATGAGGTTTAGTCCTTTCATATCTTTCCTTTGCCATTTTGTCCTCCCTTATTTTTATTCAAACTATCATTACTACTTTGTTTTAAAAAATTAAAAAATCACAATATACCCTTTCTAGCTGCTGATGGGAATTGAACCCATGGACCTCTTCCTTACCAAGGAAGCGCTCTACCCCTGAGCTACAGCAGCATATAAGCTGATATAGTCAAAATCTCACAACTTTTTGTATTTATTATGTATATAAGTTTTATTATTATAAAATAAAAAATATATTTGTCAAGTATTTTTTTGTCTTTTTTTTAAAAAAATCATTTTTCCTTTTGTTTTTTTGACTCCATTATAACTTTTTCAGCCAAATTAGATGGTATTTGCTCATAATGTGAAAATTTCATTGAAAAAGTTCCCCTACCACCGGTTATCGACTTTAACTCAGAAGCATATTTAAGCATTTCACTTAAAGGCACTTTTGCATTTATAACCTGCGTTAAACCTTTAGCTTCCATACCCATTATGCGCCCACGCCTAGAATTCAAATCTTTATTTATTTGTCCCATAAAATCTTCCGCAACCATAATATTAACATCCATAATAGGCTCCAATAAAACTGGCTTTGCCTTTTTTACTCCATCTTTTAATGCCATGGCACCTGCAATCTGAAATGCCATATCAGAAGAATCTACACTATGATATGAACCATCATACAAAACAGCTTTAAAATCTACCAATGGATAACCAGCAACAACTCCCTCTTGCATAGCATTTCTTACACCTTTTTCTACTGAAGGAATATATTGCCTTGGGATAGCTCCTCCAGTAATACTATCTTCAAACTCAAAACCTTTTCCTCTTTCTAAAGGAACTAATCTTAAGCACACATCACCATACTGTCCATGGCCACCTGATTGTTTTTTATATTTATGTTGAATTTCCACTGTAGACATTATAGTCTCTTTATAAGGAACTTTGGGAGTTCCTAATTTTACATTTACTTTAAATCTTTGTTTTAATTTACTTGCAGTTATTTCAAGATGCAAATTCCCCATACCTGAAATCAATAATTCTTTAGTTTGTGAATCTCTTGAAACTTTAAAAGTCTTATCTTCTTTTGTTATCTTTTTTAAGGACTGTGAAATCTTCTTTTCATCTTCGCGAGACTCTGGAGTAATAGAATAAGATAATACAGGTTCAGGAAATTTTATCTCTGGAAAAACTATTTCTTTTGAACCATCACAAAAAGTATCAGATACATCGGTATCCTTTAACTTTGCAACCGCTACAATACTTCCAGCAATAGCAGTCTCTAAAGGTTTTTGCTCTTTACCCTGTAGCAAATACAACTGGCCTAATTTTTCCACTGAAGATTTATTGATATTTTTAACTTGAGAATTAGAATTTACCTTACCAGACAAAACTCTAAATATTGAAAGTTGGCCTATATAAGGATCTATCTGTGTTTTAAAAACCCTTGCATAAAAATCAAAATCTTCTTTATGCTCGATATCAACTTTTTCTAATTCCTCACTATCTGTATCTTTTTTAACAAAAGCTTGGCTTGCCTTAACTTCACTTGGAGATGGTAAAAATTGAATCATATACTCGGTAAACTTATTTATACAACTTTTATTACCTGCAGAACCAGAAAATATTGGAATTATCTTGTTTTCTGAAACTGCTTTTTTCAATCCTATAGTCAATTGTTGTGTTGTTAATTCTCCCTTTTCTAAATATTCTTCTAATAAATCATCTTGAGTTTCAGCAATCGCCTCTATTAACTCTTCTCGTGCAGAAGATATATCTATATCTAAATTAGTTTTAATTTCATTATCAAATAGAGGTTGAGAATTATGATAATCCTTACCAACTCCATCTGGAATATTAAAAAGTATACAATTTTTACCAAAGTTCTTTTTGATTTCATCAACAATAACTGAAAAATTTATATTATCTAAATCAAGCTTATTAATAAAAATAAACCTGGGTAAATTCCTTTCCTTTAAAAAAGACCACATTTTCTCGGTACCTATTTCTACTCCGCTAGTAGCATCTACCAGAAGTATTGCAGAATCAACTGCTTCTAAGCTTGCGATAACTTCACCTATAAACTCTAAATATCCAGGCGTATCAATCAAATTAATAGTATAGTCATTTTGCGTAAAAGAAAAAATAGAAGAGTTAATAGATATTGCCCTTTCTTGCTCTTCTTGGGTATAATCGCTTACCGAAGTTCCTTCCTCGGCTTTCCCTAATCTGTCAACAATTCCAAAATTATAAGCCAACATATCAGTTAGCAAAGTTTTACCAGCTCCTGTATGAGAAACCAAAGCAATATTTTTAATTTTATCAACCATCATTTCAGTATAACCTCCTTCTTTAGCGTAAAGTATCTAATTAACTTTTTTTTACAATAGATATACATAACTTTAACTCCAATAAAATAACATAAATTAATACCAAAATCAAATATAATGTATTGTATATTAATTTCTAATTACTAATTGACCTAATTGACCTAAATTAGCTCATAGCTCTTAGCTCATAGTAAAGAAAGAAACAAGAAAGATACAAGATACAAGAAAGATACAAGTAACAAGTCGCAGGTAACAGGTAGCAGGTAACAAGTAATAAGTTACCCCGTAGAAATAAGATTTCACGGGGCAAGCAAGATACAAGATGCAAGATACAAGAAAGATACAATAACCAAGATACAAGATACAAACAAATTACAATATACAATAAACAAATTACAAATGACAAATTGACCTAATTACTTTAAAACAAGTAGAGAGTAGAAAGTAGGAAGTAGAGAGACAAGGACATAGCCCGTGAACCAGAGATTTATTTTATAAATCACGGTTCAGGGCTAGGGTGAACCGTACTTCGTTCTGGTTCCCCCTAGGACATAGGACATGAGAATTACAAATGACAAATCAAGTTGCAAATTTTAAACTGGAATACGAAATTTAGAACTTGTAGCGTTAAGTAAATTTGTGTCAATTAGTTGTAATTAGTGTTAATTAGTGTGTTATGAATTATGAATGATATGATATGTATTTTAGATATTGGGAGTTGGAACATAAAAGCAGTAGTGGTTCGATTATTTAATGGAGTCCAAGTACAGAAAGTGTATTTTAGCACTGCTAAGTCTATGGGTTTAGATCGTGGTAAAGTTACAAATTTGGATTATCTTTCTGATTCTGTAGAACAAGTTGTTTCAAATATTGAGATGCAGATGAAAATACGCATTTCAAAAGTTAATGTGTGTATAAGCGGAGATCACATAAAGGGTTATGATTCAAAAGGTATAATTACTATTTCTGAATTTGGTTCTGAGATTAAACAAGTAGATGTAAAGAAAGCCATGGATTCGGCTAAATTACTTTCAGTTCCTATGGATAGAAGGATTTTGCATATTTATGAACAGGGTTTTGTAGTTGACGGGCAAACAGATGTTACTATGCCTGTAGGTATGTTTGGTAAAAAGTTGGAAGCTAATTTACATATAATTACTGCTTTGGAAAATAAAGTGCAGAGTATTATTAAAGCTGTTAATAATGTTGGAATTCAAGTTGACAAAGTTTTATTTTCAGGATTTATGAATGTCTATGGGGTTTTATCAGAAAAGCAAAGGATAGAAGGTGCGGTTATTTTAGATATAGGAGCAGGGTCCAGTAGTATTACAGGGATTAAAGAAAATAATTTTTTTAAAACAAAAATTTTTGATTTTAGTAGCATAAAATTAACAGAAAAAATAAAACAGGAGTTAAAAATTCCTTTTAAAGAAGCTGAATTAAAGAAAAAAGAACTTGTATCCTTTTATCCTAAGTCTAAGTTGGAAAAATCTATTTCTTTAAATAGAAATGACAGAGACATGATAGAAATTGTTTATAATTTTTTAAGCAAAGAGTTAAAACAGTTAAAAAATGAATTAGATAACAAACTTTTGAATTTAGCCTCAGAAAATTTCATAGTTACTGGAGAAACAGCTTTGATGGGAGGCTTAATAGAGTTAATAGAAGATATTTTTAAAGTTAAAGCGAAAACAGCTAACCCTAAAATTGTGGATTTTGATAAGGATTTATTTTTAAATTTATGCCAATATTCAGCATGTGTGGGAGGAATAAATTTATCGCTTAAGCAAAGAAACATTAAGTATAATAAATCGTTTAGTAAAATTCACTTAACTTTTAATAAGATAAAAAATTTTTTAACAGAATATTTTTGAAATACAGAATATAAAAAGAACGTTGAAAATAGAAGGGTTGCGTAGCTGGAAACGTTTAACGTAAGTCGTTGAACGGAAAATAATTGAAGATTTCTTACGCAACCGAAAGACGAACTACGATTCAAGCTACGTAACCGAATAACGTTTTACGAAAGTTGCAGGGTAAAGTGATTAAGGTATTGCATATTATTACAGAGTTAGAATTGGGTGGTGCTCAAAAATTAACTTTGGATATATTAGAAAATTTAGATAGCAGTAGATTCAAATCTTACCTTTTAAGCTCGCCTAAAGGATGGTTAGTTGATGATGTAAGAAATTTAAAAAAAACAACAATTTTTTTAACTTCTTTTCTTAAAAGACAAATAAATCCGTTTTATGATTTAATAGCTTTTTTTGTTATTTATCTATATATATTAAAAAATAAAATAAGAATTGTCCATACTAATTCTTCAAAAGCAGGTATCTTAGGAAGATGGGCTGCTAAGTTGGCTGGAGTTACTGTTATAATACATACCTATCATGGCTTTGGTTTTAATCCTAAGCAGAAATGGATAGTTAGATATTTTTTTGTATTACTTGAAAAACTAACAGCAAAAGTTACTGATAAACTGATATTTGTATCAAAAAACAATAAAATAAAAGCAGAAAAATTAAAAATAGGAAATAAAAATAAGAATGTTTTAATTTATGGAGCTATAGAAAAAGAAAAGTTTTTACATAGGGTAATTGATTATAAAAGTGTAAAGAATGAATTAGGTATTGCAGAAAATAATAAAATAGTGGGTATGGTGGGGCCTTTAAAACCGCAGAAAGGGCCGTTAACTTTTATAAATATAGCAGCTAAGCTTCATTGTCAGTTTGCAAATGTAAAATTTGTTTTAATTGGCGAAGGTTATTTAAGATCAAAGGTTGAAA
>JAGYNU010000020.1 GCA_018399975.1 Candidatus Omnitrophota bacterium
CATTGTCCGCCAGTGTTTGTGGCGGAAGCTATCGGGGCGAAAAAAATATACCTCCCAAATTGATAGTCAATCTTTAACTATCAAACTATTATAAAATCTCAGAATAATTAAAAATTAGTTACCTACAGACCTTTGTAGATTAGTAATATACATTAATTGTGAGGATTTTTCAAGCAGGAAAAAATCTCTTAAAAGAAAAGAAAGATTAATAAAAAAGGCAAGATTTTTCATGACGTTACATTATTATACCGATTCATTTTTAAAAAGTTCGGAAATTTTAAAATTTTCATCGATTGCATCAAGTTTAAGAGCACACCTTAAAACTTCTAATTTACTTTTACGACTCTTATCTTTAAGCCAAATTAAATAAGCATCTAAAAACTTATTGCGGAGTTCTTTAATCTTAATTTGTTTCTCATATTCTTGAAATCCTTTTAGAAAAAAATCAAATTTTACTTTAGGTTTCTGAATATATTTATCCATTTTAAACTCCTTTTCCACCTCAACATAAATATACCATATACTTGACACTTTGTCAAGTATAATTAAAAGTTTTTAATAAGACGCCCCCCATAGCAAATTATTTATATAAGTGTTTTGTTATTAGGTATTTAGGTCAAATAGTTATTTTGATTTTAAGACAGGTAAATAATATATAAAGTTTTACCCTTTTGCTAAAGAAGAAGTTATTTCACGCATTAAATCTTGAGTAGTTATAATTCCATACTGTTTTGTTTTTTTCAAAACTAAAGCTATATTTTCTTTTCGTTCTCGCAACAATAAAAATACATCATCTAATTTCTGATTTATACTTACCTTGGTTATTGGCCTTATAAGGTCTTGCCATTGTTTGAACTTTTTATAAAAAATGTCATAGATATTAAGATACCCAATTACTCTTTTATTTTTAAATACAGGATACCTAGTGAATTCATAATCCTTTGCACATTTTAAAACTTCATCTATTCCATTTTTATAATCTATTTTTATAACATCGGCCATAGGAACAAGAATATCCTTTGTCCTATCTTTAGAAAAACCTAAAACGTCTTCTATGGCATCTTTTTCTAATGTTTCGATTTCACCTTCTGAATGAAGAACCTCGGTTAATATTTTTATATCATCTTTATCTAAACCAACTTCTTCCTTTTTTAAAAACAATGCAATAACTTTAAATGGCACAAATTCCATAAATAAAACTAACGGTTTTAATATTATATCCAAGATTTTAAACATACCAAAAAAATAAATTATAAACCTGGATTTAAAAGACCTCCCTATAGATTTTGGTATCATCTCAGCAAAAATAATAATTATAGGAGTTAACAATAAAGTTATCCAAATAGATACATTATGAAATCCAAGATAAATAAAAAGCCATGTCGCTATACTCGAAATAGAAATTAAGCAAATATTATTTCCAACTAAAGTAGTGGCTAAAAAATGTTCTGGATGTAAAAACAAATTATTCAAATAATTATATTTCTTTGGCCTGGATACTTTAAGTTTCTTTATCTTAAGATATTCAGAAGATACAAAAGCTGTTTCAACCCCTGAAAAAAACGCTGATAAAATAACAAAAAATACAATGATTAAAATTGAAAATAAGATTAATAATAAATTCATTTTTTTATACTAAATTTTAAGTTTAATTAATAAAATCTTCTTTTTAGTAGCCCTTTCAATCCTGAACACTAACTTACCAAAAGATATCTCTTCCCCTTCTTGAGGAAAATATTTGATAAGATTTAATAAAAAGCCACTTAAAATACCTTCTTCTTCCGGAATATTTAAATTCAACTCATAATTCAAATCCTTTATTGAAATTCTTGGATTTACTAAAAACTCGTGTTTACTGATTTTTTTTATATTTTCAAAAGGCACTTCATATTCATCATAAATCTCCCCAAATATCTCCTCTTGAATATCTTCTAAAGTTATTAATCCTGAAAACCCTCCATATTCATCCATAACCAAGACCATTTTCTCTTTCTGTGAAATCATTTCTTTTAGTAAATCAGATATTAATTTTGTCTCAGGAATAAAGATAGGTTGCCTTATAACATCCTGTATTGTTTTAGACTTTTTTAAAAAATAATCTTTTGTTCGCATAATACCTGCCAGATTATCAATCGATTCATTATATATAGGAACATAAGAATGTGTAATTTCCTTTAAATCAGCTTCAATTTCCTCAGGGCTATCTTTTATATCTATTGCTTTAACATCCACTCTCGGAGTCATTATTTCAGATGCTTCAACTTCAGAAAACTCTAAAATTGAATGTATCATATCCTGCTCTTCTTCATCGATAAAGCTTTTTGCCTTACCAATTTCTAAAGCTTCTTTTAATTCTTCTTCAGTTAAAACATCTTCTTCTTTTATATTACGCCTAAAAACAAGGTACATAAAACTTTGGGTTATGTGAATAATTATAAAAGAAAGTGGAAAGATAATCTTTTGCAAAAATTTAATAACATAAGAAGAAAAAAGTGCAAAACTTTCAGCTACAGAAAAAGCCATGCCTTTAGGTAAAATTTCACCAAAAATAAGTATAAGTAAAGAAGACACTAATATGGATATAAAAACACCTGTTTCAGGATAAATATCAATAAAAATAACTGCAATTAAAGAAGAAAAAGCAATATTAACAAACATATTGCCTAAAAGTAATATAGATAAAAGGTAATCTGGCCGAGATTTTATTTTCTCAATCTGAAGGGCTTTTCTGTTCTTTTTCTTGAATTTTTCTAATCTAACCTTACCTAAAGAAAAAAAAGCAGTTTCGGAACCCGAAAAAAAACCAGAAAGTAAAATAAGAATAAAAAATAGTAATATATGCATCATTTGTAATTCAATCTATGCATTAGTAAATTCTAATTATATAAATATCGTCAAACATCATAATTATAACAAATAGATCACTAAAAATCCAGACACTCCATTTAAAACACTATAGAAACACCAAAGTATACACTTTCACGCCCGGCGTAAAAGTGTATACTTCTTCAATTCATAAATGGTAAATATTATCTTATTTACTAAAGGATTCAAGATAGGATGTAGTGGAATGGCTAACGGAATTTGAATCGGCATAACCAAATGCAAACCAGACTACTTTTTATTTCTAAACATTTTATTTATTTTCTAATTTCTGACATATCAACTTTCACTTTTCCAATCTCATTTGTAATATTTTTCCGCTCAACCAATTTGTCTGTTAATCTTAACCATTCAACTAATAACTTTTTGTATGCTGCGTCATGTGAAATTTTGCTGAATCGAGCAGTATCTAAATCGTTAACGGCTTGGATATAATCATTTAAAGTGATTTTACCAAAAGAATAATTTTCAGCTTCGTCTTTTAAAATACCATTTGCTAATTCAATCTTCTCATTAGCAATCTTAATGAGCTGTTCTTTTTTTTCTATCTCTAAGTATAAATTACTAAGCTGAGACCATAACTTATGGTATGTATTTTTAGTGGAAAGGCCTGTTTTTTTATCTTCAATCCTTGAAATTTCATATTCTGCCTTTTCTACCTGTCCGGGAAACGGCCATTCTATAGAAACTCCAGCAAAAAGCATATTGTCTTCATCTTCGATTCTATATTTTTCCCCTGCAACTTTATATCCCACCAGAAAATCTATAGAAGGTAAAAGGTCGTTTGCATCTCTGGCAACTTCAAGAGAACTTTTTTCTTCTAACTTTCTTAAAATCTTGAAAGTACGACTCTCTTTTGTAAATTTTTCAAACTTATATTCAAAACTTTCCTCCAAAGAAGTATATTTAAAAGGTTCCTCGGGGATAATGGTTTTTCCGTTAACATATCGTATTATCTGCTTTACAATATTAAGGGTGTTTTTATATTGTTCTTCTAATTTAATAAGTTTTTCCTTTTTAGATGAGAGCTGCAATTTAACTTTATTTACATCAACGGGAAGAGCAATATTTTCATTTTGACGTTCTTCAATATTATCTAAAAGTTTAAGGTTTTGCTCATATGAAGACCTTGCAATAATAAGGTTATTATAATCTTCATACCAAGTGTAATAAACTGTCATAACGGCCGCCAAGTAATCTTCATATGCTTCCACAATTTGATGTTTAGCAATATCGATTTCTAAACCTATAATTTTATCCAGCAAACGAGTAGAATACCCAAAAGCATTTTCGGCAATAGGTTGTGCAATGGAAAAAGAAAAATTAGAAGAATTAGAAGATGAACCAATAGAAGAACCAGCTTCATAAGATAAAGAAAACTTTGTGCCAGTATATGGAAAAAGTTTACTTAATCCCAAGGCAGTATTAGGAGATTCACGATTCTGACTTGGAAACATTTCATGTTGTTGTTTTACCAAAAGCACAATGTCCTTTGCCGAAATCTGAAGTGCTTTCTTATAAACAAGAGACAATTCGTCTATAAGTATCTGTTCGAATTCTGTATCGTTAGTCGTGGCTAAATAAATAAAATCATCAAAAGACAAAATTCTTTTATGTTCTCTTTCGTTTATTTCTTCTTGCGAAAAAACAAACGAAGAAAAACAACTTACCGTTAAAAAAATCATCAGAATAAATCTTATGCTTCTTTTCATAATTTCGACTGAACTAACGCTTTAAATTTGAGCCTAAAATCCTGCATTAAACTATACATGCATGGGACAAGTAAAAGTGTAATTGAAGTTCCAAAAACAAGCCCCCAAGCTAACGCTAACATCATTTCCGCTAACATAGTATCATATCCTGCTAAACCATAAGCCGTAGGTAAAACGCCGGCAACCGTAGTTATCGTAGTTAAAACAACCGCTCTTAAACGAGTTTTTGCTATTGAAGCAATGGTTCTATTCACAAATTTTATATCTTTTTTTCTAAATTCACTATCTAATTTTGAAATCATAATTATTGAATCATTAACTACTACCCCTGCTAAACCCAAAGCACCAACTCCGGCAAAAAAACCAAATAACATTTTACCATGTAATAAAAAAGCTAAAATTATTCCTACCAATCCAAATGGTATAGCAAGCATTATTATAAGAGGCCTAGATAAAGAATTAAAAAGTATAGCAAGAATGATAAATATAAACAATATAACCATAATTACAGCATTTCTAAAATTCCCTTGAGCTTCTCTGGTGTCATAAATTTCGCCCATAAACGAAAAAGTTGTGGACGGCTGGGAATTAATTACCTGAGGGAAAATATCCTTTTCTATAATTTCAGCTATTTGTAAAGGAGTCTTTTTTGTCTTAGGACTAATATCAGCATATACAGTGGTTACTCTTTTAGATTCCTTTCGCGATATAGAATTGGGAGTTTTAGTTTTTTCTACATTAACGACATTTCTTAATGGAACTAAATAACCTTTATTGTTTTCTACAGGAACATTTAAAATCGATTCTATATCAGTTTTAAACTTATCTAATATAGATAAACGCACATCTATTTCTTCATCCCCCATTGGTAACTCATATAATATAACACCCTCTAAAGAAGCTCGGAAGGTAGAAGATATATCAGCAGGGTTTATAGATAAACGTTTTAGCTTTTCCCTCTTAAAATCAATCTTATACTCCGTTATTTGCATCGGACGTTCGATTTCAACATTAATTAACTCTGAGAAACCTCCCATTAATTTAGCCAATTTATCTGATGCCTGTTTTCTTAAATTATCATTATTTTCCTGAACCGCAATTTCAATAGGGCTACCGCTGGATTGCCCCCATCGACCTTTTTGCATAACTAATTCACTTAATCCTTCGATTTTTTCAATTTGAGGCTTCCATAATGCTATTAATTCATCGGCAGATTTCCTGCGTTTTTCCTTTGGAACAATTTCGACAATTATCCGAAATTTATTTTCCTCCACTTCTGCTCTTCTACGACTTCTAGAAATTCCTGTTCTTATACCGACAATTTCCTTTCCAATATAAGGTTTAAAGACCGCTTCTACTTTCTTTGTCAACTCAGCTGTTTTAAATCTATCGATTTCTTTTTGGGCACTACCAGACAATGAAATTTCTCTAGTCTCCTCATGAGGAAACATAACAAACTTCATCTTATATATCATAACTAAACCGGCTAAAACTAATATAAAAACAAAAAAGAGAAAAACAAATGATTTAAAAGAAAGAATTTTATTTAAAAATCTTTCGTAATATTCTTCCATTTTATCAAACCAGTGTTTTCTAAAAACCTTAATTTTTTTCTTTTTAAAACGATTATTTCCTATAGAAATATTAAAATGCATATGTCCCGGTAAAATTACCAGTGCTTCGAACAAACTTGCACCTAACATTAAAAATATAATCGGCGGCATAAATCTATTCAAATTACCAAATCTGCCTGAAAAAAAATACAACGGTATAAAAGCAGCACAGGTTGTGACGATACTGGCTACTACCGGCATAAACACCTGCGAGGTACCTTCTACTGCAGCTTCTTTCGAATTCATTCCACCTGTTTTAAACCTGGAAATATTTTCGGCAACTACAATAGCATCATCCACTATCATTCCCATAACTATAATAACAGCTGCTAAAGTTATATTATTAATGGTAAAACCCAGTAAAAAACTGCAAACTAACGTAAAACAAATTGTAAAAGGGATACCCATGGCTACCCAGAAACCAGCTTTTTTGTTTAAAAAGAAAAACAATAAAAACAATATCAATATAAATCCTATTGCTCCGTTCATGGTGATAATAGATAGACGATTACGAACATCTATAGACTCATCATCCATTAAAACTATATCAACAGGAGTATTTTTAAGATAGTTTTCTTTAAACCTATTTACAACCTCTTTAACTGCATTCAAAGAATCTAAAATTCCATATGAGGAATTTTTAACGATATTAAATATAATAGCCTCATGCCCATTGACTTTATAAATACTCTTACTTTCGTTAAATTCTTTTTTTATCTCTGCAACTTCGTTTAATGAAACAGCCTGGCCTTCGAATCCTGCTTGAATATAAAGACGGTTTAATTTATCGATAGTATCCAATTGTGCATTAATAGTAACCTTGGGTTCATTTTTAGTTTTAATATTGCCGGCAGGTTGACGCGAATGATTATCAACTATTTCCCTTTTTACACGACTTAAAGGAATAGTATATTTTAAAAGTTTTTCAGGATTTACATTAATCTGAATTTCTTCTTGTAGATAGCCCTGTTTGTCTACACTATTCACATGAGGCAAATTGAGAAGCTGGTTTTCTAATGCAATAGCATATTCCTGCAGTAAATGGCGGGATTCCACATCAAGCAAATGGACCTCCGTATGAATAAAAGCAACATCTATAATAGCTTTCTTGGAAGTTTCAAAGACACGAACGGAAGGGTCATTTTTAACATCCTCAGGGAGTTCTGTATCTAAAACGGCATTTCTTATTTCTGTAATTGCTTCATCTTTTCTGGAAAAATTTTTCTCAAGCTCAACAGCAATACTGGAACTTCCAGCACTGCTAGTACTAGTCACCCTATATACTCCATCTATACCTCTAACTGCTTCTTCTAATTCCTTTGTTACAAAATGCTCTACTTCTTCAGCCGTAGCTCCGGGATAATTAGCAGAAACGCGGATAAAATCAAAAGTAACATCCGGCATTTCTTCCTTTTTTATACCATACCAGCTAAAAATACCGCCTACTAATACGGCTACAAAAATTAAATTCGTTAAAATATGCCGCTCTACAAAATAATCTATAAATTTCTTCATTATTAAAATTTTGGATTTAACACTATTAATACTTTGTCTATATTAATAATTGCCGCATTTTAAAATCTAACAAAAAAATGTCAACGCCTATTTCTATTGTGTATAGTTCAATTATAAATAACAATATCCTATTAGTTAGGGTTCTTTCTTACTTTTTGTGAAATTGAAAGAACCCGATTACAGCGATTAAGAACCGATTACACAGATACATTAATAAAAAAACAATCTCTGTAATCTTTTAATAATCTGTGTAATCAAGGATCATCCTTAATTTTAGCCTAACAGCTTGCCAATTATCAAGTTATAGAAATCTGTTCATATTAATTAAGAATGACCTTTAATTAGAACAAAGCAAGGGCTCTATTAATCATAAATAAAACATTCTCTTTAGCATTTTCATGAACTATTTTTATAGAAGCATGTCTTTTTTGCCAAACTCTAAAAATTTCATCTGCAAAAGACTGGCCTATAGTACCTATTCCTTTGAAATCAAGAACTACAGTTTTAAATTCGTCGAGCCCAGCTAAAAGACGTCGTGCTTGAGAACGTGAAACATAATCAGTTCCCTTTTCGTACAACTTAACGACTACCTCCGTTTTACTAAACTCGTAAAGTTCATCGGTAAAACGTTTGAATATTTCGTTTAAATCTTTATCTGAACCAACTCCGATAGAAAAAACTACCCTTGTCCCCTTAGTATTCCGAACATCTCTGATATAAATATCCTCTTTTAAATTATCAAAAACTATTTTCTTTTCGGAACTTTGTATTGCCAAAACATCTCCTGCTTTGGAAGTAAAAAATATACCCTCTCCACTATGAAATTCAGGCATAGTAGTTTGTTTACCCTTAATAAGGTCCTGTATAGCAGCCATTTCACTCTTTAACCCTTTTTTCCTTTTTATATTATTAAATATTCCGATACCTCTATCTCTTACCTCAAACATAATATTTCTTTCTCTTCTGTGCATTTTTATCTCTACTTTCTCAGAATTAGAATGTTCTATTGCATTATTCAACATTTCAGTAAAAGCATATCTAAAAATATCTAAAACATTATTAGTTAAACCCTTCGTTATTCCAGTTTTTTTCTCAATTTCAGAAAAAATTTTATCTTCTTGAAGATCTATATTATTTAAAATTTTATATGTTTTTTTACGAGACTTTCTGATTTTGTTTATACGCTTTCTATCTGCCGGAATATATTTAGCTTTATTTGCTTTTCCTATAAGTGTAAGAACTCCCTCTTCACGTAATTCTCTAAAAAATCTATCAATATATGTACGAGAAAACCCTGTCTCTTTTACTATATCCGAAGATTTTACTTCTCCGTTCTTTTTTAGTTTTTCCAATATTATTTCTCTTACATCCATAATTTCCATCCTTTGTTTACAACTTATTATATATTGCTTTTTTAAAGTTGTCAACTAATTGTTAACTATATTTACAACTTTCTATGACTTAAGTTTTCAAAGTTGTAAACGAGTTGCAAATCTTAAAACTCAAATTTATTTCATTACCAAAAAATACGGTGTAAAATTTTTCTTATTGGCAACCAACATACTACCTCTACAATAATATGTCGATTAATATTTGGAATTTATGGAAAGAAAAATCAAAAGTCTCTTTTCATATTAAATATAACATTTCTTATTTAATGAATCTGCTACTTCACTTATTTATTAATTGGGGCTACTAGGCCGCGTTTGCTGAGCCGGTTTAGTCGGTCGTAAATTCTGATTTGACTTTTTCGGTTGCATATCCTGGACAGGTGCTGTAGGCCTAATACCTTGAACCGGACTTGTAGGACGTATATCTTGAATTGGACTAGTCGGCCGCATACCCTGAATAGGGCCTGCTGGCCTAATGCCTTGAGCTGGACTTGCAGGCCGCATACTTTGCACTGGACTTGCTGGCCGCATACTCTGCGCCGGCAATGTCTTACTTCCTAAACTTTCTTGACCATCTCCATACTCTCCATCATCAAAAACCTGTCCTGATAAACCTTTAACATCTCCACCTTCTGTAGTTTTACCAAGAGGATCTGGAGGCATTTCGGACTCACCAGTATTAACTACACTTCCAAGGGGATCCGGCGGCATTTCAGATTCACCTTTTTTTATTACAGATGTTTCAGCTTTTTCCCACTCTTCTTTTAAATCTTTCTGTGTCTGGCTTTTTCCTTCTCCTTGTTTTATCTCAGCAAAAGAATAACTATAAAAGGCAAATACCATAATATAAAATAGTATAAATGTTTTAGAAACCAATCCTCTAATCATATCATTCCTCCTTTTTGAATATATTATATAACTAAATTTTTTATTTTTCTACACCTTTTTCACTAATGGCTGATTTAAAATAATTCTTAAATGACGGATGGGAAATTAAAAAATTTGCTTTTTTGTATTCTTTTTTTTGTTTAAAATATTCTACAGCTTTTTTGACAGATTCAATATCAATTTTACTATTTAAAGATGTATACTTCTCACTTTTTAAGCTTTCAACACCTCGTCTAAACCAAATACCTGCTTGCTCATTATTATCCTGTTTTAATTTTGTTAATCCTATATTAAAAGCCACTGGGAATAATCCATTTTTTTCTCTGTAGATATCGTAATAGTAAAGAGCCTGCTCATATCTACCAGCCTTAAAGAGTACATCTGCTAAATTTTTATGTCTAAAATTCATCTGGGTATTCAATTTGTAAGCTTCTTTAAAATATTTCAACGCTGTATCAATTTCTCCTTTATCAATCAAGCATTGACCCAAATCAGCCAATAGATAAGCATAATTTTTATTAAAAAGAGCAACTTTACGTGCTACCTGAAAAGCCTTTTCTTTATCGCCAACTGCAAGTAAAGCAAAAGCTTGATAGGATATAAGGGAAATATCTTGGCTATAATTTTCCTGAAATCGCTTAGTTAAATCAAGCAAAGATTTAGCTTGCCCATTCTGATAATAAATATCAGCTAAGTTAAAAATCAACCATTTCTTAGGATAAACACCTGTTATTTTCTGTGGCTGAGAAAGAAATTCAGAACAACTATCAACTATCCATCTTCGACTAATATTAAGGAACCCTCCATCAATAGAAGTAGAAATAGTAGCATCTAAAATAGAATAGCTTTTTTCTTTTAAACGGGTAAAAAATAAACTCATAGCAGTCAAAATATCCTTTTTGTATGAAATAGCAAAAGGAGGGAAAAAATCTGCATCTATAGTTAAAATCACAGGATCTTTGATATCCGGCAAAGACCATGTGCTGCAAATTGCAAGAGGTGTGCCATAATAAGTTCCTTTATAACATCCTTTGTGCATAATGAAGCCATTAACATCTTTCTGAGGAAAACCATAACCATTTAAAAAGTTGTTTAATCTTTCCTCTGGATTAGGAAAATCAAAATAAGAAAAAGGAATAATCCAGTAAACCTTGGAAACAATGTTTAGTTTATAAGCCGCGTGTATAAAAGAACCTATATTATATAATCCCTGCTTTCCGGCTGAATTCTTTTCTTTAAAAGCTTTCCAGTTTTTATCTTGTTTAATTTTTCGTAAGATTTCAATTTTAGAAGGTTCAATCCAGCGCAAATCATCATGTGCATCGACATTAACTAAGATAACATCCTTTAAGCCTTTTTTTGCCCAACGTAACAAAGCCTCACTATGCTCTTCTAATATAACAGGCTGGAGTTTATCTTGCCCTGCTATAGGTAACTCCTTTAAAAATCCTTCTTTAGATATGGCCAGAAATACAAGTAACATAAAAAAAATTATAGTAAAACGTAAGCAAGTTTTCAAAAGTTGCCTTCTCAAAAAAAGCTTTTCCAAAAAACATAATAACAATTTAATAAATGTCATATACCTCCTTTAAAGTTACTAAATATCTTTATACCCCAATATATTTCCTTTGTCAATAATACAATCTAAGCCCAAAAAGGCTAAAAGAACTACTTTAAATCTTCTTCTGGAAATACATTTGACAAAAAAATTTATTTAAAGTAATATATATTCGATATTAATAATTTTAAAAAAATGAGATTTTTAAATTGTAAAATTTTTAAACTATTTTTATTTACTTTATTGTTCTTCTATATCTTTATATCTTCCTACACCTATGCCCAAGAAAATTCTTATTGGCAGAAAGCTGGAAATTTAATAAAAACCGGCAATATAAATCAAGCCCTTCAAGAAATAAATCAGCTCCTTACTAAAAAGCCTAACGATGTCCTTCTTTTAAGACTTAAAGGAATATGTCTTATTAAACTTAACAAAACAAACCAAGCAGTAAAAATCCTACAAAAAGCAGTCAACATAGACCCTAATAACATAGCTGCCCGATTTTACCTTGCAAAAGCTCTAACATATCAAGGGAATATCCTTGAACCTATTGATATACTGAACTTTATTCAAGAAAAAGCACCAAATTCCCCTTATGCAAAAATGGCAGAAAAAATAATTCCAAAATTACGTTCTACTGCCATTATTAAAAATCCTTTGGATAAGAAAAAAAGATGGAATATCTATGGCAATATAGCACTTGAATATGATGACAATGTCCCTTCACGTTCAAGAGCAGAAGATAATACTGTAACAGATTCATTTAGGCCAGTAATTTCCGGAGCTTTTGAATATAGATTTATAGACCAAAATATAGATGACAAAAACTTCACCTTAGGTGCTAGACATTCTTTATATTATAGTTGGCATGAAAAAAATAAGTTCTCTTCATATGACCTTAAAGCTAATAGCAGTGATATATTTTATAAAAAAAATGGTATGTTTTCAGACCTGCCATATAGCATAGAAATTACAGGAAATTACTCTAACACTCGTTTAGGTGATAAACATTACAGTGATACGGCAGGAATATCCTCCAGTGTCTCTGTAGAATGGTATAAAAAAGCGGTATTAATACCAAACTATTCAATAACCTGGGAAGATTTCAAGAATGATACTTCTGAACCCGAAAAATATTCTCTTGATAGTATTACTCATTCAATAGGATTAGAACATTATCTACAATTATTAAATGACAAACTTATGTGGGGTTTAGGATATCAATACCGCAATTCCAATGCAGATGGTAATCAATTTGATATGGATTCTCATAATATATTTACTTCTTTTGATTTAGCTTTACCACATGATATAAGCTTGGGCACTAGAATTGATTATACAAATAGTGACTATACAAAATACGACCCTGAACCTAAACGCCTTGATAAAATTATTACAGTGAATACAGCTTTAACTTATCCTTTAAAAAAAGACAGAGTATTTTTAAAAATTGGACATACATATCTTCGTAGTCAATCTGAAAGAAGTTTTTCAGATTACAAACGGAATATTCTTAGCATCTCATTGGGATTCTATTTATAGGAGGCAAAAACATGAACAGGTTTAAAAAACTTATAGTAATTAACATAATAATTTCTACTATGATGTTAACTGCATGCAATGCACACGCCGAAGATAAAGATTGGGAAGAAGATTTTAAGATAGATAAAAAGCTTGGTTTAATTAATCAACCGTGGGATATTCCTTTTGTTCATATAAGCAGTTTACAAGATTTAATTAAAAGGATAAACACAAACCTTCCTCCTTATTCACAACAGCCTGAGAAAGCTCAAGAAATAACTGAATCCCTTCCTACTGGTGCTGGAGATTCTGCAACTCCTCATTAAAAACTTAAGTTTTATCAAATTGAAAAGATTCTGTCTGTTTCATATCGGATTATGAGCTAAGAGCTATTATCATTTTACTACGCTTATACCTCATTCTAAGGATGGGAACATCACTAAGTTATACCGAAACTATCTTTTTATTTTTGTTTTATCATTAAAGCAAATTTTACTATATTCTCATATTTCTGTTATTTAGATAGTAGTGTTTTTACTTAAATTTCTAATCTTCAAAAATAAAAAACTACTATAACCAAAAATCAAACTCTATTTGTGGCTTCTCCTGTTTTATCTTATTTAAGACTATTTTAATAAATTTCGAGGCTTTAGCTATTGCATTTTTACATTCACTTTTAGAAATTGATATACTCACCTCGTAAGTGAAAATATTACGTTTCTTTCGCATTTTGTCAAAATATCTAACCAACTTCTTGTATTTATCACCCAAAATATGACTTGCAAACTCTACAGTAGTTTTATGCTGTTGACCATCAGCAGGGCGGAATTTCTTCAAACACATTAGTGCTCTTCCTAACATGTAACATCGAAGTATAGGCAATAGTATATGCAATCCCCTCATCTATATCCAAATTAGCTTTTGCAGCTTCTATCTCTTTCGCTGCCCTATTAACTAATTTTTCAATTTCTCTAAAATTCAACCTATGATTTTTAATTAAACCCTTTTTAAAATAATCCTTTACAAAATTATCATAATTCATTTTCATATCCTACTAAAAATATCTTAGAATTTTCTAATAATTCACTTATAAAGGGATCTTTCTCCTTCTTCTTTTTTTGAAAGTCTTCTTTAGAATATAAGCTATAATTTATTTCTCTTTTTAAACTATTTTCCGAATCTTCTATTATCTTTATTAATTCATCTTCATCTATATTTCCAATCAAAAAAAGATCAATATCACTGGTTAACTTTTCTTCTTTTTTTGCAAAAGAACCATATATGAAAGCCAATTTCAAACCTTCAATTTTCTTTAATTTCTTTTCTAAAAAACCCGAAACACCAATAGTTTTAAATACAATGTTTCTTAATTCATTATATAAAGGATACGATTTATCTAAAGAATAATATAAAAGATTCCCCTTTTTTCGGGATTTAAATATTCCAGATTTTTCTAAATTTACTAATTCTTTCCTAATCATAGAAACTGGGATATCCAGAATACGTTCTAATTCTCTAAGATAATATTCCTTTTCAGGATTTGTAAAATAAATTCGAAATAATGCTTTCCGGGTTTTTGACTTAAAAATCTTTGTTATATCCATAATATCATCAATTTGTTTGTATTTTTGTAATACCTTTATATTACAATTGTAACCTTTTTATATTACAAAGTCAAGTAAAAATTCTTATAAAAATAATTTATTATTTACGACTTTTAGCAGCTCTCTTTTTTATAGTTGTAAACAAGCTGTAAACTAATGGATTGTAAACTTATCTAAATTGCCAAACAAATATCTAAAAAATAAAGTTTTTGTTTGGCAACTATTTTAAACTTATTGTCAATCTATAATTCTATTTTATTGTCAACTAAATATAGTTGTAAATACTATCTTGAGAGTGGGTTTGAGATAGGAAATGGGAAAGACACTTCGCTTCTTACTTCGCACTCCATAAATTGTGAGCTTATTTGGGGCCTCAAACAAGACGCCAGTCGAGTTTCGCAAAAACAAACAACCCAATTACTTCTGGCATTCCACCAAAGAAGACGGCGCAAGCTTGAGGTATCAATTGATCTGCCGTTTCCTTAAAAACTTATGTTAGTGAAGCCCTGTGACTCAAAATGTTTGCCCAAGTCAACATGGATTCCGCCCAATCTGAGTCCATCCGGACATCATGCGATAGGTTATTAAAATCTTCCTTGAACCATTCATAGGTCGGCATAAAACTGTCTGATTTTGGAGCAGAATCTAACGCTTTAACATAACCCTCTGTTTCAGCAAGAAATTGATCCACTCTTGCTCTGCGCCCCTCCATTGCCCAACGGCATAAGCGACCCAAATTGACGGCAATATTCAACGTTATTTCTTTAGCATCCATGTTTTAATCCTGTAACAGTGAACGGGTGACTGATTCGACTTGCTCACGGATATTCTCATCCAATATTTCCCGGCTTCTGTTTTGCGTCGGTCTTAAATTGATCATAGAATCAAAATCCATTTCATTTGTTTCTAAATCCAAGCCCGCACCCCAAAGATCCTCCTGTTTACTCCCATCCTCTAGAAGCATTTGTTCCCCATCCACATGTTTCTCTCCACCCGCAGACAAAATCTTACGTTGAACATCTACAACAACCTTAATGTAGCCTTTTAGATCTTCAGCGACTCTCTTGCGGGATTCCGGATCAATTTTAGTACGGACAATTGATAACATATTTTTCCCAAAATAATTGGTAACTAGGGACGCCCCTTACCTAACCAAACAATACTGGACAGTGAACCATTTACTAAAAACGAGAACTATAACTTCAAGCGTTCTATTAAGTTATACGAAACCGCTCCCTGTTTCGTATTGACGTCCAATTGGGGTGGCTAACGGGATTTGAACCCGTACTAGGGGAACCACAATCCCCTGTGCTAACCGACTACACTATAGCCACCGCAATTTATATTAAAAATAAAACTCTAAGGTCTATACTTCACTGCATCCCCGGGAGGACTCGAACCTCCAACCCCCTGCTTAGAAGGCAGGTGCTC
>JAGYNU010000021.1 GCA_018399975.1 Candidatus Omnitrophota bacterium
AGTGTTTAAAAGTGTACGTTAACTTAGACACTTTGCTTACGCTCAGTGTTTTCCGCTTACGTCAAGCTACTCTTTTTCGTTTCTTCGAAGCTTCAAAGAAGTGTAATAGAACTTTCATGCTTGACTTCGGCGGACAGGAATTCGCACTTATCACTTAGTTTTACTATCGTTTGCTAAGTGATGTGCTCCCGCCACAAAAATTGGCGGGTTAATTCGGTCATATAATTTACGATAAATTTCCGTAAATTATGACCTCATTGAACATTAAAGGAGGGATGATATGACAGAGAATATGTCGACTTTGGTTCCTATGGTTGTAGAAAAAAGTGCAAGAGGTGAAAGAGCTTACGATATTTTTTCAAGGTTATTAAAAGATAGGATAATTTTTATAGGTACCCCTATTGATGATAATGTAGCAAATTTAGTAATAGCCCAATTACTTTTTTTACAGACTCAGGATCCCAAGAAAGATATTGATTTATATATTAATACTCCGGGAGGTGTAGTTACAGGAGGATTGGCTATCTATGATACTATGCAATTTGTACAACCCGATGTTAATACTTATTGCGCTGGACAAGCTAGCAGTATGGGTGCTTTGCTATTGTGTGCAGGAACTAAGGGAAAGAGATTTGGCCTTCCTCATTCACGTATAATGATACATCAACCTTGGGGGGGGACTAGTGGTAGTGCTGCTGATATTAGTATACAAGCTAAGGAAATTTTAAGATTAAGACAGAAAGTCAATGAACTTTTATCGAAACATACAGGACAATCTTTGAAAAAAATAGAAAAGGATACTGATAGAGATTTTTTCATGAGTGCTGAAGAATCAAAAGATTATGGAATAATAGATGAAGTGATAGTGACTAAATAGTATACAGGCTACAAGATAAAAACAAATGACGAAATCCGAATGACGAATGACGAAAAACCAAATGCATAATTCTGTGATACGAAATTTGATGTCTGTTATCTGTTCTCTGTTTTCTGTAGTCTGATATCTAAAGTCTAATTGACCTAAAAAAAACAAGCTTCAGGCTACAGGTAACAAGTAACAGGTAACCCCGTAGAAATAAAATTTCACGGGGCAGGCAAGATACAAGATACAAATAAACAATAAATTTCTAATTCCTCTAACCTAGGACCTAGGACTTAGGACATAGGACGTAGGATGTAGGACGTAGGACATAGCCCGTGAACCAGAGATTTATTTTATAAATCACGATTCAGGGCTAGGGTGAACCGTACTTCGTTCTGGTTCCCCCTAGGACATGGAACATGAGAATAACAAATTACAATTTACAAATAAAATCAAAGAAAAGCAAGTGAAATTCGGTCATATAATTTACGACAGAATTCCGTAAATTATGACCTCATTGAACATTAAAGGAGGTTTAAATGAAGAAATATTTATTAACTCCTGGACCCACTCCTATACCTGAAAATGCCAATTTGGCTATGATGAAACCCATTATACATCATAGAACACCTGAATTTGCTAATATTTTTGAGGAAGTTATCGAAGGATTAAAGTATATTTTTCAAACTAAAAATGATATTATAGTTTTTGCAGCTACAGGAACAGGGGGTATGCAGGCTTCAATTTCAAATTTTTTATCTTCTTCCGATAAAATATTAGTAATAGAAGGTGGAAAATTTGGACAAAGATTTTCTAAAATTGGTAAATCGTATGGGTTAGATGTTATTCCTATAGAAGTTGAGTGGGGAAAAGCAGTTGACCCTGAGATTATAAGACAAAAGCTGGATAGTAATGAAGATATAAAAGCGGTTTATACTACGTTATGTGAAACTTCTACAGGAGTCTTGACAGATATAAAGACTATTGCTGAGATAGTAAGTGCTACAGATGCTATTTTGGTGGTAGATGCTGTTAGTGCTTTAGGTGTATGTGAATTGAAAACAGATGAATGGAATGTTGATGTTGTAATTTCTGGTTCTCAAAAAGGATTAATGACTCCACCGGGTTTATCTTTTATTAGTGTAAGTGAAAAAGCTTGGGCTAAAACAGAGGATTCAAACTTGCCGGAATTTTATTTTAGCGCTATGCAAGGTAAAGATAAATTATCTAGTTTTAATACTCCATGGACTCCTGCTGTAACTTTGTTACAAGGATTAAATGCAGTTATTAAAGATATAAAAAAGCAGGGATTAGAGAATCTTTTAAATAAATACGCTAAGTTAGCTAAGGCAACCCGTTCTGCAGTAGAATCATTGGAAATGGAAATTTTTGCTTCACAACCAGCTAATGCAGTAACTGCAATTAAAGCTCCACAAGGTATTGATAGCCAGGAAGTTGTAAAATATATGAGAGATGAACTTGGTGTTATTATTTCAGGAGGACAGGCTCAACTTAAGGGTAAAATTATGCGTATAGCTCATATGGGTTATATGGAAGAATTTGATATGATAGTGGCGATTTCAGCATTGGAAGTTGCTTTAAAAAAATTAGGTTATGATTTAGAATTAGGTAAAGGAGTTGCTGTAGCTCAAAATATACTTTTTGAGTAATATATTCATTAGTTTATTTATGTTAAAAGTTGATGAAGGGAGGTATCGATGAAGAAAATTTTAATTAGTGATAATTTATCCGATGCTGGATTAGATATTTTAAAATCTTATGATGATTTTGAAGTAGATATTAAAACAGGATTAACCCCTGATCAACTAAAAGAAGAAATAACAGGTTATGATGCTATTATTGTAAGAAGTGGGACAAAACTTACTTCAGATATTATTGAAAAAGCTGATAATATGAAAGTTATAGGAAGAGCTGGAGTTGGATTAGACAATATCGATGTTGAATCTGCCAGTAAAAAAGGAATAGTTGTCATGAATGCTCCTGGCGGCAATACTGTTTCTACAGCAGAACATACTATGAGTTTAATTTTAGCTTTGTCCAGAAATATTACTCAAGCCGTTCTTTCCGTAAAACAGGGGGAATGGAATAGAAAAAAATTCATGGGAAATCAGTTATACGGTAAAAATATTGGAATTATAGGATTAGGTAGAATTGGTAGTGAAATAGCTAAACGTTGTAATGCTTTTGGTATGAAAGTTAATGCTTATGACCCTTTTCTTTCATCAGAAAAAGCTGAAGAATTAGGAATAAAGCTTGTTGATTTTGATACTATTTTAAGAGAGTCAGATTATATAACAGTACATACCCCTCTTACCAAAGATACTGAACATATGATAGGAAACAATGAATTAAAGAAAATGAAAGATAATGCAAGAATTATAAATTGTGCTAGAGGTGGAATAATTGATGAATCGGCTTTAGAAAAAGTAGTAAAATCCGGGAAAATTGCAGGAGTGGCTTTAGATGTTTACGAGATCAAACCTCAAGAAGGCAATGCATTGTTAAAATACGATAATGTTATTGGGACTCCACACTTAGGAGCTTCTACAGAAGAAGCTCAGAAAGAAGTTGCTATTGAAATAGCTAAGCAAGTTGCAGATGCTTTAAATGATAAAGGATTGAGAAATGCTATAAATGTTCCCAGCGTAGATGTAGAGAGTTATAAAAGTTTAGAACCATATATTAATCTTGCAGAAAAAATAGGTTTGTTTCAAGGACAGTTATTGAATGGCAGGATAAACAAAGTAGTTGTTAAGTATAGCGGAGAAGTAGCTAAGCAAACAAGTACTGTTATTACTATAGCTGTTATTAAAGGGTTATTAACTCCTATAATAGGAGGCGGGAGTATAAATTATGTTAATGCATCAATGATTGCTCAAGAAAGAAATATAAAAGTTATAGAAGCTAAAACCTCACAAATGGAAGATTATACAAATCTTATTACTGTAGAAGTAAATACAGATAAGGCCAAAACTGTTGTTGTAGGCACACTTTTTACCAGGAAAAATCCTAGAATAGTAAAGATAAATGATTACATTGTGGAAGCAGTACCTGATGGTTATGTCTTATATAATTCCTATAAAGATATCCCAGGAGTATTAGGACGTATTGGTACAATTCTAGGAGAAAGTGGTATAAATATTGCTTCTATGAATTGTGGTAGAGATAAACCTAAAGGAAAAGCTGTTAGTATATTAAATGTTGATAGTATAGTATCTCATGAAATTCTTGGTAAGATAAAATCAAGTAAAGATATTTTTGAAACAAAACTCATTAAATTTTAAAATAATTTATAATTTATAACAATCGAGGTTATTATGAAAAAACCGAAAATATATATATTAGATGTTACGAATAGAGACGGGGTTCAAACTTCTAGATTAGGGCTTGCTAAATTGCAGAAAACTATTATAAATATTTATCTTAATAAAATAGGAGTTTACCAAAGTGAATTTGGTTTTCCTTTTACAAATCATGAGATAAATTATTTAAATGCTAATTTAGAATTAGCTGAAAGAAAAGTTATCTCTCCTATGATTTTGAGTGGGTGGATAAGGGCTATCCCTGAAGATGTAGAAAAGGCAACTAACTTTACAAATGTTCAGCATTTAAATCTTTCCATTTCTACTTCAGATCAAATGATAAAAGGAAAATTTAGGGGTAAGAAAGATAAAGATGATGTAATTAATTCAATGAAAGAGGCAGTAACATATGCAAAACAAAAAGGTATAAAAACTATAGGAGTTAATGCCGAAGATGCTTCTCGTACGGATTTAAAATATTTAACTGAATTTTCTTTAGCAGCTAAAGAAATGGGTGCAGATAGAATAAGGTATTGTGATACTCTTGGTTATGGTGATCCTTTTTCTATTTATGAAAGAGTTGCTACTTTAGTTGATTCAATAAAAATGCCTGTAGAAATACATTGTCATAATGATTTAGGAATGGTTGTTGCCAATTCTGTTGCTGGAGCTAAAGCTGTTAATGATAATGGATATGATACTTATATTAATACTACTGTTAATGGAATGGGAGAGAGGGCAGGTAATGCAGATTTAGTTTCTGTGATACTTGCCATAAAGTATTCAAGTGGTTTTAAAGATAAGTATGTATTAGATAGAAATATTGATTTATCAATGGCGTGGAAAATTGCTAAATATGCTTCTTATGCATTTGGTGTTCCTATACCTGTAAATCAACCTGGCGTAGGGGCTAATGCTTTTGCTCATGAATCAGGAATTCATGCTGATGGAGCGTTAAAAGATAGGCGTAACTATGAACTTTATAATTATGAGGAATTAGGAAGAGGAGAGCCTGAAGTTATTGAAACAGGCAGAAAGATTACCGCAGGCGAATATAGTGGCATAAAAGGTTTTAGAAATGTGTATGATAAGTTAGAAGTGAAATTTAAAGATGATAAAGAAGCCACAAATATTTTAGAATTGGTTAGATATGCTAATGTTCATACGCAAAAGCCTCTTGTTCGTGATGAACTTTTATTTATAGCCAAATATCCTGATATAGCTAAAAAAATATTCACAATGGCACCGTAACAAATCAGAAGATAGAAGGCCCCATACCAATCCTTTGGATGCTACGGGGCAAGCAGAAGACAGAAAATAAATAACAAATGACGAATGACGAAATCCGAATGACGAATTACAAGCTACAAGCTACAAGTTGCAGGTTGCAGGTAACAAGTTGCAGGCTACAAGCTACAGGCTACAAGATACAAGATACAATGACCAAGATACAATTAAATTACAATATACAATAAACACCTGTCTGCCGACAGGTCCGCCGCGGCGGGCAGGCAGGAATTACAAACAAATTACAAATAAAATCAAAGAAAAGCAAGTGAAATGGAGACACCACTTAGTGAACGCCTGCCCGCCAATGTTTGTGGCGGAATACAAGCTACAAGTTGCAGGTTGCAGGTAACAAGCTACAGGTTGCAGGCTACAGGCTACAAGTTGTAAGCTACAGGCTACAGAACAACAAAAACATAGGAAATTAGGATATTGGGTAAAAAAAATTATCTAAATACCCTAATAGTCTGAAGTTTGATATCTGTTGTCTGTTATCTGTTTTCTGTTATCTGATGTCTGTTATCTGATGTCGGATAAATCTTTGGAGAAATTATTATGTCAGTAAAAGTAATAGTAGGTTTGCAATGGGGAGATGAAGGTAAAGGGAAAATAGTTGATGTCTATTCTTCAGATGTAGATTTGGTGGTTAGATATCAAGGGGGGACTAATGCAGGGCATACTGTGATTATTGGGAATGATAAGTTTATTTTTCATTCTATTCCCTCTGGTATATTAAGAAAAAAGTTAACTTGTCTTATATCTCGTGGAGCAGTAGTAGACCCTGAGGCTTTGTTAAAGGAAAAGGATGTTTTATCTGAAAAGGGTGTAGTTTTTAAAAATCGATTATTTATAAGTAAATATGCTCATGTAGTTTTCCCTTATCATAAAGTATTGGATGAGCTTATGGATCGAAAGCGGAAAAATAACGAAATTGGAACTACTAAAAGAGGTATAGGCCCTTGTTATGCAGATAAGTATTATCGTTGTGGTATTCGTGTAGAAGATTTACTCAAACCCAAAATTTTAAGAGATAAAATATCTTTTAATTTAGAAATAAAAAATAATATGATTAAACAAGTTTATAAAGAAAAAGCATTTAACGCAAAGGATTTATGTAGTCAATATGAAGAATATGGAAAAAAATTGAAGCAACATATATCTGATTGCCGTGATATAGTTAATAGATTTTTAAATAAAAATATATTATTTGAAGGGGCACAAGGAACACTTTTGGGGATTGATTATGGAACTTATCCTTTTGTTACTTCTTCTAATCCGACTGCAGCAGGTATTTTTATTGCAGGAAGTTTACCATTAAATGTTGATTATGAATCAATAGGTGTTTTTAAAGCTTATACCACCCGTGTAGGCAATGGCCCTTTTCCTTCAGAATGTGAAGAAAAAGAAGCTGAACTTTTGAGAAATATTGGAAAAGAATATGGTGCCAGTACTGGTAGGCCTAGGCGTTGCGGTTGGTTAGATGCTTTTGCCACAAGGTATTCTTGTAGGATAAATGGTATTGATACATTAGTTTTGACTAAATTAGATGTTTTGGATAGTTTTGAAAAGATAAAGTTATGTGTTGGTTATAAGTATAAAGATGTTCTACTTGAATATTTTCCTGCCAGTGAAACAATATTATCTGAAATTGAACCTGTTTATGAAGAATATCCTGGGTGGAATTGTTCTACTAAAGATGTAAAAGATTATGATAATTTACCCCAGGAGGCAAAAAATTATATAGCTAGAATAGAAGAATTTTTTGGTAAGAAAATAGATATGATTTCAATTGGTTCTGAAAGAAGTGAAGTTATAAAACGATAGTTTAAAATAAATATATTATTTTTTTTAAAGGAGGAAGATGTGAATCTCGGGGATGAATTGATGTGGATAGCTCCAGCTGTTTCCATTATATCTATGTTTTTTGTCTGGTGGCTTATTAAAAAAATATTGAAAAATGATGAAGGCACTTCTGAAATGAAACAAATAGCTATGGCAGTAAGAGAAGGTTCACAGGCATATTTAAAGAGGCAGTATTTTGCTATTACCGTTTTTTTTGTGATTACTTTTATAATTTTCTTATTTTTAGCTTTTCAGGGGCATATGCATATTGTTGTGCCGTTTGGTTTTATTACAGGAGGTTTTTTTTCTGGATTAGCTGGATATATAGGAATGAGCATAGCTACTAGATCTAGTTCAAGAACTACCAATGCTGCTAAAAATAGTTTAGGAGAAGCTTTAAATATAGCTTTTTCAGGTGGTGCAGTAATGGGATTAAGTGTTGTATCATTGGCACTTTTTTATTTGGGAGTTTGGTATCATGTATTGAATTTTTTCTATAGCAATATGGAATTTACCCAGCGTATACAAATTATGACTTCTAATATGTTATCTTTTGGGTTTGGAGCAAGTTCAATGGCTTTATTTGCAAGAGTAGGAGGTGGAATTTATACTAAAGCTGCAGATGTAGGTGCTGATTTAGTTGGCAAAGTTGAAGCTAATATACCTGAAGATGACCCTAGGAATCCTGCAGTGATAGCAGATAATGTAGGAGATAACGTGGGAGATGTCGCAGGGATGGGAGCAGATTTATATGAATCTTATTTAGGTTCTTTGGTTGCTACTATGGCATTGGCAGTTTCAGCTGGGTTAGGATTTAAAGGGCTTGTTACTCCAATGTTAATAGCATCTTTAGGAATAATATCTTCTATTATAGGAATGTTTTTTATAAGGTTAGGTAAAAATAGTAGTAGTGAAGATTATTTGCTTTTTGCTTTAAGAAAAGGTATATTTGTTACTGCTGGTATTATAGTCGTAGGCTCGTATTTTATAATAAAAAATATTCTTGGTGTAGAAAATATGGGGATATACTGGGCTTTATTGTGTGGGTTACTTGCAGGCATTTTTATTGGGACTTCGACAGAATTTTTTACTTCCAGCAAATATTTTCCGACAAGAAATATTTCTAAATCAGCATTAACAGGTCCAGCTACTGTTATAATATCAGGATTGTCTACAGGTATGATATCGACTGCAATTCCTATTATATTGATAGGAATTGCTATATTAGCAAGTTTTTTCCTTTCCGGAGGTTCAACAAATTTTTCTATAGGTCTTTATGGGGTAGGTATTGCTGCTGTGGGTATGTTAAGCACTTTAGGGATTACTTTAGCTTCTGATGCATATGGTCCTATTGCAGATAATGCTGGAGGAAATGCAGAAATGTCTAAGCAATCTAAAGAAGTAAGAGAAAGGACAGATGCTTTAGATTCTTTGGGTAATACTACGGCTGCTACAGGTAAAGGGTTTGCTATAGGTTCTGCTGCACTTACTACTTTAGCTTTGATTGCAGCTTACAAAAGTCAGGTAGCTTTATTTGGCAAAGAATTAAATTTGAGTTTACTTAATCCTTTTGTATTAGTTGGTTTATTTATCGGGGGGATGGTTCCATTTTTCTTTTGTGCTTTTACAATGAAAGCTGTAGGTAAAGCAGCAGGAAAAGTTATAATTGAAGTACGTAGACAATTTAAAGAGATAAAAGGTATCATGACTGGAGAGATTAAGCCTGAATATTCTACATGTGTCGATATAACTACTAAGGCGGCTCAGAAAGAGATGATTTTACCTTCACTTACTGCTATATTAGTTCCTATTGTTATAGGACTGTTGATAGGAATTGAAGCTCTTATTGGATTGTTAGTTGGAGCATTAGTTTCGGGATTTGTTCTTGCTGTAATGATGGCAAACACAGGGGGAGCATGGGACAATGCTAAAAAGTATATAGAAACAGGAAAATATGGAGGAAAAGGCTCGGCAGCTCATAAGGCTAGTGTAGTGGGGGATACTGTAGGGGACCCTTTTAAGGATACCTCAGGGCCTTCGTTAAATATTTTGATTAAATTGATGTCGATGGTTTCCATAATAATGGGTTCTTTTATTTTTCACTATACTTTAATCCACTAAATTTAACTAAAGTTTAAATATATTAAACTTCAATTTTTCTTGACGTTTTATGCGATGTAATGATATATTAGTAAATTAGGTTTTAGTTAAATAATTTATAAAAAGGAGGTTTAATATGAAGGAAGGTTTAAGGTATGGAAGGTTTGTCATAGGGAGTTTAATAGTTGTTTTGTGTTTTTCTTTTATGGGATGTGCAGTGAATTTCAAAAAGACGCCTCCTGAAGAAGTAAGACAAGCCAAACTTTGGAAAAAACAAGCTGAGCATTTAGATTATGAAATGGAAAGATTGAAAACAGAAAAAGAACGTGAGATAGAAAGGTTAAGAGAAATAAAAGCTTCTTTAGAACATCAATTAAGGGAAGAAATGGAGCGTAAAGATGTAAAAATTGGTATGGATGAAAGAGGCTTAGTTATCACTTTATTAGATAGAGTTTTATTTGATTCAGGAAAAGCAAAACTTAAAACTGAGTCTTATGAAGTTTTAAATAAAGTATCTAAAATTTTAAAAGTTAGTGTTAGAGATAAAGATATAGGTATAGAAGGACATACAGATAATCAGCCTATAAAATATTCGGGGTGGAAATCAAATTGGGAGCTCTCTACTGCCAGAGCTTTGAGCGTTTTACATTACTTTGAGAATGAGCAAGGGGTTGATCCAGCAAGGATGTCTGCAATAGGATATGGGCCTTATAAACCAGTTGCAACTAACGAGACTGCCGAAGGAAGAGAAAAGAATAGGCGAGTTGAGATAATAATATTACCAAATCTTGCTAAAGAGGGAGAGAAATATTTGCAAGAGAGTGAATCATATCAAGGTATAAAATAGATTATAAGTTATGCATAGGGGTAATTTGTTTGTTATAGCTTCAGTAGTTTTGTTTGTGATATGCTTGGTTTTTTTGATATCTTTTCTTTCTTTTCGAAAAATTAGTGTAAAAGCGCAGTTAAAAGATGAGTATGCCACAAGAGAAATATTAAAACGCAGAGATGAAATAAAGTTTGAAATAGAGAATTTTAAAGAAGAAATCGAAGAATTAAATAAAGCGAAAGAAGAATTAGCTGTTTCTTTAAAAAAGCAGAAGGAAATTAATGAATTGATTCAAAAGCAATTAGATGACTTCAAAAAGTCTAAAGAAAATATGGAGTCTAAATACAATAAGTATATTGAAGAACTTAAACAGTTAAAAGATAAATTAGATATTAAAATTGAGTAATTGTGAAAAGTTAGAATAAAATTGTTTTTAATTAAAAAGGGAGATTGATATCTCCCTTATTTTTTAACGTGAAAGAAATTTATGGATATTCCTGTTCATATTGCAATAATAATGGATGGTAATGGTAGGTGGGCACAGCAACGTAATTTGCCCAGAATAAAAGGCCATCAAGAAGGTATAAAAACAGTTGATAAAATCGTCAAAAGTTGTATAAAATTAGGTGTTAAAATACTTACTTTATATGTTTTTTCATTGGAGAATTGGAAAAGGCCCAAACAAGAGATTGATATTTTAATGAGTTTATTTGTACAATATCTAAATAAAAAAGCTGATGAGTTAATGCAAGATGATATAAGACTTTTTCCAATCGGTGATATTAAAGGTTTGCCGCAGCCTGTTCAAATAAAGCTTCAAGATGTATGTAAAAGAACTTCAAAAAATTCTTCTTTGACATTGATTTTAGCTATTAATTATGGAGGAAGAAATGAAATAGTTAATGCTACTAAGAAAATTATTAACGAAGTAAATTCAGGGAATTTGTCTTTAGAAAAAATTGACGAAAGAGATTTTTCTAATTTTCTTTATACAGCACCTTTTCAAGATCCTGATTTGTTAATAAGAACTGGTGGAGAATTTAGAATAAGTAATTTTTTGTTATGGCAAATTTCTTATTCTGAAATTTATATATCGGATAAATTTTGGCCTGACTTTAGTGAGAATGATTTTAAATTAGCTATTCAAGATTACAATAAAAGAGAAAGAAGATTTGGAGGTATTAAAAATTAAATATGTTAGCAAAAAGAATTTTTAGTTCAATTGTTTTAGCTATATGTACTATTTTAATAACCTTGTTTGCTTCTGATGTGGTTTTTGGATTAACTGTAAGTGTGTTAATATTTTTTACTTTATTGGAATTTTATAAATTAGTAGAAGAAAATAACATTTATACATTTAAATACTTTTCTTCTTTTTTAGCTTTACTTTTTCCTTTAATATTAACTTTTAGAAATTTGATATTTACTGCATGGCCTCTTTTATTTTTTATATCTATTTTATTATTTTTGTTTTTATTGGAATTTACTAAAAAGGATAGTTATAATGCAGTAAATGATATTGCTATATCTTTGCTTGGAATTATATATATATGTGTACCTTTATCGTTTTTTATACTTATCAGGTATTTAGATAATGGTAATGCTTATATAATATTGTTGATTTTAATAACAAAGGCAAGTGATATAGGTGCATATTGGATGGGTAATAAATTTGGAAATGTACGTTTGATTCCTAGAATCAGCCCTAAGAAATCTATAGAAGGCGCATTTGGTGGTATATCATTTAGTGTAGTTATTTCATTACTGGCCAGTATATTTTTCGATATTTCTATAGTTTATTTTTTAATTATAGGTATTGTTATAAGTGCTTTAGCTCAAGTTGGAGATTTATCAGAGTCTTTACTAAAACGATGTTTTAAAGTAAAAGATTCAGGAACATTCATTCCAGGTTTTGGCGGTATATTAGATTTATTGGATAGTTTGTTATTTACACTTCCATTTTTTTATTTTTATCTCATTTTGATTAGTTAAAAAAAAATAAACACCATTTCTACCAAAATTTTATAATGGGTAAAAAAGTTACTATATTAGGTTCTACTGGTACGATTGGGGAAAATACTTTAAAAGTAATTTCTAAGTTAAAACAGAATTTTTCTGTTTTTGCTTTAAGTGCAAAAAATAACGTAGATAAATTAGTTAAACAAGCTAAAAAGTTTTCAGCTAAATATGCAGTTATAAGAAATGAAAATAAATACAGTGCCTTAAAAGATTTATTAGAAACAAGTAAAACTATTCCTCTTGCTGGTATAGAAGGTTTAAGACAAGTTTCAGCTGATAAAAATGCAGATATTGTAGTAATTGGGATAAGTGGTAGTGAGGGTATATATCCTTTATTGGAAGCAGTTAAGCATAATAAAAGAATAGCTCTTGCTAATAAAGAATCTATTGTTATGGCAGGACAGATAATAAATAGTGAACTAAAAAAATACAATTCAGAACTTATTCCTTTAGATAGTGAACATAATGCTATTTATCAGTGTATAAAAGGCAATGGGGTGAAGTACTTAAATAAAATTATATTAACTGCATCTGGGGGTCCTTTTAAAGATTTACCTGCTAAAAGATTTTCAGAGGTAACCCCTGAACAAGCGATAGTACATCCTAAATGGAATATGGGCAAAAAAATTTCTGTGGACTCAGCTACTTTAATGAATAAAGCTTTGGAAATCGTAGAAGCTAAATATTTATTTAAACTTTCTGCAGATAAGGTTAAAGTTTTAATACATCCAGAAGCTATAATTCATTCTATGGTAGAGTTTGTTGATGGCAATATAATAGCTTTATTGGGAGTGCCTGATATGCGGCTACCTATTCAATATGCTCTTACTTATCCTGATAGATTACCTTCTGATGTTAACAAATTACAAATTTCAGATTTTAAACATTTAAGTTTTGAAGAACCTAATATTGAAAAATTTACTTCTTTAAAATTGGGATATAAAGCTGTTAAACTGGGAGGTACTTTACCTACTGTAATGAATGCTGCAAATGAAATTGCTGTTGCATCTTTTTTAAAACATGAGATAGGTTTTCATCTTATCGTTCCAGTTATTGAAAGTGCAATGTCTGAACATACGTTAATACAAAACCCAGGGATAGATGATATATTTAAGGTAGATGAATGGGCTAGAAGGACAATTAAAGAAAAGATTTGCAAAATAAAACGAGGAGAAAATATATGTTAATTTACAATCTATTTTTGTTTTTAGTTGTAATAGGGATATTGATAATAATACATGAGTTTGGTCATTTTATAATTGCAAAAAGGTCAGGTGTTAAAGTTGAAATTTTTTCAGTAGGATTTGGCCCTTCTTTATTTAAGAAAAAAAAGGGTGAAACTGAATATAGAATATCTCTTATTCCATTAGGGGGGTACGTCAAATTAGCAGGAGAAATAGCTGATGAAGAGAATACAGGTGCTCCTTGGGAATTTATGTCTAAACCTATTTGGAAACGTTTTTTGATTCTTGTTGCTGGTCCTTTGTTTAACTATTTATTGGCCTTAATTTTATTTATTTTGTTATTTGTCATTGGGATGCCGAGATTAAATACTCAAATCGGTGAAGTTTTAGATAATTATCCTGCACAACAGGCGGGTTTAGAAAAAGCTGATCGTGTACTGGCAGTAAATGGTAGAGAAGTATCATATTGGCAGGATATGGTTGAATTAATTAGGGTAAGTAAAAAGGATATAATAGATATTGAAGTATATCGTTCTGGAGAAGGACAGTTGAATTTTAAATTGATTCCCAAAATAGATGAAAAAGAAAATATATATGGGCAAAAACAGAAAATTCCAGTCATAGGGATATATCCTTCTGGAGAAACGATTGATGTAAAATATACATTTTTAAATTCTATAATCGAAGGAACAAAACATACAGCATATTTAACTTATGTCACATGTAAGGGCCTTTGGAATATTATTATTGGTAATATTTCTTTTAAAGAAGCTGCTACTGGGCCTTTAGGCATATATCGTATTACTACTGAAGCAGCAAAAGAGGGCATTAGGTATTTATTAAATATAGTTGCTGTTATCAGTATGAGTTTGGGTATTATAAATTTGTTTCCCTTTCCTGTTTTAGATGGAGGCCATTTATTGTTTTTGTTAATAGAAAAAATTAAAGGTTCTCCTTTAAAACCTAAAGTTCAGCAGATAACTATGCAAATTGGAATGTATATATTAATTGTATTGATGGCTTATTTGGTTTGGATAGATTATTTAAAATTTTTTAAGAGATAGAAATGAAGATAGAAAAAAGAAAAACAAGACAGGTAAAGCTCGGCAACTTGTTTATTGGCTCAAATAGCCCTGTTTATATACAAACTATGCCGAAATTAAATATTCAAAACGATAAGATTTTAACTTTAATAAAAGATATGGTTGATGCAGGGTGCGATGTAATAAGGTTTGCAGTAAGGGATAGAAAAACTGCAGAATCAGTTGGTAGATTAAAAAATAAAGTAAGTGTTCCCTTAATAGCCGATATACATTTTGATTACAAATTAGCTTTAATTTGTATAAAAGAAGGGGTAGATGGTATCCGTTTAAATCCATGTAATATTTATAGAGAATCCGAAATAAAGAAAATTATAGAATTGCTAAAAAAATATAATCTTCCTGTGAGAATTGGTGTCAATTCAGGTTCTATGGATAAATTTGATTCTATTATTTTAGAACCATGGGCAAAAAAATTAGGTAATGTAAAAACAGAGAATATGGTTGATTCTATGGTTCGATTAAGTTTATTGTATGCGAAATTTTTAGAGTCTATGGATTTTAAAGATATAATGATTTCTATAAAGTCTGAAAGTGTTTTTGATACTATTATGGCTAACAAAAAAATAGCTTCTTTATGCGATTATCCTTTACATTTAGGAGTTACAGCGACAGGGCTATTTGATACAGCAGTTATAAAGTCTGCTATAGGTATAGGTTCGCTTTTGTCAGATGGTATTGGTGATATTATAAGAGTGTCTTTAACTTCAGATCCTGTAACTGAAATTAAAACTGCAAAAAGAATTTTATCCAGCTTAAATATTAGAAACTTTGGTCCTGAGATAATTTCCTGTCCTACTTGTGCACGTAGCTTAATTGATGTTGACAAATTGGCAAAGGAATTAGATAAGAGATTAAAAAATAGTTCTAAAAATATAAAAATAGCAATAATGGGATGTGAAGTGAATGGTCCAGGAGAAGCTAAACATGCTGATATTGGTATAGCCGGAGGTAAAAATTCAGCTTTGTTATTTAAAAAGGGTAAAAAAATTAAAAAAGTTACATTAGATAAAGTTATTGATACATTAATAGAATATATAGAAGATTGGGATATAGATTCAGGATAATTTGTATTCCGCCACAAACATTGGCGGATGGACCTGCCTGCCCGCCGCGACGGGCCTGCGGCAGACAGGTGTCATTTGTTTGTCATTTGTCATTTGTAATTTGTTTGTAATTTGTTTATTGTATATTGTAATTTATTTGTATCTTGTTTCT
>JAGYNU010000022.1 GCA_018399975.1 Candidatus Omnitrophota bacterium
TTCATAATCAATTCCATTATAAATAGTTTTTATTTTTTTTCCTGGAACTCCAAACCAATTTATTAACCTGTATTTTGTCTGATCACTAACAGCTATAGTTTTTTCTCCTACAAAAGGAAAACAGCGCCGATTCAATCGGTTTTTATAAATACTATGAACAGTGGTAATATTATGAGATTTCAAAAACTTAGAAAGGAAAAATGAGAGTACGGAAGTAACTCTATTATGAGCATGAACTATATCTAAATTCTCTTTTTGAAAATAGCCTTTCAACTGAAATAAACTTTTCCAAATCTTTAAACTTAACTCTGATTTTGTATCAATAGGTATATTTATATGTTCTATTTTTAAATTTTCTACTTCGTTTTGAAGTTCTCCTCCTGCACTAGCAATATAAACTTCATGTCCTTCTTTTTTTAAAAAATTAGATAAATCCAATACATATCTGGTAACTCCACCTAAGTTAAGATGTTTGGCCAACATAAGAACTTTCATAATTTAACTAACTCTCCTACTGCTTTTACTATTTCTTCTACAGTAATCATTTTTAGACATTTATTATTTAGTTTACATACTTTACTATAGCATGGGCTACAGGAAATATCTTTATATAACAACTTATATTCATTAGCTGGTGGTAAATGTCTTTTTGGATCTGTAGGCCCAAAATAAGCTATAAAAGGAGTATTCATAGCTGCAGCTATATGTAAAGGTGCACTATCAGGAGTAATATACAAATCCAGCATATCAATTAAACTAACTAAAACAGAAAAATCTGTTTTACCCACCAAATCTATTACTTTAGAATTTGTATTGGATATAATTTTATCTCTTATATCAAATTGACTTTCCATGCCAGTTAATATTATATCTAAATTTCTTTTATTTAACTCATCACATAATTTTCCAATTTTCTCAGGAGATAAATTTTTAGTAACCCACTCTTTGCTCGCCCCAATATTAATACCAATTTTTACAGAATCAGTTTTAACATTATATTCTTTAAACAATTTTTCTACTCTATCATAAGCTTCTTTATCCGGCCATAGTTTTAAAGAATCATCGTTCAACACAATTCCTAATTCCTTTAAAACATAAAACTGATGCCTTATAGGAGACAAATAAGGCCTATCATTTTCTATGGCATTATTACATAGCATTCCAAGCTTTCTGTTATACCCGTATCTTTTAGGTATTTTGGCTAAAAATGCCAATATATGACTTCTATTATTATTCTGAATATCAATAGATATATCAAATTTATATTTTTTTATTTTTCTTTTTAAAAGCCACATACCCATAATTCCAGCATTTCTTTTTTTGAAATCGCTCATAATAATTTCATCGATATAAGGACAATTCTTATACACTTCTTTTGTTTTAGGGCCTGCCAAAATAGCTATAAATGCGTCAGGAAACTTATTTCGTATAGCCCGCAAGGCAGATATAATAAGGATAGCATCTCCCAAAGCTGAATATTTTATAACTAATATTTTCATGATTTTAAGTCTCAAGTAACAAGTATCATGTAACAAGTTATAATTGAGAAGAAACCGCCTGAATAAATTTATTAATCTTTTTACTCAACATCTCTAATTTTCCTAATAGAGTACTAAACATATTTTCATCTTTCAGAGAATTAGTTTCATATAAATATCTCAAATGTTCTACAGTTTCATCACAAGTAGAATGAGCATATATTAAATATTTAATATAATCTTGACGATATTTTTTTCTTCCAAATCCTTCAACTATATTGGTCGAAATTGCTTTGGAAGACCTTCTAATTTGAGAACCTTCTTCATATAATTCAAATCGAGGTAAACCCAAAGACATCTTATGTATATCTAACCCTAATTTATGCGACAACTGATAAATTTCTAAATCTTTATAACTCTGCATGTCTTCTCCTTTAAAAATTTAATAGGACTTATTTTTTAGTTCTTTTTGCTTTTGTTTCTACCTGTTACCTGTTACCTGCTACTTGCTACATGCTACATGTTACCTGCTACTTGTTAGTTCGGTTCTTTTATACTTTTAAACAAATTATAAATTCCTATTAACTTTGCCCATAACTTAAAATTGTTATCGCAATCATACACATTTTTACACAACCTATACAACTCATTATAATATCGGGATTATATTCTTCTATTTTCTCAACTACATCTTTATAAGAACAAATCTTTTTATCTTCATCAACTTCTCCTATTTTGGTAAAGAAATTGGTTTTACTCTTTCAACTTAAAACATGGGACTTAGGACGTTTGACTTTAAACGTAGAACTTTTTCCTTTATCCTCTGTTTTTAACTTAGGACTTAGCCCGTGAACCAGAGATTTATTTTATAAATCACGGTTCAGGGCTAGGGTGAACCGTACTTCGTTCTGGTTCCCCCTAGGACATAGAACATGAGAATGACAAATTACAAACAAATTACAAACAAGAAAGTTATAGATAAAAAAAAGCGGGCAAGTGTTTTATCACTTGCCCTAGCCCGGATATATGAGGAGGTTTTTTAGAGGAATATATGTTTCACCTTATAATATAAAGCAAAATCCATGCCATAATTAATTAAAATAATATAGATACAGCCCTCTCATACATAAGCTATTGTAAAATAAAAAGTTATATCAAAATATTTCTGTCAACGAGGTTAAATGATTAATCTTATATAAATAGAATTTCAAAAAAAAATGTAAAGTTTTGTATAAAAATGTGATATTTTGTTACAGTATGAACTTTTTAATTTGAAGACTTTTAAATTTAGGTGTAAACTAAAATCAAATTAAAAATTTAAATAATTAAAATGAAAAACATTTTAGCAATCAATCCATGGATATATGATTTCGCTGCTTATGATTACTGGATTAAACCTTATGGGTTCCTACAAATATTACAAGTATTAAAAGAAGCAGGTTTTAAAATATGTTTTATAGACACTTTAGATAGATACCAAGAAAATACAAAAAAAATATATACAAACAAAAAAAAATATGGGATGGGTAGATTCTATACAAGAGAAGTACCTAAGCCTAAAATTTTAAAATCAATCCCCCGAAAATATAAGCAATATGGGATGCCAGATGAAATATTTATAAATTTAATAAGAAATCAAAATCCAGATATAATAATGGTAACTTCTTCAATGACATACTGGTATCCTGGAGTGATAAAAGCTATCAATATATGCAAAAAATATTTTCCAAACACACCACTATTTTTAGGAGGGACTTATGCTACTCTTTGTCACAAACATGCAATGAAAGTAACTTCTACCGATTATATAATAAAATATGACCAATTATATTATTTTGCTTTAAAAATAAAACAAATAACAAATAAAAAAATAGATTTAAGTTACAAAAAGTTAAAAAATACATTTCCTGACTACTTTGATTACTATTCGAAACTTCCATATGCTGTTTTAAAAACATCCTGGGGATGCCCTTTTAATTGTTCTTACTGCGCTAGTAAATATCTATCTCCAAAAAAAATAATATTTTCAGATACAAAAAAAACAACAAATTATATTTATGACCTTTATAAACACGGAATAAAACATTTTGTGTTTTATGACGATGCACTTTTATATAATCAAAACCATATATTAAAAATCCTTAGAACAATATATAATAAAAATATAAAAGCGTTTTTTCACACGCCGAATGGGTTACATGCTAAATTTTTAAACCAAGATATAGCTTCTTTAATGAAAAAAACAAATTTCATCAATCCCAGAGTAAGTCTTGAAACTACTGATAAAAATATACCAAATTTTATAAATAACAAGGTTTCTATGACTGATTTTAAGAAAGCAATATTAAATCTTAAAAAGGCAGGATATAAAAATAAGGAATATTCTGTATATCTTTTATTAGGCTTACCAGGAGAAAATTTAAATAAAATAGAAAAAAGTTTATATATGCTTAATAAAATGGGGTTACATATATATCTTACTGAATTTTCTCCAGTACCTAAAACTCTAATATGGCAAAATTCAAATATTAGATATAAAAATAACCCCTTGATGCAAAATAATACTTTGTTCCCAGCATATAAACCGAAAAATTGGGAAAAACTTCAACAACTCAAAGATTTATCTAAAAAACTAAACCAGAGTTTAAAAAAATAATTTATCATTTATTTTCTTTAGGCTTTGATTCCTTATCCTTACTTTTATCTTCATGAGTTTTCTGCTTTTCTTTATCTTTTTTAAATTTATCTTGATATTCTTTACTTCTATAATCTGTAGCGTAAAATCCTGAACCTTTAAATATAATACCACTACCGGTCCCGAATAATCTTCTAAGAGGCCCTTTGCATTTAGGACATCTTTTTTTAGGCTTGTCTGTCATAGATTGAAATAATTCAAATCTATAGCCACATTTTTTACATTCATATTCATAAGTTGGCATGTTGTTTTTTCCTCCATGAATAATACTTTATCGCATCAATAAACCACTCCGTAGTATTCTCGACAAATTTATTCCAAGAAGATGCTAAACACAGCCCCCGAGCTGTATCAGCATTAACTTCTCCTATAAGACCCGAAACAGCAGCAATATCTAACTGTATTCTCAAAGGTACTTTTCTTTTTTCATCCGGCGGCAATAAATTAATTAATTTAACAAAAACATTAGAACATTTATATAATATACTCAACAATTTTTCTTTACCCCCTACAGCATCTACCATAATATTATTCAATGGAGTTAAACGCATAATTTCCAATTCCCCAGTTTGTTTGTTAGAAATATTATCCGAGCCAACATAGCCTACTCCTTCTGGAGTAAATGCAAGCTGAAATATTCTGGCATATACAGTTTCCAATTTAGGGCCTTGTTTATTTAATCGAAAATGCGCCCTTAACCCCCAATTCCCAAAATCAATATGTTCATTAACTAAAGGGATATATCTTTTTTTAAATTTATTTTCAAACTTGTCAATAGCATAACATAATCTTTCCTTTATCTCTTTTTTGGACTTTCTTATACTTGCCATTTTCCTACCTTGTTTAATTTTACAATTAATCAAATAATCTTTAAAATTTTTAACTTGTTCTTCATGCTTGCCTTGAATATTTACATGTATATAGCTTCTATAAAGATTTTTATCCGACTTAAACAAATTATATATATATAATAATTCCTTTATTTTCTTCTGGTCATTTAAATCTATATCTATATAAATTGGATTAATACTACCAGTATCTCCAGTAACCTTTGAAAGGTCAGGAATTATATATTCGCCTTCATATTTTATTAATCTAAAGCCACCTAATCCGCCTCCTCCTTCTACAGGCTTTATAAAAAACTTATTTTTACCTAAATGTAAAGATAACTTATCAACAACATCTATAATATTATCAACAACCTCTTCTATGCTTTTTTTATTTACATCAACTTTTTCGTATTTAGCTACCATATCCCATCTTTTGCCATTGTCAGAAAGCAATTGATAAGTTTTATCTTTATTAGAAAAAATGCTACCTGGAGCAGTATATTCTCCTGGGACAACTATAATATCTCTATTCCTTAGTTGTATTGCTAAATCTTTATTATAAACTTTTTTATTTACACACTGACTTATAACTAAAACCTGCTCGGGTTTTTTATCTAACTGATTCACCAATTCATTATTTGTATTAACCACATTTACATCTATATCCCACCCTCGCCTCTTTGATTCACTTTTAAAAACCCGTGCTGTTTCATAAGAAGTAGGAAGATCATCTGATGAGGCATTTATTATAATTATCTTTTTGGGAACAGAATTAATATTCATATCAATTAACGAATATTTATCGTAATCATTATGTTGATATATCATCTCGTTAAAATTACCAATTAATTCCCTGTTTAAATTGCCTTGTATCGAGTCAAAAAACAAAGCTCTTGTATAAAAAGGTGCTTTAGTAGAGTCTTCCCCTTTATATCCTGTAACATAATATTTAGAATCTCTTTTTATATCCATAATATTGACTTTGTATTATATTAAAGCTGAAATTATATAAAAAAATCACATTTTTTGCAACTGATTATTCACGAAATGGAATGTAATCTCAATTTTCTATAAACATCATTTACTACATTATGCATTATATTATTTAACGTTTTGTAATCAAACGACAACACACTACTCTTAGTTTGAACCTTACAAATAGGAGCAAAAGGAGCTATAGTTTGATTTTTAAATGGGACACCACATGTAATTAATATTTCTTTATCGTTCTTGCAATCTGATAACGAAATTCCCTTCCTTTTAAAGACTATTTTTTTATTAACATAAGTATATATTCCTGGTAAAAGTTCTCCCGTTACTTCAGCTTTATTTGAAAAATTATGCAATACTATTTGAGCTCCTTTTAGTTTAATGTTAAGTTTTGAATAATTAAAATGTTCTGAAAAATGTTTTAAATAATTGTCCTTTTTCTTTAAAAATTCTAATATATGAAATAAAAACAAATGTCCTTGGTTATCTTTACTAATTGTCTCAAGTTCTGTTAAAAGTCCAGTAGAATTTTGGAAACGCGGATTAATTTCTATTGGATAAACATTCCCTGCTTTTTTATCAACCAAAATATCAAGCCCAAAAATACCTCTATACCCCTGTAATCCCATCCATTTTCCTATAGTTTCTGTTATAAATTTAATTTTATCTAAAATAATATTCTTAAGTATATTAGCAGAAGTATAATCATTCCCACAAAATATTGTAGGAGAACTACTGCATTCAGATAATCCAGTTAATTGGATAGAAGGATAAGTTAAATAAACCTTAATATCATCTTTTTCTTCTATTATAATACCATTTACATTTAAACAATATCCATCTATAAATTTCAGAACATTAACTTTAACATTCTCGTTTTCATTACACAAATGGACATATTTCTCTTTATTATATATCTTATATGTTCTCATACCAGAAGATCCATATGGAAACTGAACAATAAAAGGTATATTTAACTCTCTTTTTAATTGGGAGAATAAAGAAACTTTTAAATTAACTGTTCTCCCGGGAATAGCATCAATTTTTAAAATATTTAAATTCTTTCTAAAAAAAACTTTATTATCCAATTTTCTTTTTAAAACTTCAGGCACAGCATATATATTAAGCTTATTTGAATTTTTTTTACTAATATTCTCTAATTTTTGAATAGAACGGTAAGATAAAATATTTAAAGGGGTTTGGGAATTATTTAAAAAATACAAAAATCTATCTATATATCGGCCACTAAAAATTTCATTGAGGTTTTCATTAGACCAATTCAATCGCTGCTTTACTATTTGTTCTAAAGATATAAATTCTTTATCAAAAAAATACTCGGTTTCTCTCCCATAATCACAACATATAATAAAGTCCAAAGGTAATACTTTGTTTATACCTACAGCATCATGTGCTCTCTGTCCTAACCATGCCCATCTACCATACTTATTCTTTAAATAAAGAATAATATCTTTCATAACAAAATTTATTTTAGAATAAAATTAGGCTTTGATAAAACATTTTTCTTTAACAAATCTTCAACAATATCAATATCTTCTATTTTAATTTTACCTACATACAAATTCGATAAACTACCTTTGTTTTTTAAATATTTGATTACTTTTTGCCAACCACTTATATAATAATAACCTTTAGTAAAAGCTCCTGGCATGGAAGTATCCTTCATCCCTCTTTTAACTCTCTCTGTTAATCTATATGCTAAAAAATCTGGAAAATATCTTTTTAATTCACAAAATGTTTTATAAAAAGAATTTTTCAAACCTATATCGACTGCTAATACTCTACCTGCATATATTTTTAACTGCTTTAAATCTTTCTTTAATTTACCTTTGGCATCTTCAGTATATACAGCTAATCCTTCTTCTGTTTCTTCATAATTAGCAAATCCGGACTGGAAAATATACCAGGGTTGGTTTTGTCCATTTATAGTTCTGAAAACATGAACCATTTCGTGAACTTCTAATCTATGTATTTCACTTTCAGTATAGTTATAATTAGTATTAATAAATACTTTTTTCTCTAAAGACGATATTGATATTTTTGTCATAATTTTTGAAGTTTCAATTACAGGCCAATTAATTTTATAACGCCTTAATTGGCTTTTTAAACTCTCAGCCATATAATGAGGTTTTATGTTTTCCTCAGGCAATTTATAATTATTTTTATCTTTCAATATTTTTATTGCAAAATTAACAAGATTTTTACTTGGTTTTCCATATAGTTTTGAACATAAATCACTAAATTTTTCATCATTATTGTTAACTAACTGTGTTTTCATAATTATATTATCTATTTTCTCTTTAAATAATCTTCCCATACCTTTAGCTTTAATCATATTCTTTGATAAATTTTTTAAATCAGCCTGTATTTTTTTTAAATTCTTAACTTTATATTTATATATAGGATTATATCTTTTTGATTTTTTATAATAAGAGAAAAATTTATTTTTTTCAATTTGCCTATTAATAGGCATTAATAGATAATATACATTAAAACTTTCTTCTATAAATTTAATATATGAGTCTATTTTTTTAAAGTCCATTAAATGCCTTTACCTTTAAAATTATTAATCTCGAATTCTAAAAAACAATTTATTAAAAAACCAAATAAAAAAAACCCCGTTTAATTTTAACAACGGGGGAATGATAAGTTAAATTTAAAATTATAAATATTTTCCTTTTAAGCTTTCACAAAATTCTCTGGTTTTTTTAAAATCATCTTCATTAGGACAACCTTTACTTATTCCACCTATTAACCTAAATAAAATATATTGATTAAAACCTCTTACTGCCAATTTTCCTATTATTTCATAGCCTTTCCTTTTAAGTAAAGAATGTAACTTTTTATGAAAAACAGTGCTGCTTAATCCACTCGTTGAAAATACAAAAATTTTCTTTTTACATTCAGGCAATTTTGAAACTAATTTAAATATCTCTTTGTGATGCCTGAAATAATATATACCCGAACCTATCCCAACTATTTTTGCTTTTCTAAATTGTTCAATTTTAAAATTCGAAACTGGAACCACTAAAGCTTTTAAGGTGCTTCCCATTATCAAAGCTATCTTTTTAGACCTTCCAGAACAGCTATGATATATTATTAATACATCAAACATATAATGCTTAAAATTAATGTTTGATTCTATCAGATGATACTTTTTTGAAAATTTCCCAAAAAATTATTACAAGAGGTATGGCTAAAATAATGTATACAGAATCTGACCAGTTTTTAATTCTAAAAGGTTGAAATTCCGCCCATAAAATTGATAATATTAAAGTGCCTACTAAAATCAAATAATCAATTTTTCTCATAAACTAATCCTCCTATTTTGCTACTATACTATCATAAAAAAAATACAATGCCAACAAAAACTATCATATTTATTTACTTTTGCTAAAACATTAACTTAATTTACTCTTTTTATATAAAATCTTTTTCTCTTTTTTAGTTAAACTATCCATTCCATGTTTTGATATTTTATCTAAAATTTCATCTGTTTTTTTATTTAAATTCTGGTTTTCTATTTTTTTTTGCTCATGCCTTTTATTTTTTAAACTAATATAATAATTATAAACTTCATACAATAACTTTTCTCTCTTTAAATACAAATAACCAGTAAGCCCTCCCCCTATATGTGCAAAATAAGCTATATTACTACCTGTATTATTAAAAGCACCAAAAAGATTAATTGCTCCAAAAATCAAAACAGCATATTTAATTTTAACAGGGAAAACAAAAAAAACAAAAACTACTGTTTCAGGAAATACTAATGCATATGCAACTAAAATACCAAAAATAGCACCTGAAGCTCCTATTATAGGCACAAAAGAATCAAATGATGTAATAATGCTACATATGCCTGCTCCAATCCCTGTCAAAAAATAATACTTTAAAAACCTTTTACTGCCCCATATTGCTTCTAAGCCACATCCAAAGAACCATAACATTAGCATATTAAGCACTAAATGCAAGAGATTAGCATGCAAAAACATATAAGTAATCATCTGCCATATTGTAAAATAATGGATAATTCTTGCAGGAATCAAACCAAAAATATGTATAAATTCTATATATCCAGAAAATAATGTTATTATAAATACAAATACATTAACTACAATAATCCATTTAACAGCTTTAGTAATATGGGGAATATTAAAAGAATAATTAGAATTATACATATTTAAATACTCTTAAATAATATAACAGGTACTATTGTTCCGTCTTAGCAAAAAAATAGCTATTATTATTTTCTATGAGCTTTAAAAAAGAATCTATTACTTCAGGATCAAATTGTGTACCTCTTCCTTTTTTTAGCTCGTCAATTATTACATTTTCGGACAAAGCATCTCTATAAGCTCTAGCCGAATTCATTGCATCAAAACTATCAGCTACTGCTATAATTCTTGCACCTAAAGGTATTTCCTCACCTTTTAATTGATCAGGATACCCTTTGCCATCAAATCTTTCATGATGGTGTAAAATAATATCCTTTTCCTCTTCTAAAAAATCTAATCCTGAAAGTATATTTACTCCAACACTGGGATGTTTTCTTATAATCTCCCATTCATCGTCCTCTAACTTACCTTTTTTATTTAAAATTTTACTATCTATGGATAATTTTCCTATATCGTGTATAGAAGCAGCATTCTTTATAACATCTTTTAAATGATTATCAAGACCCATAAAATCTACAATTTTAGATACATATTCAGTTACCCTTTCACAATGTCCACTTGTATACCTGTCCTTTGCTTCCAAAATAGCAACTAAAACTTTCATCGTATCAAGGTGACTTTTTAATATATCTTTCTTTGCATTAATTAAATCAACATTTAATTTTAATAATTTAGCTCTGTCTTTACTTTCTATAAACCAAATGAAAGTCATAATAAATATTGCAAGAAACAAAATAATTTGCTCAGTAACAATTTGTTCAGCTCCAAACAAAAATATAAAATATAATCTTAACAATATCACTAAAATAAGAATCAAGATTAAAAAGTACTTAAATCCTGAAGTAATTCCTAAAACAACCTGGTCATCAGTAGATATATTATTTTCCATAGATATTTTCATTCTCTTAAGTTAAATACCAGCTATATTTTCTTAATATTTTATAAAGAAATCCATAAAGGGATTTTCAAATTCTTTAGATAGTTTTTTATAATGATAGCGTAAATAAAGTAATATTATCCCTATAAAAATCAAAAGGGATGCAACCATTATAGATAAAAGCTGGGGGAAAACAGCAATCATCAATCCTATAACTATAAATATAATTGCTACTAACATTATTAAACCTCCTTTAAATTAACTTTAACATATCAATAGTAGTAATAATTCCAACAATATGGTTTTCTTTATCAACTACAGGTAAACGATGAAAATGATGTTTGGCCATTAAACTTGCAATTTCTTTTACAGATGTATCAACTTTAACTTTTAAAACATTCTTAGTCATAATCTGTTCAACCCAATGATAACTTGTAGTTTCAACAAAATCTGTTTCAACTTCAGAGTAAGAAGGAAGAAACAAGTCATATATATCTTCATGATTTTCTACTTCATATCTATTTATCACTTGAGCTCTTATTACATCTTTTTCAGATACAATTCCAACAATAATATTATTATCATCTACTACTGGAACACCAGTAATATCATTTTGATGTAAAATTCTTATCAAATCCCTTAATTCAGTATATCTTTTAACAGTGATAACTTCTTTTGTCATTATATCTTTTGCTGTCATTATAACCTCACTTAGTTCGGTTAACACGTGGATAAGAAATATTCCGCTATATCTGCGCACATCTGTGGTTCATCAGGCGCCAAACCTATAAGTTGCATTTATATAATCAAGAATACATAATAACATTTGATTTGCAGTTATTCTATGTAAACCTCCTTTGGAACAAGCTCTTTCTCCATAGCTTGTAACATCATCGGTTAACACATCTTCTCCATATATTAAAACCGGAACAGGGTCACCAGTATGTATCTGCATAGCACAAGGCGTAGAATGATCTCCAGCTAATGCAATATAAGATATAAAGTCATCAGGAATATTATCAATAATATAACCCATCATTTTATCAACCTTTTCAATAAAATTAATCTTATCCTTAGGCCTATTATCATGAGAGGTAACATCAGTCCCTTTAGTATGTATAATAACAAGTTCGTTATCTTTTAAAGCTTCTAATGCTGCATCTGCTTTTTTATATAAATCTGTATCTATATTAGCTGTAAATTCAGGATAATATATAGTATTAAAACCGGCTAATTTCGCTATTCCTAAAATTGTGCTTTCACCTGCTACACATGCACCTCTGATATTAAATTTATCTGCAATACTTTTTATGCGCACTTCCATACCAGCTCCGCGAGTTAAAATAATATTAGCAGGAGGTTTATTTTGTTTTATTCTTTGAATGTTTACTGGATGTTTTTTTAGAATTTCATATGATTTCAATGTAAACTCATTTATAAGTGAGGCTGTTTTTTTTGCTATGGAAAAATTGCTATCCTTAGCTTTACATTCGGGTAATTTTACTCCTTCATTTCCTGCTCCAGGGTCAACCGAAGTAATATAAGAAGAAAACTTATCGCCCCTTAATATTACTACTGCCCTGTGTTCTGTTGCTATTCTAAAATAAACTGTTATTTTATCATTAAGCTTCATTTTATCAAGGGATTCTGCTAATTTATCTCTCCCTTCTCTTATTCTTCCAGCACGTCTATCAGTTATTACCATGTCTTCATTAACAGTAGCAAAATTGCCCCTTAAAGCAAGATCGCCTTCTTTTAACTCAAAATCTATACCTGCAGCCTCAATAGGCCCCCTCCCATCGTAAACCTTCAAAGGATTATACCCAAATAATGCCAAATGGCCAACATCTGTCCCTACTCTTATCCCAGGAGCTATTGGGTCGATAATTCCGCAAATACCTTTTCGGGCTAACTTATCAAAATTTGGAGTTTCGGCAGCTTCAAGTTCAGTCTTACCACCTAAATCTTTTCGCGGTCTACCTCCGATACCGTCTTGAAGTAAATATATAGCTTTCCTTTCTTTTTTAGCCATTATGTTGCCTTTCTTGAAACCTTTTTACCGTTAAATCTGCTATATTTTCTAACGCCTCATTTAATTTATTTTGATTACCTTCGGTCACAACAGGAATATTATCGACATATACAACTTCCAATTTCTTTTCTGCGCCTATCTTAGTCACAATATCCATAGAAGCTGCTTTAACTTCAGTAAGTAAAACATCAGGATTAGTCTTTTTTATAAATGAATCAAGTTGTTCAATAAGCTTAGACCTATTTGATAAATAATGAGATATTCCTAATACATTACAATTATATTGTTCCTGCAAATAATTCTTTAATTTAAAACCTATCTTTTCGGGAGCAGTAGTACATAAAATAATCCTTTTATCTTTAATGTCTTTTAATGGCTTAGGCCTAAAAACTGTTTTTACAACAGATATATTACTTGATATATTTTTAATTGCTCTTTCTATATTTTTAATTTTCAAAGAATCAGCCATAGGTTCTTCACACATAGTAAGAATTATAAAATCCGCCATCATAATTCTTAATGGGCCCATAAAACCAGCAATATATTCTAAAGGTTGATGAGCGCCTACTATCATTATGCAGGTATCGGTTTTTACAGGTGGATTTGTAGCTCCACTACCCTCAAATATCAAAAAATCGTTATCTGTTTTATTTGCTAATTCAGCTCCTTCTTTAACCACAGAATAAAAAGGTTTACCGGAAAAACCTCCTCCACATCTACGACATCCTATTGTCCTTACTCTACTCATTAAAGCATCTTCATAATGGTCAGAAGCAGCATGTTTACCTAAAGAAACTTCATTTAAAAAATAATCAGAATCCATCTTTATCTTATGCCCTTCGATTACTTCAGGATATCCAGGACCTCCTCTTCCCATAGTCACTACACATGGATTAAATGTGATTTTCGAATTTTCTTCCTGTCCGCTTAAAAATCTCGTAGTGTAAGCAGAAACTGCAGTTTTCCCAATTCTTTTACCTGTCCCTGCTATCATAACAGAAGGTTTTTGTAATATATCCAGATAAACGGGAGGATAAAAACAGAAATCCGAACCTTTATATTGTATTCCTTTATTAATAACACAATTTGCTATCTCAAACCTTTCTTTATATCCAACTACTGGTTCATCACTTAAATCCAACACTAAATCTGGTTTGAATTTAGATATACCTTTACTAACAGCTTCTATAGTATTTTCTTCTATAATAAGAGGAATATTTAAAGATTCCAAATCCTTTTTTTTACTTATTTTTTCTGTTCCTCCTAAAAAAACGCCACCTACAATATTATAATTTAACTTTTCCGAAACGTTTTTTAAAGCCTGCTTGATAACAGGTGGGTAATGTTCTCCATCAACTAATACTAAACAATCCATTTATAGATATCCTTTATTAACTCTATTTTATTTTTTTTGCAATATAATTTATTATCCACTGAACTACTTTTTTACTATCTTTATTATCTATACACGGTAATTTATATCTATTAGCTTCTTTTATAACATAATCCTGTATTTTCCTAATATGTTTAAAATTCTCAATATATTTATCTGCTTTTCTTATTTCCCCACTTTCTTCACGATAATAAAACCTGCGTTTATGAATATCTGGATTTTTTATATATGTAAATAAGGTAATTATATTAGCTCCTTTTTCAAAATCCTTCGCCTTAATCAAAGACGGTAAAACATGTACTCCATTAATAATTACTGTACTTTTTTCTCTAATAGAACGTTTTATCATGCCATGAATACCAACATTAACCCTGGCACTTTGCTGTTTAAAAGCAAGTATAACAGGGTCGATTTCTGAATCTATATCTAAGTTTTTCCAACCTAAATAAGAAGATTTGTGTAGGTAAGGCATTAATTTTTCGGAAATCGTATATCTCATTATTTCTCTAATTATATCGGTAGTGATAACACTGGTAATTTCAAGTCTATGAGCTAATTCTACCGATATAGTGCTTTTACCCGAACCTGTCGAGCCTCCTATTAAAATAATTAGTGGCTTATTTAATGTCTTAAAATGCCTAAATCTTAAAAAACTATCGGCTCTTTCATCATTAACATATTCTTTTATCTTATTATAAGCTAACTCTCTAATATAATCCCTGCTAACAGTTTTTATCTTTTCCGATACCAAATATTCATAAACATCGGTTGCTATTTTATATGCAATCTGAGTGTCTATTCCAACGACCTCTATAGATTTTGTAAGAATACCCCTGGAAAAAGGAATAGTATATTTATCTCCGATTACAACTGGGTCTTTCATATTTACCCCCTTACTAAAAACATAACTAATTAAGATATTTTAACATATAAAATATTAAGAAATCAAATCAAAAAAAGGGTCATTCTTAATTAATGAGAACAAATTTCTATAAGTTAATTATTAACATACTGTTAGGCTGAATTTAAGAATGACCCTTGATTACAGAGATTAAGAAACAGATTATAACGATTAATACCTG
>JAGYNU010000023.1 GCA_018399975.1 Candidatus Omnitrophota bacterium
ATTCTCATGTCCTATGTCCTATGTCCTATGTCCTATGTCTCTCTACTTCCTACTTTCTACTCTCTACTTGTTTTACCTGTTACCTGCAACCTGTTACCTGCGACTTGTTACCTGCAACTTGTAGCCTGCAGCTTGTAGCCTGCAGCTTGTAGCCTGTATCTTGCAGCCTGTAGCTTGTAGCTTGAGACTTGCAGCCTGTATTCTTTAATCTGCATTCATGGTTAAAGGTTTTTATTTTAATCTATAATCTTTTATCTTTAATCTGCATTTATGGTTAAAGGTTTTTATTTTAATCTATAATCTATTATCTATAATCTGCATTTATGCCCCAAGAAGGATTCGAACCTTCCCAACGGGCTTAGGAGACCCGTGCTCTATCCATCTGAGCTATTGGGGCTCTTTAATCTTTTCTAAATTTTAAATAATAATTTTGTCTCCTAATTTTTATAGCATAGATACCTGCAATTACAATTATCAGCCCTATTAGTTGAGCCATCTTCAAAGGAGTATGAAAAACAAAAACACTATCGGCCCGAAATCTTTCAACTATAAACCTCAATCCACCATAAGCAACAATTAATGTTATAAACAAATCCCCTTTTACCAAAACTTTATCTTTTTTATTCCATAAATATAAAAAGATAAAAAACCAACCTATAGCTTCATAAATTTGAGTAGGATGACGAATAACACCTCCAGGGGCAACAGAATCAGGGTTGGTAAAATTAATACCCCACGGCAAATCAGTAGGAATTCCATAGCAACATCCATTTAAAAAACAACCTATTCTGCCAAAGAAAAAACCTATTGCCAAAGAAGGAGTAAAAATATCAGCAATTTGCCAAAAAGAAAAATTAGTAGATTTTGCAACAATAAATAAGCCTAACACTCCCCCTATTATTCCACCATAGGCCGTTAATCCTCCCTCCCAAAAAATAAACATACGCCATGGGTGTTTTAATATAAACTTAGGATAATATATTAAAAAGCTGGTAAAATGAGAAAAAGCTAAACCTATATATACTACAAAAATAACACTTATTAATATTTTAAATCTATTTATGTGATATTCTTTTGCTATATATAATATTAAAAAAATACCTATAATAATACCGGTATATAAAGCAACCCAATAAGATAAAATTTTATATCCAAAAAAATTTATATAAGGATACATTATAATTATAGAACTTTATATATAACCTTTAATTAATATTTAACTAAAGAAAAAATTGGTAATTCTTTTAATTTTCGACGCCCTTGGAGAAAGGTTAATTCTATAAGAAAATCTATTTCAATAATTTTAACATTCACCTTCTGTACTAAATTAACTGTAGCTTGAATTGTTCCACCAGTAGCTAATAAATCATCAAAAACTAAAATTCTATCGCCCGGAGACAAAGCATCTTTATGAATTTCTAATACATCTTTACCATACTCTAAATCATACTCAATTTTATAAACTTCTGCAGGAAGTTTACCTTCTTTTCTTACAGGAATTACTCCTGCATTTAACCTATCAGCAATAGCCCCTGCAAAAATAAAGCCTCTGGCTTCGATCCCTACTACTTTATCAATCTTTTTATTTTCAAATCTTTTACTTATTATATCTATAACCCTATTAAATGCATCATTATTTTTTATCAAAGTAGTTATATCTTTAAATACAACACCAGACTTGGGGAAATCGGGGACATCTCTTATTAAACTTTTAAATTGTTCAATATTCTGTTCCATATATATTTTATTCTTTTTCCAGATTTATATTAGGTTCTTTAGCTGTTAATATCGTTTTCAATTTATCTAAAGTCGAATTTTCAATTTGTCTTACTCTTTCTCTTGTAATACCAAATTGGTCTGCAACTTCTTGTAATGTAGAAGGTAAATAATTTTTAAGGCCAAACCGCATGCAAAGTATCTTTCTTTCTCTATTCCCTAAAAATTCTAAAGCTTCTTCTATTTTTTCATGTCTTAAAAACTTAGCCAACTCGTCTGTAGCCATAATAGTACTTTCGTCTTCTATCAAATCCATTAACCTACTAGTATCTTCTCCTCCTACTCTAGCATCCAGGGAAGTTACTTTTCTAGCAACCTTTTTTAATTCGCTTATTTTTGTCACAGGTAAATCCATTTCATCAGCTATTTCTTTTAACTTAGGCCTTCTTCCTAATTTATGAGCTAATTTAGCTGATATCTTTTTCCATTTCACTACCAATTCATTCATGTAAACCGGGATTCTCACCGTCTTACCCTGATCTGCAATAGCTCTGGTAACAAATTGCCTAATCCAATATGCTGCATAAGTACTAAATCTATAGCCTTTATCAGGGTCATACTTCTCTACAGCACGCATCAAACCAATATTACCTTCCTCTATCAAATCTTCAATCTGAACTCCTAAATGTTGATAACGTTTAATAATCGATATTACTAAACGCAAATTCGAATTAACCATTTTATTACGTGCAGATTCATCACCTTTTTGAACCCTCTTGGCTAAATATATTTCTTCATCTGGAGAAAGCAATTCATAGCTTCCCACTTCTTTCATATAAGTATCCAAAGTACCCATATTAAATAAATATACACCTCACATAAGGGTCATTCCTAATTAATGTGAACAAATTTCTATAACCTAATGATTTGCAAACTGTTAGGCTAAATTTAAGAATGACCATTGATATCTGCAACGTTTAAACATTTACCTTTTTTTCTGAAAAACTTTCTTCTTTTTCAGAGTTAATTGCAGACTGAGCAGCAGATAACCTAGCAACTGGAACTCTATACGGAGAACAACTAACATAATCCAATCCTATTTTATAACAAAAATCTACAGAAGTAGGCTCGCCTCCATGTTCTCCGCAAATGCCAATTTTAAGATCCGGCTTTACTTTTCTTCCAGCAGTTACAGCTATCTTCATAAGCGCCCCTACACCTTCTTGATCAATAGCCATAAAGGGATCTTTATCTAAAATATTTTCTTCTAAATAAAACGGTAGAAATTTAGCAATATCATCTCTGGAAAAGCCGAATGTCATTTGAGTTAAATCATTAGTTCCAAAACTGAAAAAATCTGCTTCCTCAGCAATTTTATCAGCAGTTAAGCATGCACGGGGAATTTCTATCATAGTCCCAACTTTATAATCTAAATCCACATTCTTCTTTTTTATGATTTTCTCAGCAACTGCTATTAACTCGGCTTTAGTTTTTCTTAATTCATTAACATGACCTACTAATGGAATCATTACTTCAGGCCTGACATCAATATTTTTACTAATTAATTCACAAGCAGCTTCAAAAATAGCTCTAACCTGCATTTTATAAATCTCAGGGAATGTTATACCCAACCTACATCCTCTATGACCAAGCATTGGATTAAATTCACGTAAAGACTCAACTTTATTTTTTAACTTGCCTAATTCAATACCCAAAGAATCCGCAGCTTTTTCAATACCTTCATCTGTACTGGGCAAAAATTCATGAAGAGGAGGATCTAACAATCTAACAGTAACAGGTAATCCTTTCATAACTTCAAATATACCTCTAAAGTCAGATTCTTGCATAGGCATTAATTTATCTAATGCTTTTTGACGGCTTTCCTTGTCATCAGCAAGAATCATTTGTCTAACCACAGGTAACCTATCTTCGGCAAAAAACATGTGTTCTGTGCGACATAAACCAATTCCTTCAGCTCCAAATTTTAAAGCTACTTCAGAATCTCCAGGAGTATCGGCATTAGCTCTCACTCCCAAGGTTCTAACATCATCTGCCCATTCTATAAGTTTTTCGAAATTACCGGTAAGTTTAGGTTGAACAAGTTTAGTCTGGCCTAAAATAACATCACCTGTATTCCCATTTAAAGTAATATAATCACCTTTACGAACAATTTTACCCTTAATGCTAAATTCCTCTTTATCTTCATCTATTGAAATTTCACTACATCCAACTATACATGGTTTCCCCATTCCACGGCCCACAACAGCAGCATGACTAGTCATTCCTCCCCGAGCAGTTAAAATACCCTGAGCACTAGCCATACCTCCTATATCTTCAGGAGAAGTTTCTAATCTTACCAATACAACTTTTTCTTTATCTTTTCCTTTTTTTTCAGCTTCATCTGAATTAAATACAACTTTACCAACTGCTGCACCAGGAGAAGCTGGTAACCCTTTAGCCGCAATCTCAATATCTTCATTTGGATCTATCATAGGATGTAATAAATTATCAACCTGTTCAGGAGAAACTCTTGTAATAGCGGTTTTCTTATCTATTAATTGTTCACTAACCATATCTACTGCTATATTAACTGCAGCTATAGAAGTACGTTTACCGGTTCTAGTCTGCAATAAAAATAATTCTTTATTTTCGATAGTAAACTCTAAATCCTGCATATCTTTATAGTGTTTCTCCAGTTTATCACGTACTGACTCCAATTGATTATACATTTCAGGCATTTGCTTTTCTAAATCCGTAATTGGATGAGGAGTTCTAATACCAGCCACAACATCTTCACCTTGTGCATTCAATAAGTATTCACCGTAAAACTTATTTTCCCCGGTACTAGGATTCCTTGTAAATGCAACACCAGTCCCCGAATTTGTACCCATATTACCAAAAACCATCATTTGGACATTAACACCTGTTCCTAAATCATGTGGAATATTATTCAGATTTCTATAGGTAATAGCTCTTTTATTATTCCAGGAATCAAATACAGCATTTATAGACATCTCAAGTTGTTTTTTTGGGTCTTCGGGAAAATCCAAATCTGTCTTTTCTTTTATCAAGGCTTTAAAATCATCACACAATTTCATTAATTCATCTGCATTTATCTCTGTATCCAGTTCTATATTTAATGCTTCCTTTTTTTGTTCAATAAGTTTTTCAAACTCGGAAGAATCTATACCTAAAACAACGTTACCGAACATTTGTATAAATCTTCTATAAGAATCGTTTGCAAAACGCTCATTTTCCGTTTCTTTTGCTAATCCTTTAAGCGTTTCTTTATTTAATCCAAGATTAAGAACAGTATCCATCATACCCGGCATAGATATAACTGCACCGGAACGAACCGATACTAACAAGGGTTTTTCAGAATTGCCGAATTGTTTACCTGAAACCTCTTCCAATTTTTTCATGTTAATTTCAATTTGTTCATCTAACCCTTCAGGATGATTTTCATCATTGTCATAATAATGGATACACGCTTCCGTAGATATAGTAAAACCAGCAGGAACAGGTATCCCTATATTAGTCATTTCTGCCAAATTAGCCCCTTTTCCTCCAAGAAGCTTTTTCATTGCTGTCTTTCCTTCTGCCTTGCCTGCACCAAAAAAATAAACATACTTTTTCATAAAATCTCACTCCTTTCTTTTTAAAGTTAGCAATCGGACATTAATAATACAAATGTATTATAAAACAATTGCTTAGGTTATATCAAACAGTAAACGATATTAAAGGGCTTCTTCAAATTTAATCGAACTTAAATCAGCCACTCTTAAATTGTAAATTTCATATATATTCTTACACATAGCTAATCGATTGCAACGCAAAGCCTTATTATCAACATTTACCATGACCTTGTCAAAAAACCTATGTAATTTTTTATAAAAAACATTACCATATATTTCTGTTGCCTTTTTATAACTCTTAGATTCAATCAAATCATTTAACTTTTGTTTATTAGAAATATATGCTGCCCATAAATTTTTTTCATCAGATTCTTTAAATAAACCTGTATTTACAGTTTTCGGTATATTATCTTCTACACTCTGATATATCTTTTTAGTCCTTTCAGAAACTTTAGCCGCCTTTAAAAAATAATCTTCGGAATTTATATCAGTTAAAACCAAAACCTTTTCATAGGTTTCGAAAATATCATTTAAATCTATATTTAATACCGCATCTATTAACTGTTTGTTATCAAAATTATCTGAAAAAAGTATTTTTAACCTATCTGTTATAAAATCTTTTATTTCGGATACAATTTTATTCTCTGTTTTTTGAAACTTTTTTTTATATAGCTTTATATTTTCAAATATCAATTTTTCAATATTTACATTAAATTTATGGAAAATAAGTGTGTTTATTATAGCATAGATATCTCTCCGAAGTCCATATGGATCATAGCTACCTGTAGGTATAATATCAATACCAAAATATCCCACTATGGAATCCAGCCTATCAGCAACAGATATTATGGCTCCAATATATCCTTTAGGTAAATTATCGCCAGAAAAACGAGGTAAGTAATGTTCATAAATAGCTTCTGACACTTTTTTGTTTTCACCATCCAACTTTGAATATATCCTCCCCATTACTCCCTGCAAAGACGGAAATTCTCCAACCATAAAGGTAGTTAAATCTGCTTTTGATAACAAAACTGCATCTTTTAAAAATTCCCGTTCAGCTTCTCTTAGATGAATCTCATTAGCTACATATTTTGATAACTTTAAAATCCTTTCTACTTTTTCATAAACTGTACCCAACTTCTGATGGTAAACAACATTTTTTAAATCATCTATTTTATTTCTTAACTTTGTCTGAGTATCATTCTGGAAAAAAAACAAACTATCTTGTAATCTAGATTCCAAGACTCTCCTATAATTTTTTTTAACCGCAGTTAAATCATTAGGTTTTCCCTCAGTAACAGCTACAAATCTAGAAATAAGTTGCTTTGTTTTATTATCCGCCATACCAAAGATTCTTTGATACTTTGACATACTAGCTAAAAGCACTTCTTTAGGTAGATTAAGATAGTTTTTTTGAAACTCTGCAGTAAAAATATAAGGGATTTCAACTAAAAAATTGACTTCTTGCAATAACTCTTGCTGAAAATCAACTGAAAAAGCATTATAATCTGAAGAAACTTTTTCTATATTTGACCTCAAAAAATTTTCCCTTTTTTTATAATCTAAAAACATATTATTTTCCTGCATTTTTTTAAAGTATTCATTTGGACTCGAAACCTTCACTCTGATATATTCGCTATTTTGATAAATATAAGTATATCTATTTGATGATATATCTCCTAAATTAAAATTAACCACTTTATTTACTAACAAACAACAAAACCATCGTATAGGACGAGCAAAAGTTAATTCTGAGTTATTCCACTTCATACGTTTAGGGAAATACAAATTTCTTATTATATCAGGTAATTTCTCGGATAATATTACTGTTATGCTTTCAGCAGGAATTTTCTTTTCAATAGATATATATTCACCTTTATCATTTGAAATAATCTTTAAATCTTTTACCTTTAAATTAAACTTTTCGCTAAATCCAATAGCAGCTTTTGTAGGTTTATTTTCTTTATCAAAAGCAATCTTTGTCGGTGGTCCTATAATAATTTCGGTATTTGATGGTTTTTCAACAGATAAATTTTCGATATACAAAACTAATCTTTTAGGAGTAGCAAAATCTTTAATATCATCACTATAAATATTTTCTTCTTTCAATAAATCAGATACAAATGTCTTAAACTGATTAATTGCAGGTTTAATATAACTTGCAGGAATTTCTTCTGTTCCAATTTCCAATAGAAAAGGAGCTGTTTTCGTTTTCATCTTTAAAATTATTTTATTGGGTCATTCTTAATTAATGTGAACAAATTTCTATAACTTAATGGTTTGTAAGTCATTAGAACAAATTAAGAATGCCCCATGATCAGGTTCTTTCAATTTCACAAAAAATAAGAAAGAACCATTTTATTTAATTTTAGCTAAATAAAGCTGGGCACATTTCTTTGCCATACCACGAACTCTGGCGATATAATTCATTCTCTCAGCTACGCTAATTGCGCCACGAGCATCTAAAATATTAAATATGTGAGAAGTTTTGACCAAACATTCATACGCTGGATATAAAAGTTTTTTTTCTATTAGTCTAAGAGATTCTTTCTCAAATTTATCAAATAATTCTGAATGTAATTTAATATCAGCATACTCAAAATTATACTTACAATTTTCTATTTCCTGTCTTTTGTGTAAATCTCCATAAGATATATTATCATCCCATCTAATATCATATAAATTATCAACATCCTGCAAAAACATACAAATTCTCTCAAGGCCATATGTGATTTCAACAGAAATTAGATTTAAATTAATACCTCCAATCTGTTGAAAATAAGTAAATTGAGTAATTTCTAAACTATCTAACCATACTTCCCAACCAAGACCAGAAGCTCCTAAAGTAGGCGATTCCCAATCATCTTCTACAAATCTTATATCATGATTTGTAAGATCTATGCCTAAATCTTTAAGACTATCTAAATACCACTGTTTAACATCAGCAGGCCCTGGCTTTAGCAACACCTGATATTGATAATAAAACTGAGTCCTTAAAGGATTATCTGCATATCTGCCATCAGTAGGACGCCTGGTTGGCTGTACATAAGCTACTCTAACAGGCTCATTACCTAAAGCTCCAAAAAATGTAGCTGGATGGAAAGTACCTGCTCCCATTTGAATATCATAGGGCTGTTGTAAAATGCATTTTTTTTTACTCCAAAAATTATTTAATTTTTTTATTAAATCGATAAAATTCATATTAAACACTTATTTTTTCTAATTGATTTAAAAATTCTACAGATTTTGCACTATTACCAAAGTGATAATTTAGAAATTCCGAAATTACGTTTTTTAGCTGTATAGAAACAGCTTTTGTGAATTCTAATCTTTTCAGAAATTCAGCATCATCGTTTATCAATTTATTTAAACTTAAGACAGTCCCTGGTAATAACTTAACAGCTTTTATATCTTCTTCAAAACATTTTTTACACAATAACCCACCTAATTTTTTACTAAACCAAACATCTTTGCCAATTTTTCCTCCACAAGACAAACATGCATCGATTCTGGGAACTAAACCACTTAGATATAATAATTTAATTTCAAATATTCTATTAATTTTTTCTCTATCTATCCCTTGAGTTAAAAAGGAAAATACCATCAACAATAAATTATATAAAGCTATATTAATATCATTTTCTTCTATAGATAAATTAATTAAGTCTATAAAATACATAGCCGAACTGGTCTTATATATATCTTTCCTTATAAATATATAAGATTCTATTAAATCACATTTACTTAAAATATTTAAGTTATTATTGGGTTTTTCATAAAAAACAATATGATTTAAACTAAATAAATCAAATTGACTGTCATATTTTCCTTTACGATAAGCTCCCTTTACTAAACATGTTATTTTCCCATATTTTTTAGTATAAAACTTTACAATTAAACTCGATTCACTATATTTAGTCTTTTTTAAAATAATTGCATCAGTATTTTTAATCATATTGTCTTTCTTTCTTTTATCTCTTTTACTTTGTATTCTGGCAATACATTACCTCCAGAAATTATCATTTTTAAAGCTTCTTCTACATTCATATCAAGAACAATTGCTTCATCTACCGGAACTAAAAGAAATACTCCACTGGTAGGATTAGGAGTAGTGGGTAAAAAAACACTTAAAACTTTTTTATTAGTTTTAGCCTGAACTTCCCCTTCAGTCTCGCTGGTTACAAAACCGATAGAATAAACACCTTTTCTTGGATATTCAAATACCACTACCTTTTTAAATATTGTTTTACCTGCCCCTAAAAAAGCATTACTAATTTGCTTTGTTGCTTTATAGAATTTTCCCACCAAAGGTACTTTTGTGAGAAACTTTTCTATTCCGCCAAACAATCTCATCATAATAATATTTTTTGCTGCAAACCCCAATGAACATATAAGTAATATAACTAACAAAAATATTATTATTTTAGCAATGTATATCATCCAAGTCGCATATAAATACGGCTCTAATAAATTTATAGCCGGTTTTAAAAGATAAATATTAGTCTTCTGAAATAAAAACCATATTAATAAAATAGTAATTACTATTGGAAGCAAAACCGCAACTCCTGTAATAAAATTATTCCTTGCTCTTATTAATAAACTATTCATACACATACCTCATTTCAAAAATATGGAATATAATAATAATGTAACAGTCAAACCTAAAGCCGAGCCTGTAAAAACCTCCCAAAATGTATGTACAGCATATTTCACACGACTCCTAGCTATTATAACAGCTAAAACTAATACTAATACTGTTACCAAAATGTCAGACTGAACTAAAACAATAATAGTCCAAATAGAAAAAGCTACTGCGCTATGTCCACTTGGCATACCCCCTCTTAAAGGCTTTCCTTTGTGAAAAAACACCTTCCCTATAATAACTAACATTAAAACAGTTAAAAAAGAAATAAAAGCAATATGCCAAGAAGAAAGTTTTAAAAAGGTTAATCCTTTTTCAAAAGGCGGTTTTAAATAAGGAATAAAAATAAGATATGCTATCACTGCAGCAAATAAGGAACTTATAAAAACACCCGAAGCCGCAACATCCTTAATAATTTTAACCTTTGCACTGGATTCACCATGTAATAAATCTAAAATAGATTCAACAGCTGTATTAACAATTTCAGTAAATAAAACTGTAAATATTGTTATAAGTAAAAATAAAAAATCAGTAAGATCTAATCCTAATAATATAGCACTTATTAATACTATAAAACCTATCAAAAAATGAATTCTGATATTACGCTCATTTCCTAATAAATATATAAATCCTTCTATCGCATTATTAAAACTATCTATCAAATTATTTTTAGACATAACTAACTCTCATCATCTAATAACTCCTGCCTGCCGGCAGGCAGGAATCTCCTACTAATTTACTAATGTGGATTTACTATTTTTATTCGTATATTCGTAATTGATTCGTAATTAGTTGATATTTTTTTATTCGTATATTCGTAAAAGATTAGTTATTCGTAGATGTTTACTTGCAACCTGAAGCATATAAATATTTAGTATCCAATTTTTCCCAACAACTCTTCTTGTCTTCTCTCCATTTCTTTACGGGAACTCACATCATCATCCTTATAACCTAAAAGATGTAATACTCCATGGACAAGATAAAGAATTATCTCTTTTTTTATATCGATTTCAAGTTCTTTTGAACGCAACCGAGCCATTTCAAATGAAATTACGACATCTCCTAAAATCTTTGCTTCAGATCTAAAACTTTCTTTACCTTCCTGCATACTAAATGCCAATACATCAGTAGGAATATTCTTATTTAAATATTTTTTATTAAGAGCAGTAATAGTTTCATTATCTACAATTAGAATACTTAGCTCAAATTCTGATAAATGTAAAACATTAAGCAACTTATTAACTGCCTCTCTAATAAAACTAATATCTATATCCGCTTGCTCATTTCTAATACTGATAGGCATAATACAATTACAATTCCTCTTTATTAAGCTCTTCCGGGTATTCAATTCTAGAATGAAATACTCCTGTCAGTATTCTTATAAATACTTCAGCTATTTTATTTAACTCTTTCAAAGTTAAATTGCATTCATCCAATTGTCCATCAATAAATTTATTATTAATTACTTTCCTTACTAACGATTTTATACTGGATGGAGTAGGCCCAGAAAGTGCACGAGAAGCCGCTTCTACAGAATCAGCCAATAATACTACTGCTGCTTCTCTAGTTTGCGGTTTTGGTCCAGGGTATCTATAATACTCTTCATCAATTTCGACTTCATCCATCTTCTCATCTAAAGCTCTTTTAAAAAAATAAAATACTAAACCTGTCCCATGGTGCTGCGCGATTATATCTATTATAGATTGTTTTAATTTAAACTTTTTTGCTAAATCAATCCCTTTTTTAACATGTTTTATTATAATAAGTTTACTCATATCCGGAGTAAGTTTATCGTGCTTGCTTTGTGATTGAATTTGATTCTCAGAAAAATATTCAGCTTTATCTATTTTTCCTATATCATGGAAATAAGAAGCTACTCTTGCTAATAAAAAGTTTGCTCCTATAGCTTCACATGCTGCCTCTGACAAATTCCCTACTATTAAACTATGATGATATGTTCCAGGAGCTTTTAATATCATTTCTTTTAACAAAGGATGATTTAAATCAGATAATTCTAACAAACTTATATCTGTAGTAATATTAAAAACATATTCAAAAATTGGAAGCAATCCCATTACCAATAAACCTGATAAAAATCCATTACCAATACCCCATAAACTTTGAGTAAAAAAGGTTTCATAATCTAAATTTTGAAAATAACCTAATGCTACTATAGCGATAAAATTAACGCTACTAACAATTAAAGTAGCTTTGAGTATTTTTACTCTGCTCCGGATATTACGAAGCATAAATAAACTAAAAACACTTCCAATGAAAAATACAATTGCAATAGTCAACCCATTACCAACCATTAATCCTGTAATAAAACTCAAAAATATAGTAACAAATATAGCCAAATGAAAATTCAACAATATGGCAATTAGCATTGACACACTTGCTAATGGAATTAAATAGCTAGACAAAGGAGAAACTATAATAGCCTTAGCTACTCCCAATAAAAACAATATCAATAACCCCATAAGAAGTAAGCTATTAATATTAAAAAAAGATTGGTGATAAATATATATAAACAACAATAAACTTAAAGCAAATAAAACAACTATAGCCCCAATCCCTAATATATATTCCACTCCATTTTCACCCTGTTGGACCTGATCTATAGTGCTTAATAATTTAATTTGTTTTTTATTAACACGTTGCCCTCTCTCTACAATTTGTTCATTCTGTTTTACAAATACTCTCTTGTATACTGGTAACACTTTAGATTCAGCTTCCTCTTTTTTCTGTTGAGTCATATCTGAATCAAATCTGACATTAGGTTCAACTACAGCAATAATAAGACTAAACATCGCGTCTCTAATAACTTTATCATCTGGAAAATGTTTTATAAGTTTATCTCTTACAAACTCTCCTATTATATCCTCTGATAAAATATCTTTTAAACCCACTTCCTCTAATTTATTATCTTTATATACTAATATGCTATTAATATCTTTATTATTCAATTCCTGAATTGTTGAGTCAGCAATTAATCCTGCTTCTATCACATACTGAAGAATATCTTTACCTATTTTATGTAAATCCTCTAATCTTTCCGTTTCTAATAACATACTTATTTGTCTAAAAGCTAATTTTAAATTAAATTCTTTATATAATAACTCGGCTAAATTTTCTTCATTTGGTAATTCTTTTTTACGTAAATCAATAATTTTATCGAAAAAATTATTTAACTTTCCATATATCCTTTCTGATGCTTTTTTATCTATGGCATATATATCTTTTACTTGTTGATATGCTTGTTGTTTTAATTTAGCAGTAGTTTCTTTATCCACGCCATCTTTAACTGAAAAATCGAATGGTGCATATATATTTTTCATAGATATATCACCTTCATTTAACTTTTCTCTGTAAGGACGGCCTCCCCATACAATAACAAAACATATAGCCAAAATTATAAACACTGCCAATGAGCAATATATGAATCTATTCAAAATGGCTTTATTGATAATTTGTTTTTTTACACTAATTTCCTTCATTTTCGTATTTTTCATAAGCTTTAATAATTTTTTGCACTAATTCATGCCTTACAACATCTTTGTCTGAAAAAAAAGTAAATTTTATACCTTCGATAGATTTTAACATATTTTTTACTTCAATCAACCCAGATTTTTTATATGAAGGCAAATCACTTTGAGTTATATCACCGGTTACAACTGTTTTTGAATTAAAACCAAGCCTAGTAAGAAACATTTTCATCTGTTCGGAAGTACTATTTTGAGCTTCATCTAAAATTATAAAAGCATCATTTAAAGTCCTCCCTCTCATATAAGCTAAAGGAGCAACTTCAATTACTCCTCTATCTAAATATTTCTGAATCATATCAACATCCATCATATCATATAATGCATCATATAAAGGCCTAAGATATGGAGACACCTTTTCATAAAGATCACCCGGTAAATACCCTAAACTTTCCCCAGCTTCTAATGCAGGACGAGTTAATATAATACGACTAATTTGTTTTTTCTGTAATGCATGCACTGCCATAGCCATAGCCAAATAAGTTTTACCAGTGCCTGCAGGCCCTATACCAAAAACAATATCGTATTTTCTAATTGAATCAATATACTTTTTTTGGCCAAGAGTTTTAGGAACAACATACTGTCTTCTAGAAGAAACTTTAATTTTATCTAAGTATACGTTTTCAAGTTCTCCTATATTATTTTCTTCAAAATTTTCAACAATATATGCTATTTCGTGTTTCCTAACCGAGACCCCTTTCCTTATAAGCCTCAATAAATCCTGTATTAAACTATAAGCCTGTTCTACGTTTTTCTCAAAACCATCAATTTTAACATTAGCACCTCTAACAACTAATGATACGTCGAACTTTCTTCTAATTAACTTTAAATTCTCATCATAATCCCCTATTAAGGCTTTTCCTTCTTTTATACTTTCTAATATAATTTCTTTTTTCATAATTAGAAACGCAGATATTCGCAAATTGCACGTAAATAGTCACAGATTAATCTGCGGGAATCTGCGTTACCTGCCTGCGGGCAGGCAGGGATTAGCGGGAATCTGCGTTTACTTTGGGTTTCCCAATCACATACCCTGCATTTCCTGAAATTTCATCGTCTTTCCAGTGATGGTCTCTTGTTTCTAAAAGTGGTGGAACTTCAATATCTACTTCAAAATATTCTCTATCTTTAACCGTATCTTCTAATTTTTTTGTTTTACTAACAGACTCCTCTCCTTCAACATATCCAACATTACCTGCCATTTCCTGGTCTACTCTTGGCTTTTTAACTCTTCTTGTAGTTATACACCCGCTTAAAAATACAAAAGTTACAATTAAAAACACTAAAAAGTAAATTTTTTTCATAATAGAACCTCCCTT
>JAGYNU010000024.1 GCA_018399975.1 Candidatus Omnitrophota bacterium
TTAAAACAAGTCTTATTAAGAAATACAAGATATGCGGTTCTATCTATCCATTTTTCATTATAATCATCAAAATCTAAAGATTTTAATTGTTTATTATATTTATTACGTATTTGATAATAATATTTTTTTCTTTGTCTTTTATTTTTTCCAAGATAATCTTCCTGTTCTTTCTTGAGTTTTTCAATTAATTGTTCAGGCCTCTCTTGAATAACTTTATACGCTATAACTAAATCTCTATTCACATCCAAAAGTATCGATTTTTGTATATCGAAATTCCTTTTAAGAAAAAAGAAGAAAGCTCCCCCTCCCAAAAATGGTTCTATATAAGTTTCTATTTTTCTTTTTTCTTTTATTTCCTCAGGTAGTCGTTTATTCAAATCATCTATCAACTGCGACTTCCCACCAGCCCATTTTAAGAATGGTTTTGCTTGTGACTTATCTTTTGTTTTTCTTCTATCTTCTAAAACTGCATTATTTCCCATATCTTATTCCTATAAAATAAAAAACCTTCACGAAATTCCGTGAAGGTTTTAGTTTTTTAAAGTCCAGGATTTAATCCTCCCAACTCAGGACTTATTTTCCAATTTGTTAACTTAATATTACTATTTTCTATCATATAAGTCAATAGTTTTTTAAATTTTGATCTTTTGTTTATTATACCAAATTCTACTATTTTTAAAAGGGATTTTTCTTGTAAAAATACTCTCTATTTTACCCATATATCAGGACTTTATCTCTATTACTTTTTCTAAAGAAACTATGCTTTAGTTTAATACTAAAGACACAAAATATTTCGAGTCCCCCCTCTCAATATTAATAACCTACAAAACCTGTATCACCTCGCCGATGGTATGGAGGGTAAAGTTACTCTATAAATACAAAAGACAGCCGAATTTAATTATCCGACTGCCTTTATATGACTCTTCGAAGATTACTTAATTGCTCCAATAATCAATAACTAATCCATCATATGGCGCATTCCTCCCATACCATGATAAGATTTATCTTCATCTTTTTCTTTATCATAGTGGGATTTCTTTTTCATCCCTCGATAATATTTCTTTTTCTCTTTCCAAATTTCTTTAAGCTTATCCATTTGTTCATCTTTTAATACATTTTTTAATTCAGAATATGCCTTTAGTGCTGATTTTGTCTTTTCTGCTTTTAAATTATACTTCTTATCAATTAAATTGTTTACTTTATCAACATTTACATCATCACTGTATAGTTCTTTTTTAATATCAAGCAGAATAATTTCAATTTGAGCCTTTTTGTTAATCATTTCTTTCTTAAGACTCATTTTTAAATCTATTATTTTATCTACCTGCTCATCGGTTAATTTTATTTTATCTTGGTATTTAAGAGCATATTTGGCCTTTTTGTAAAATTTTCCACAGAACATACCTTTATTATAGTCTTTGTCCTTCTTGTAATAGCGATGCTTTTTCATCATTTTATAATCGCAATCTTTCCCACGAGCAAAACCACTTTGAATAAATACAGTACTTGCCAAAACCGCCACTAATACCAGTATTGATACTTTTCTCATGTTTCCTCCTTTTTTAATTTATTAATATTATCAATAACAAAATTCTTCTTATAGCTTATTAATAATTATAACAAATTAATTTAAAACTCCAATGATTTTTATCGTGATATTATTGACTTTATTACACCAGAATGGTAAAAAAATTACTTTTTTTATTTAATGAAATAAAAGGATAGTCGGAGATAACTCACCAAACTATCTTTCTAAATAGCACAAATCTAAACAAGGTGTTATATTTTGTTTACAACTTGTTAAACTCGTAAACAAACTTTTTAATTCAAATCCTCTTTCGAATTATTTTTATAAGCTCTTCAGCACTTCTTTTTCTCTCTATATTTTATTATCTTCTATTCTTTCTGTTACATCTTTATATTACAGTTGTAACCTTTTTATATTACAAGATAAATAAATCTTATTTATTGTTTACAACTTTTGCCAGTATGCTCTTTTTAAGTTGTAAACAAGATGTAAACTTTTGAACTATAAACTTATCTTAATTGGCAAACAAATATTTAAAAATTGAAAGTTTGTTTGGCAACTATTGTAAACTTATTGTCAACCTATAGTTCTATTTTATTGTCAACTAAATTTCTCTTCTGGGGGGTGATTTTTTAGTTTATGACTATTTATTAAATTTCATAGATTATATTAATACTTTTTCCTAATTGGAGTTGTATTTTTCTTTCACTTTCTCAATTTTAGAACTTATATTTTTACGTTCTACTAATTCATCAGTTAATCTTAACCACTCAATTAACAGTTTCTTATATTCTGACTCGTGGAAAATTTTATTGAACCGAGCAGTATCCAAATCATTTACTGCCTGAATATAATCATTGAGTGTAATTTTACCAAACGAGTAATTTTCAGATTCATCCTCTAAAATTTCCTGTGCTAACCTTATCTTCTCATCTGCAATTCCAATTAACTCTTCTTCTTTCTTTATTTCTAAATATAAATTGCTAAGTTGAGAGTGTAACTTATAATATGTATTTTTAGTAGAAAGGTTTGTTTTTCTATCTTCAATTTTTGAAACTTCATATTCTGCTTTTTCCACCTGATCTGAAAATGGCCATTCTATAGAAATTCCCGCAAAAAGCATATTGTCTTCTTCTTCGATCATATATTTTTCCCCTGCAACTTTATATCCCACTAAGAAATCAATGGATGGTAAAAGGTCATCTGCATCCCTATCAACCTGAAAAGAACTTTTTCTCTCTAATTTTTTTAAAATCTCAAATGTACGGCTTTCTTCCGTGAATTTTTCAAAGTTATATTCGAAACCTTTCTCTAAGGAAGTATATTTAAAAGGTTCTTTTGGGATAAAAGTCTTTTCCCCAGTACGACGTACTACTCTTTTTACAACATTAAAACTGTTTTTATATTTTTCTTCTAATTCGATAAGCTTCTCTTTTTTGGATAAAAGTTGTAATTGAACTTTATTTACATCAACTGGAAGGGCAACATTTTCTTTCTGGCGTTCTTTAATATTATCCAAGAGTTTAAGATTTTCTTTATATGATGACCTTGCAATAATAAGATTTTGATAATCTTCATACCATGTATAATATACTGTCATAATTGTAGCCAGATAATCTTCGTATGCTTCTATAATCTGATGCCTGGCAATATCAACTTCTAAACCTACGATTTTATCAAGTAAACGAGTAGAACGTCCAAAAGCATTTTCAGCAATAGGCTGAGCAATAGAAAAAGAAATTTCTGAGGACTCGGAAGACGAACCAATAGAAGAACCAACTTCATATGATAAAGAAAGTTCTGTACCGGTATACGGAAAAAGTTTACTTAAACCTAATGTAGTATCAGGTGATTCACGGTTTTGACTTAAATACATTTCGTGTTGTTGTTTTACTGAAAACACTAAATCTTTTGCTGGAATCTGAAGCGCTTTTTGATAAGTTAATGTTAATTCGTCTATAAGTATTTGTTCAAACTCTGTATCGTTAGTTGTAGCTAAACGGATAAATTCTTTAAAAGGTAAAACTTCTTCCGTTGTTTTTTCATCCAACTTTTCCTGCTTTCCTTGAGAAAAACCAGAAACAGTTATAAAACAGGAAATTAATAAAATAAATATGATAGATCTTATGTGATTTTTCATGATTTCGTCTGAACTAATTTTTTAAACTTGAATTTAATATCTTGCATCAGACTATACATACATGGAACAAGTAATAGTGTAATTAATGTTCCAAAAACAAGCCCCCATGCTAATGCTAACATCATCTCAGCCAACATAGCATCATATCCTGCTAAACCATAAGCTGTCGGTAAAACTCCAGCAACTGTAGTTATGGTAGTCAAAACAACTGGTCTTAAACGAGTTTTTGCTATTGAAGCAATAATTCTATTAACCCGTTCTACGTTTTTTTCTTTAAACTCACTATCTAATTTCGAAACCATAATTATTGAATCATTCACCACTACTCCTGCTAATCCCAAAGCCCCAATACCAGCAAAAAATCCAAATAACATCTTACCATGTAATAGAAAAGCTAATATTATTCCCACTAAACCAAAAGGTATTGCCAGCATTATTATAACTGGTCTAGACAATGAATTAAAAAGAACTGCAAGTATAATAAATATAAATAAAACAACCATTATAACCGCATTTTTAAAATTTCCCTGGGCCTCTTTTGTCTCGTAAATCTCACCAATAAATGAAAGCGTTGTTGTCGGTTGAGAATCGATAACCTTTGGAAAAATATTTTCTTCTATATCTTCTGCTATCTCTAAAGGAGTATGTTTCGAACCAGGTTTAATATCAGCATAAACAGTAGTTACTCTTTTTGACCCCCTCCTTGATATTGAATTTGGCGTAGTAGTTTTTTCTATGTTAACAACATTTCTTAATGGAACCAAATAACCATTTTTGTTCTCTACTGGAACATCTAAAATTGATTCTATATCAGTTTTAGAACTTTCTATTACAGATAAACGCACATCAATTTCTTCATCTCCCATAGGTAGGTCATATAATATAATCCCTTCTAAAGAAGCCCGGAAGGTAGAAGATATATCGGAAGGGTTTATGGATAAACGTTTTATCTTTTCTCTTTTAAAATCAATCTTATATTCTTCTGTCTGAAGAGGACGTTCAACTTCAACATTAGTAAGTTCCTGATACTTTTTCATTAATTCGGCTAACTTATCCGAAGCTTTCTCCCTTAAATTATCATTATTTTCCTGAACAATTACCTCCACTGGACTACCGCTAGATTGCCCCCAGCGACTTTTCTGTATAACTAAATCATTCAATCCTTTTATTTGTTTAATTTGAGGTTTCCATAATGATATTAACTCATCAGCAGATTCCCTACGTTTTTCTTTTGGGACAATTTCAACAATCATCCGGAATTTGTTCTCTTCTACTTCTGCTCTCCTACGGCTTCTGGAAATACCAGTTCTTATTCCAACTATCTCTTTTCCAATATATGGTTTAAATACAGCCTCAACCTTTTTGGTCAATTCAGCTGTATCAAACCTACCGGCATCTTTACCAGCATTCCCCGAAAGTACAATCTCCCGAGTTTCTTCACGAGGGAACATCACAAATTTTATTTTATAAATCATAACCAAAGCCGATAGTATCAATATAATAACGAAAAAGAACAAAACAAGTGATTTATATGAAAGCATCTTATTTAAAAACCTCTCGTAGTATTTCTCTATTTTATCGAACCAATGTTTTCTAATACTTTTAATTTTTTTACGTCTAAATTTTTTACCTATAGATAAATTAAAATGCATATGACCGGGTAAAATTATTAATGTTTCAAATAAACTTGCTCCTAACATCAAAAATATAACAGGAGGAATAAACCTATTTAAACTTCCAAACCTTCCTCCAAAAAAGTATAACGGTATAAAAGCCACACAAGTTGTAACAATACTAGCTATTACCGGGAGAAAAACCTGAGAAGTACCTTCAACTGCTGCCTGTTTGGATTTTATTCCATTTGCCCTGAAACGAGAAATATTTTCAGCTACCACAATAGCATCATCCACTATAATTCCCATAACTATAATCACAGCAGCTAATGTTATGTTATTAATCGTAAAACCGAAAAGCAAACTAAATATCAATGTAAAACAAATCGTAAAAGGTATACCCATTGCTACCCAAAAACCAGACCTTTTATTTAAAAATAAAAATAACATGAAAAGAATTAATATAAATCCTATTGTTCCATTCAGAGCAATAATGGATAAACGGTTGCGCACATCAATAGATTCATCATCTAGCAGAACGATATCTATCGGAATATCTTTTAAGTAGTTTTTCTCAAACTTACCCACCTCTTCCTTAACCGCATCTATAGAATCTAGGATTCCATAAGAGGTGTTTTTGACAATATTAAATATAAGTGCTTCGTGTCCATTAACTTTATAAATACTCTTTTTCTCATTGAAACCCCTTTTAACTTCTGCTACTTTATTCAATGAAATAGCTTGTCCCTGGAAGCCAGCTTGAATATAAAGACTATTTAACTTATCTATAGTATCAAGTTGAGCATCGATTGTAACCTTAGGTTCATTTTTAGCTTCAATATTTCCAGCAGGTTGTCGTGAATTATTTTCTACGATCTCTCTTCTAACCTGACTTAAAGGAATAGTATATTTTTTGAGCTTTTCAGGATTTACATTAATTTGAATTTCTTCCTGTAAATAACCTCTTTTATCCACACTATTAACATGAGATAAATTGAGAAGTTGATTCTCTAATGCAATCGCATATTCCTGTAGTAAATGACGGGATTCAACATCAAGTAAATGAACACCGGTATGAATAAAAGCTACATCTACAATGGCTTTCTTAGAGGTCTCAAATACATGAACGGAAGGGTCGTCTTTAATATCTTCAGGAAGGTTAGCATCTAAAACAGCATTACGTATCTCCGTAATGGCTTCGTCTTTCCTGGGAAAATTTTTCTCAAGTTCAACAGCGATACTGGAACTTCCAGCACTACTAGTACTAGTTACTCTATATACTCCATCAATCCCTCTAACTGCTTCTTCTAATTCCTTAGTTACAAAATGTTCTACTTCCTCCGCTGTAGCTCCAGGATAATTAGCAGATACACGAACAAAATCGAAAGTTATAGAAGGCATCTCTTCCTTTTTTATCCCCTGCCAACTTAAAAAACCTCCTATTAAAACAGCTATAAAGATCAAATTGGTTAAAAGATGCCTTTCTACAAAATAATTTATAATTTTTCTAATCATTTATGCTTCTTCTTTTATAAAATCATAACTTGTCTTATTATAGTAACACAATGTATTCTAAAATTTAACAGATTAAAAGTCAATCTAAAATCCCTTAAACAGTTTTTCTATGATTTTACAAATATTGGCATTTGAATAACTTCTACTATTTTCTAAAACTGATATAAAGAAAGGCAGAAAATATCACGTTGTAACTTTTAAACTGCTAAATGGATAGAAAAAAACTTGGTATTATAACCAGAAATGATTTAACTTAACATACTTATAGGTAAGATAAACGTAAACGATACCTTCCAATTGACTCACATTAAAATTTATTTTTTAAAGAAACAAATGTTTTGAAATCTAAAAATAATTTTCTAATTCCAAAAAGAACTACCAGGAATTCTAATCTTCCTAAAAACATCCCAAAAATTTCTGTCCATAATATATGTTTTGGAGCCTCCGGACCGGTTACTCCAACCGAAAGTCCCACTGTCCCAAGTGCTGAAGCAAATTCGAAAAAAGAATCTTTAAATGAATAACCAGTTATTAAAAATATTAATACCCCGATAAAAAAAGTAAAGACGTACAAAAATACAAAATTATACACTTGCCTCATATGTTGATTACCTATATAAAATTTATCTTCCCCTCGCCAAATATAATCTTTCACCACAGAACTGCGAGGGAGGAAATGGTCTCTTATATCCCAAAAAATAGATTTCATTAGTAGATATATCCTATATTGCTTTATACCTCCGGCAGTAGAACATATTCCCCCTCCTACCAACATCAATAAAACTATAATAAAAATTCCAGGATTAGGCCATCCACTAAGAGATACTGTAGAATAACCGGTGGTAGTCAAAGCGGTAACTACCTGAAATATTGATTCTCTTAAAGAACTATCAAAGGAGAAAGGTCTTATTGTTAAAAATGTTATTAATGAAATTGTTATAATTGTAAGTAAAAGTGTTACTCGCCACTCCACGTTATGAAATATTTTTTTAAACTTCATCTTTAACAAAAGATAACTGATAGCAAAATTAGTAGAACCTAAAATCATTAATACAATAGTTACTATTTCTATAGGTAAACTCTTCCAATGGCCTATGCTATTACTGACGGTAGTAAATCCTCCTGTAGATAATGCACAAAAGGAATGATTAATGGAATTAAAAAAAGACATACCAGCAAAACGGTAGGCTAGTATTCCAAGTACGGTAAAAAATGAATATATAAACATAACCATCTTAGCTGAAGATTTAATATGAGGGAGTAACTGTTCTGACCGACCTTCAGCCTGATACAATCCTGCTCCATACGGTCCAATAATGGTAGAAAGCATTAATACTGCAAATCCTGCTCCTCCACAAAACTGCAAAATGCTTCGCCATAATAAAATAACCTTAGAACTTTTTGAAACATCTATTACTGTAAGACCAGTAGTAGTCCAGCCACTTACGGATTCAAAAAGAGCATTGGTAAAATTTAGATGGTTCTCTAATAAAAAAGGTATAGAAGAAATAAGACACACATAAACCCAACTTAAAATCACCACTACCGCACCATCTTGTAAAGTCAAGTTAACCGGGTTATTTTTTCTTCTAAACAGCAAAAGTAATACAGTTCCTATTATGAAAGATAATATGGATGGTTTTAAAAAAGCATATATATTTCCTGTAAAGTTAAAAAACAGGGCAATAAGAGGAGTAAGCAATAAAAACCCTGTAAAAATACAAACCAATCCTAAAAAAGAAAAAATAGTATAATATTTTCTTTTTATTACATTATTTGACCTAAGAGTTCCTTCCGATCTAAAAATCTCCATAAAATTTATTTTTCTCCGGTAAGTAGTTTAATAACTTTATGATATTCTTCTGGAATGGAAATTAAAATCAGTTTATCTTTCTCTTTTAATATAGTAAATCCTTTAGGAACTATTGCCGAACTATTTCTTATTATACAAGTTATAATAGCCTCTCTTGGGAAATCTAACTCTTCTATCGATTTCCCCAAAACAGGAGAATTTTCAGTTAACACAATTTCTGTAACATTAATTTTACCTTCTGCTAAAGGTATAAGATTCGTAATCTCTTCAAACTCTGTTTTTTGTTCTATTAATTTAGATATAATTTCTACCGGCGATATGGCAATATTAATCCCTAATTGTTCAAACAATGTTGCATTTTCCGGATTATTTACGAAAGAAATTATTTTAGGAATGCCAAACACTTTACCAGCTACCTGACAGGAAATAAGATTATCTTCGTCATTGGGAGTAATAGCTATTAAACAATCGGTTTCTCCAGCTTTTGCTTCTTGCTGTACTTTAAGGTCTGACCCATTACCTTTTATAACAGTAGTTTCTAATCGTTTAGCAAACCATTCACAATCCTGTGAATCATCGTTGACAATAGTAACATCGTATCCTTTAGAAATAAAAGTCTTTGATAGAAAATAAACTAATTTTCCTCCCCCAATTATAATTGTTCTCATTAGTTAACTCCCTTTAAGATTAATCTTTTTTAGAAATTCATCAACTGCAATTCGAGTGGGTGAAATACTTTCTATATGAAATGTAGAAAATATTTCTTCTCTTTTTGTGTCAAAGAGTCTAACTAATACTTTATGCACACCGAAAATCTCTTTAGCTATTTGGGCTATCATTAAGTTCAAATTATCTTCTTTTGTAGTAGCAAGAACCACATCAGCCTTTTCAATTTTAGCTTGTTTTAAAACATCTACCTCAGCTCCATCTCCTAAGATATGAAATCCACTAAACTCAGCAGAGAGATTTTCAAAAGCACTTTCATTTTTATCCACTACTACTATACTCTCTCCTTGTTTGGAAAGTCTATTTGCAAGAAGAGATCCCATTCTCCCACATCCAATAATAACTATATACATATTGTTCTCCAAGCCATTTCGTTAAATTTTTATTCTTACTCCTTATCGTCCCCTGATAACCCTAACTTCTTATTGGGAGTATCCTTTGAAAACCCAGAGGTTAAATTACTTAGACACTCTTTCGCAGGTTTATAAGTAGGTTCAAGTTCAAGAGCTGCCCTATAAGTTTTTTGTGCCTCTAAATCTTCTCCTTTTAACTCTAATAAATTACCTTTTAAAACAAAACCTTCTGGTTTAGAAGAATCAATTCCTATAGCTTTCTGTATATGAGTTAATGCTAAATCAAACTTTCTTTTATTTATATTATGTTTAGCAAACTCCAAATGTTCTTTATAAGTTTCAAGTTTATCTTTCTCTAATCCAGCTCTATCAAAAACGGATTTGATTATAGAACGAACTTCTTCTGGAGTAACAGGTTTCTGAATAAAATCTACTGCCCCTAATTTCATAGCTTTCACAGCTCCTTCTATACTCCCATATGCTGTTATGATTATAACGTTTAACTCAGGATACTTTTTACTTGTTTCTTCTAGAACTTCCATTCCATTCATCCCAGGCATTTTTAAATCAAGTAACATTAAATTATAATTACCTTCATCTAATTTACTAAGTGCATCCTCTCCATTAACTGCTGTATTTACCTCCACATCTAAACTTTCTACACATCTTGAAAGTGTAAGCCGAATGTTTTTTTCATCATCTACTATTAATACCTCTTTATTACTCATTTTTCCCTCCCTTTCAAATTTATTTTATAGGTAATGTAAAAGTAAAAATGCTTCCTTCACCCGGTTCACTATCAACCCATATGCTACCTCCATGAGCCTTAACTATTTCCTTGGTAATAGATAAACCTAATCCAGAGCCACTTTTAGTTCCTTTTTTATCAGTTAGAGAAATAAGTTTATCAAATATTTTACTTTGATATTCATAAGGAATACCTGTCCCATTATCTTCAACAGAAGTAAATATGCGGTTCTTTGTTACCGTTATCCTTACTTTAATGTAACCTCCTTTATCAGTATACCTCAAAGCATTTCCAATAAGGTTTGTAAGAACCCAGGTAATTTTATTAGGATCAAGCTTAACCTTATCAGGAATTTCTTTTTCTTCTATCAACTCAAGATTTATCTCATTCTCTTCAGCTTGCTTTTTTAAAATATCAATACCCTTTTTACAAAGTCTCTTATAATCAACATCTCTAAGTTCCATAGGCATTTCTCCAGACTCAAGCTTGGAAAGGTCAAGTAAATCATTTACAAGGTCTTTTAATCTCTGGCAATCTTCTCTTGCAGCCAGTAAAAGCTCTTTATCTTTTTCACCATGTTCCTCTTCTAAAAGTAAATCAACAGACATACTTACTGAACTCAAAGGATTTTTTAATTCATGAGAAGCTGCTGTCATAAATTCACTTTTCATTTCTTCTATTTCCTTTAACTTACTTACATCTTTAAATAATAAAACTGCTCCTATAATCTTTCCTTCCTCCGTTTTAACCGGATTGACAGTATAATAGAAATAAGATTTTCCTTCTTCACTTTTTACTTCAAAAATGTTCTTTTCCTCTTCTTCCTCCCCAGGACTAATTTTTCCTTTTTCCACGGCTCCTTTTAGTAAATTAAAAATCTTTTCGTTCTTAAGAATCTCAAAAAAATGCTTATCAATTCCTTCATGAGGAACAAAATTTAATATTTCTCCAACTACTTGGTTAGCTAACACTATCTTAAGCTCCGTATCAAATACTAAGATTCCTTCCCCAACACTTTGAATTATTGCTTCCGCTCTCTTCCTTTCAGCTATAATCCTTCCTACATTCAACTTCCGATAATCCTTAAGTTTTCTGACCATTGCCTGCAATTCTTTCGCTAACATTCCTAACTCATCTTTAGACTCCACTTTTATATCAACATCTAAATCTCCGTCTCCAATCTTTTTAGTAGCATCCATTAATTTCCGTATAGGATATGCCAAGCGGGAGGAAAAAAATATGCTAATTATTATTCCTGCACTAATAGCAATTACTCCTATGATAATTATAGTATAAAAAGATTCATTAGCTGTCTTCTGAGTATTTTGACTAGCTGTATACATAGTCTCTTGATTCACAGAAGCTAACTGTGAACATTCTTTTACTACTATTTTATATTTCTTTTTTAAGGGACCTTCATAAATGTCTTCTGCAGCTTTTTGGGAATTCTCTAATCGGGAGAAAACATCAGTAGAATGCCCTAAAAACTCTGAATAATTACTTTTAATATTTGCAATTATATTATTTTCTTTTTTAATTGTGATATTATCTTCAGCTCTACTTAAATTTATAAGAAACTTAATTTCCTTTTCTCGAAATGAAGACTTATAATCAGGTGAATAGTCAACTAACCCTTGCAAAAGTAAATTATTTTGGTTTTCAATTATTTCAATCATTTTATATGCTGCTCTAATACTTCTATAATTCTCTTTTAAAATAAGCTGAGCAGATTTTCCTAAATCCCTTATAGAAAAAATACCTCTACCCCAAACTATTAATACCAAAACCAAAATCAAGCAAAAGCTAATTAAAAATTTATTTCTTATCGATAGTTTCATCATAAACCTTATTTTTAAATTTATTTAAGTATCCTTGACTTGCCTATATAATATCACTCTATTAAATTTTTTCAAGCAATATTCTCTTTTATTAATATCAAAAATTTATAGTTAATAAGAGGATTAAATTCAACACTTCTTTAAATTAAGATAAAATTATAATTTTTTTGTCATAGTAAAATAAGAAATAAGCGAAAACAAGCTAAATATCAAGGAATAAAATTGTGATAGTTTATAAAAAGGAAGAAACACCATAGCACAGCATAAAATTAAATTATTGTAACTGTTTGATAAAATTGGTAATTACAGTAATACCTTAGTTTATGACTATTTATCCACTAATATAATCCTCTCATATTCCACAAATGTCCTAAACTAAACACCATAAACTAAACGTTAGAACAATAGAAAAAGCCCGGTATCATAACCGGGCTAACTTTATGTAAGATTCTTCTAATAAAGGACTTACTTACGTTCACTTTGTTCCGTAAGTTTGGGCTTTATTTGGGGTGGCTAACGGGATTCGAACCCGTACTAGGTGAGCCACAGTCACCTGTGCTAACCACTACACTATAGCCACCTCATGTACTTCTAATATCTACTATCCTATATCTATATTAAAAACAAAACTTTTTAGATTATAGCTTTGCTCTGCTTTACTACGTCCCCGGGAAGACTCGAACCTCCAACTCCTGGATTAGAAGTCCAGTGCTCTATCCAATTGAGCTACGGGGACAAATTCAGTAAATCTCTCTTTAAATCTATTTGTACTTAATTAGCATATATTTGGTACTTGGTTAAGAAAATACTAATTGCGGAGCCAATATAAATTCGAAATACTAATTTCTAAATTTTAAACAAATATTAATTTTTCAATTATCCAATGCTACAAATTATTCCAATCAAACTATTATGTTACAATCATGTCTCAAACCGCATTCATAATTTTTCGTTCCAAAAATCTAAAAATTCAGTGTCCTCGTCCGAGACACGCAGAACCACCCCAAACATTGGCGGATAAATATCCAATCTTAACTACATAAACAAAAAATCCTCATTACACCTGCATTAATATACATTAAAAGTAAAAAATTTTCAAGTGGAGGGTCGATTAAAAAAACCTACATTATTATCCGTCCAGCTACCAATTTATTTACTATGTTACCTCAATCAATATGATCTAATATTACTACTTTCAGAAATATAATCAAGGAAAAATATAGAATAAAAGGGAAAGTTTTATTATTTTATCGAATAATTTTTTATAAACTTTTCATCATCAACTTGAAAATAAAATTTTCCTTTAATGTCTTTTTTAACTGCAAGATAATCCGGAGATTTTTCTTTTAGTATTTTCACCACTAAATCCAAATTATCGATTGCAAACTCTTGATAGTCAGAATTTTTAAGTTCTACTTCTAAAATAGCTGCCATAGCATTAGGCAAAGCTTTCTCAGGGTTATTATATCCTTGATATTCGCTTATAACCTGTTTCATGTGATTTAGAGTTTGAGTAGGTATTTTTTCAATTTGATAAATATTTTCTGCTTGTTTAAGAATAGTTTCAGCTTTTTCCTCTGTTGATTGAGTATCCTCAGAGATACATTCAATCGCTAATTTCCGACATTCTTCCCTCATTTCTTTATTTTCCTCTTCGACAAAAAACCCTGCAAGATATACATCCACCCCAGCTTTCCCCAAATTACTTAAATTATTTTCGACAACTATCTTTGTAGTCACAAGCATTATTTTAGCGGTCTTACTCTCTAATCCGTACAAGTCAACAAATTTCCGCTGTGCAGCTTCAAGAGACAAATCCCCCATCACATAATATTTGACTGTTTCAAAAAAACTTTCTGCAGACATATTTAAACGTGGAGAAAGAACAGTGTTGTCTTTATAGTTATAAATTTCTAATAATTTTCTTTCAATCTCCGATTCGGACAACATGCTCCTAACTT
>JAGYNU010000025.1 GCA_018399975.1 Candidatus Omnitrophota bacterium
TGAAGAAGTTTCCTCTTCGACATAATCTGATGATTCCAAAGATTCTTGCTCTTTTAACTGTTCTTTATTAACTTCAACTTCTTTAAATTCTTCAAAGCCTTCAAGTTTTAATCTTATCTGGTGTTTGTTTTTGTCTATCTTTATAACTGAAACTTCAACTTGTTGTCCAGGTTTAAAATCTATATGCTCTTCATCGGAATTTTTTGCTCCAGATTTATGCAATAACCCTTCTAATCCTTCTTCTAATTCCACAAACATACCAAAACTCGCTACTTTGACTACCTTGCCTTTACATTTAGTTCCAGTAGAATATTTTTCGACTAATTCCGGCCACGGGTCTTCTTGCATTTGTTTTAAACCTAAAGATATTCTTTGATTTTCAGCATCCACAAATAATACTTTCGCAGTAACTGTTTGTCCTTTTTTTAGAACTTCTTTAGTATCATTAACTTTTTTAGTCCATGACAAATCCGAGACATGTATTAATCCATCAATGCCATCTTCCAAAGCGACAAATGCTCCATAATCAGTAATGTGATGGACTTTCCCTGTAACCTCATCACCTTCTGTATATCGGTCTTCTACCCCTTCCCATGGATTAGGTTCTAATTGTTTTAAACCCAATGAAATTCTTTGTTTTTCCATATCAAGACTTAAAACCATAGCCTCTACTACATCTCCTATGGCTAATAATTCATTAGGATGTTTTATCTTTCTAACCCATGACATTTCCGAAATATGCACTAATCCTTCTACGCCCTTTTCTAATTCGACAAAAACACCATAAGGAAGAATATTAACTACTTTACCTTTTATTTTAGTTCCTACTGCATATTTTTTTTCAGCAGATTTCCAAGGACTTTCGGTTTTTTGTTTAAGTCCTAAAGATACTTTTCTACTTTCTTTGTCAACGTTTAAAATAACTACCTCAACTTCATCATTGAGAGCTAAAATTTCACTAGGATGATTAACCCTACCCCAACTCATATCAGTTATATGCAATAATCCGTCAACTCCTCCTAAATCTATAAAAGCTCCAAAATCCGTAATATTTTTAACACGGCCTTTATTTACTTGGCCTTCCTTTAATTCATCTAAAAGCTCTTCGGACTTTTTACGCAATTCTTCTTCAACTATAGCACGACGTGAAAGCACTATATTTTTTCTAGAAGGCGTTATCTTTACAATTTTAAATTTATAAGTATTCCCTAACATTCCATCCATATCAGCAGGGCCTTTTATAGAAGCTAAAGAACCTGGTAAAAATGCATCTATACCTATATTTACTATCATTCCACCTCTCACTTTCTTAATAACTTTGCCTTCTATTATATCTCCCTCTTGATGATTATCTTCTATATATTTCCATCCTAAATGCCTATCTGCTCTTCTCTTTGAAACAATTACTGTGCCATCTTCATCTTCTTTAGACTCCAGAAAAACTTTTACACTATCACCTATTTTCAATGAATCAACATTATTAAATTCCTCTAAGGGTAAACGGCCTTCAGATTTATATCCTATATCAATCATTACATCTCTGGATGTAATTTCACTAACTTTACCTTCTACGAGTTCTCCTTCTTTAAAATTGATAAAAGATTGACTGTATAGTTTTTCTAACTTTTGCATTTCTTTTTCGTTTAAAGTTTCAGTGTCAGGATCCTTCACCTCCTTTAAAGAATTGTTAGTACCACTTAATTTTGAATCATCCATACAACTTCACCTCTCTTTTATTAGATTTTCATAATTTTATAACATATTCAACTAACTTACATAATCTTGTAATTCCTCCAATAAAACCATTTTATAACTTTCGGATATTTTGTTTAAAAAAGCATCAATTATCCACCTTGGAGTTGAAGCTCCTCCTATTACTCCAAGACGCTCTACTTTTTTAAAAACATCAAAGAAAGATTTATCTGTTTTATCAGGATCATTTAAATGATAAGTAAATTCATTAATCTTTTTTGCAATTTGAAATAAACGCATGGTATTAGCACTATTAGTTCCACCTATAACCCAAACTACATCAGTTAATAAAGCAATCTTTTTTACTTCTTCTCTACGTTTTAAACTATCATTACAAATAGTGTCAAAAAGCCTAATTTCAGGAAAACTTAAATTAAATAACTTGCTGATTATACTATAAAAATTATCTCTTGTATATGTGCTTTGGCTAATTACTCCCACTTTTTGAACATTTCCAGGAACTTTAATATTCTTATCCGGTTCGGAAATAGCCATTCCATTCTGGCCCGCTATATCAGTTAAAGTTTCAACTTCTGGATGATTCATGTCTCCAGTAATAATCACAAAATACTTTTCTTTTATCAATTTCTTACAGATATTTTGAATATATTCCACAAAAGGACAGGCAGCATTAATTAGCTTAATATTCTTTTCTTTAGCAATTCGAATAGAAGTTGGCGAAATACCATGAGAACGTATAAGTAAGCTTGAACCTTCAGGAATTTCAGAAACATTTTCTACAACTTGAAGCCCCTGCCGTTTTAAATTATCTGTAACTTTAGAATTGTGTATTACCTGTCCGATAGAATAAATATCTTTATCTTTGCCGAGAACTTCATTACATATATCTATGGTACGTTTTACTCCATCACAAAAATCACAGTATTTAGATAATATTACTTCTTTCATCAGCTAATCTTTCTATTTGGTGCATTATATAAGCACCATAAAGTTTATATTTAATCTTTCTGTTTTTTATATTCTTAAATTTATTTTCTAAATCTTTAAAAGTAATTAATTTCCCAATTATTATTTTCACTTTACAAAATCGAATCCATTTAGCATGTTTAGGTAAAGCCTTAGCACTGTCTTTAATAAATACAGGTAAAACAGGAACTTCAGTCCTTGAGATTAAATAACCAATACCTGGCTGGGCATCGTTTATAATATCCTGAGCACTTCTAGTTCCTTCAGGAAACATAACCAAATTTTTACCTGATTTTAATAATTTGTAAAATTTTTTTATTAATCCGGTCCCTGGGGTTTTTAAATTAACAGGTAAAGCTCCCAAACTGGAAATAAAACTACCAAAAACGGGATTTTTAAACAAACTATCCCGAGCCATAAAATTCAAAGTTTGACTAACAGTAGCCCCTAAAATAATAGGATCTAAATAACTCTGATGATTACTAGCTAATATAAATGGATTTTTTACTAAAAGAATATTTTTATAACCATAAATTTCAAATCTAAAGCATATCTTTAAAACTATAAAAGCTAATATTCTTACGAAATTATAATTTATTTTTCTAAATGACAAAAACATTAGACATTCTATAAATAAAATCCCTATTCATTTTTGATAAAATTCAATATTTTATTAACTACTTCATCAATAGACAAATTTGTAGTATCAATATATATAGAGTCCGGAGAAATCCTTAAAGGCCCTATTTTCCTACTACGATCACTTCTATCTCTATTTATAACTTCTTCTTTAATAGTTTTTTCATCAACTCTACGGCCTTTACTTTTAGCTTGTTTTAAACGCCTTTTTATACGTTCGTCTAAATGTGCATCAAGATAAAATTTCTTATAGGCCTTTTTAAAAACTACCGTCCCAATATCTCTTCCTTCCACTATTGCACCTTTTGCACCGAATTGCCTTTGCATTTGGACCATTTTCTTTCGGACAATCTTATTTTTAGCAATCCGGGAAATATTTTTGTTAACTTTAGAAGAACGCAATTTCTTAGTTACATCATTTCCATTTAATAATACTTTTAAGCCTTGCTCTGTTTTTTCTAAACTAATATCAATATCATCTACTAATTTCTCAATAGATTTTTTATCATCAAAATCAATGTTCTCATTTAAAGCTTTAAAAGTTACCGCTCTATACATAGCTCCCGTGTCAATATATAAAGTTGACAATTCATCAGCTAATCTTTCGGCAACTGTACTTTTTCCAGAGCCCGCAGGGCCATCTATAGCAATTACTTTTTTAAAATTTCTACTCACTTACATCTCCTCCTTCTTTCCCTAACTTTTCCCTTAAGCTCTTAGTATCATTTAAAATATTAATTAGAGTTTTCTTATCTTTTTTATCAATTAAATCTGAAAATTTTTTAAATTCATTAACAAAATCATTAATCGATTCTAATATATATTTTCTATTCTGCATAAAAATATATGTCCACATCTCGGAACTACTTAAAGCTACTCTGGTTATATCTTTAAAGCTTCCTCCGGTTGAATTAAAATAAAATTCTGCATTTTTAACTAAAACCGAAGCTATAATATGAGGAACATGACTTGTAACAGCTATTATTTTATCATGATCGTCAGGAGACATTATTGTAACCTTAGCACTCAAATCTTTCCAGAAACTTTCCACCTTATTTAAAACCTCCCTATTTGTATTCTCAGTAAATGTTATTATACAATTAGAATTATCAAACATGGTACTTTTTGCAAATTCAACACCGGTTTTCTCAGAACCTGCTATAGGATGTGAACCTACATAATATATGTTTTCGGGAATATTTTCTTCTATCTGTTCCACAATATCACGTTTAGTACTGGCTACATCTGTTAATATCGAATTTCGAGGCATATATTTTAAAGCTTTTTTAGCTATATCCACGACCTTATCTATAGGAGTAGCAATAATAACTAAATCTGATTTTTCAACACCTTTTTTTATATCCAAGGTAGCTTCGTCAATAGAATTAGCATCAATAGCCTTTTGCATACTAACTTCGCGTCGGCCAACTCCGATAACTTTCGAAGCCATTTTCCTCTCTTTTATAGCCAGGCCCAAAGACCCACCTATCAAACCTACTCCTACAATTGTTACATTATTAAAATTGGAATTCATTACATCTCTCGTCCTACAGCTTTACAGACATTTCTTAAATCAACTATTAGTTCCTGAAAATTTTTAGGCAAAAGCGATTGAACTCCATCAGATAAAGCTTCCTCTGGCTTTGGATGGACTTCTATAATTAAACCATCTGCCCCAGCAGCAACGGCAGCTCTCGATATCGGAGATACTAAACCCCATTGCCCCGTAGCATGACTTGGATCAGCTATAACTGGTAAATGAGATAATTTTTTTATAACAGGGATAGCATTTACATCAAAAGTAAACCGTGTATGAGATTCAAAAGTTCTAATACCTCTCTCGCATAGCATAACATTAAAATTACCTTCGGATAATATATATTCAGCAGACATAAGTAATTCTTTTATAGTAGACATCATCCCTCTTTTTAAAAGGACAGGTTTTTTAATTTTTCCTATTTCTTTCAACAAATTGAAATTTTGCATGTTCCTTGCTCCAATTTGAATAATATCAACATCATACTTATAAAATAAATCTAAATCTCGAGGATCCATTAGTTCTGTAACTATCAACAATCCTGTTTCATCAGCAGCTTCTTTAAGATATTTTAATCCTTCTTCACCTAGACCTTGAAAGCTATAAGGAGAAGTGCGAGGTTTAAAAGCCCCTCCTCTCAAAACAGTTGCACCATTCTTCTTAACATCGTTAGCAATTTGTAAGAGACTTTCTTTATTTTCTACAGAACAAGGACCAGCCATTATAACAATCTTTTTTGCACCTATCTCTACATCTTTAATTTTAATAACTGTATTTTGCTTACGAAGCTCTCTTGATACTAATTTATAAGGTGGCAAAATAGGCATTACTTTTTCCACACCATCCATTCGCTCTAACGGTTGCATCCTTACTTTATCTTCTGCTCCTATAAGCCCTATAATAGTTCTTTCTTCACCTTTTGATACATGAGCTTTTAAACCTAAAGATTCTGATCTATCTATTATCTTTTGCATTTGTTCTTCTGTTGCAGAAGCTTTCATTACAATTATCATAATTTACTCTCCTTTCTAAAAAATAATTTACAATATTTCAGATAATGCTTTTATGAATTTCTTGTTTTGTTTTTTGGTCCCTACTGTTATGCGGATAAAATTATCTAATCCCCAGTTCTTCATATTTCTTATAATAATACCTTTCTTTAATAATTTATTAGATATTTCATCACAATCTTTTTTTAAATTAACAAGAACAAAATTAGTACTGCTTTGAATAAATTCAAGGCCCATTTTTTCAAACTGCTTGTATAAATAAAGTTTACCATCATGAACAAATTTTAAAGTTCTATTCAAAAATTCTTCATCATCTAAAGCAGCTGTTGCTGCAACCTGAGCAACGCGATTAACATTAAATGGTTCACGTACCTTATCCATATAACTTACAATTTCATTAGACGTAATCCCATATCCTACTCTTAATCCAGCTAATCCATATGATTTAGAAAAGGTCCTGGTTATAATTACATTTTTTTTATCAATAAATTTTAAAGTATCCGGATAATCCTCTTTGTCTTTTGCAAATTCATAATAAGCTTCATCAAAAAAAACTATTAAATCGTCAGGCAAACCTTGCATAAATTCATCTATTTCATCATTAGTTAAATAAGTGCCTGTAGGATTATCAGGGTTGGCAATAAAAACCAATTTTGTATTTGAATCTATTGCTTTTTTCATTTGTTTTATATCATGCCTAAAATCTTTAAGTGGAACTTTTACTAAATCAGCACCATTTACCATGGACTGAATTTCATAAATTAAAAAAGTAGGGTCTGCAATTATAACTTTATCAGAAGGTTTTACAAAAACACGTAACACAAGAACTATTATTTCATCAGAACCATTTCCTATAATAAGCTGATTAGAATCAACATTTAAATATTTTGATAATCTCTGTTTTAAATAAAAGCAATTGCTCTCAGGATATTGATAGATATTATCAAGGTCTTTAGCAATTGCCTTTATCGCCTTTGGAGAAGGCCCTATAGCATTTTCATTAGAAGCAAGTTTAGTTACTTCTTTTAATCCTAATTCTCTTTTAACTTCTTCAATAGGTTTCCCAGGTATATAAGATTTTACCTTCAATAGTTCAGGTTTTATTAATTTATCTAAATTATTATCCATTTTTTTATCCTATAGGATATGAACCTAAAGTTTTTAAGTAATTACAGTTTTTACCCAATTCAGAAAGTGCTTTTTTAACATTTTCGTCTTTATAGTGCCCTTCAAAATCCACAAAAAAATAATATTCCCATAATTTTGCTCTCGAAGGCCTGGATTCTATTTTTGTTAAATTAATATTGTATTTTTTAAAAGGAACTAACATATCATGTAAAGCACCTATACTATCCTTGATAGAAAACATAATAGAAGTTTTATCTTTTCCTGTAGATTTATTATCAAAATCTTTAGCAATAACTAAAAATCTCGTAAGATTCTCTTTATAATCTTGTATCTCTCTTGCCAATATATTAAGCTTATATTCCTCAGCTGCTACTTTACTTGCAATAGCAGCAGAATTTGATTCACCAGCAACTATATGTGCAGCTTCAGATGTGCTTTGTACATCACAAAGTTGCACGCTGGGCATTCTTTCCTCTAACCATTTTCGACATTGGCCAAACACTTCTGCCTTCGAATAAATCTTTTTTACATCTTCCAATTTTTTTTCGTTACTCAATAAATAATGGGTAATTTTAAACAAAATCTCAGAACAGATTTTTAAATCCGAATCTATAAACATATCTAAAGTATGGCTAATTATTCCTTCAGTAGAATTTTCTACAGGAACTACGCCATAATTAGAATGCGACTTCTCTACTTCATTAAAAATATAACTAATACTTGAACAATTACTGTATTTAGTTTCTTTTCCAAAACTATTCACAGCAGCTTGATGTGTAAAACTAAAAGCAGGCCCTAAATAAGCTACTTTAATTTTTTTCTGTATTGATAAACAAGAAGAAACAATTTCTTTGAAAATAGATATAACCGATTCATTTTTTAAAAGGCCTTGGTTTATTTTTTTTACATTATCTAAAACTTTTTTTTCTCTACTTGGAGAATACACATCTAACCTTTCTTCCTGCTTTAAATCTTTCGTTTCTAAAGCAAGCTTTGCCCTATCGTTTAAAAGTTTTACTATTTTACTATCAATACTATCAATTTTTTTTCTTATTTCTCTTAACTTCATTTTTTGCTCCTATTTAATTGCTGTTGAGTTTCTTTAAGTTTTGCATCTTGGTCATCTTCTTCTTTTAATTCAGGTAGTTCTTTTAAAGAACCCAAACCAAAATATTCTAAAAATAATCTGGTTGTACTATATAAAATAGGCCTTCCTATTGTCTTTTTATGGCCACTAATTCTTATAAGCCCTTTTTCCAAAAGAGTTTTTAATACTCCTTCTACATTTACTCCTCTTATATGTTCAATTTCAACTCGGGTTACGGGCTGCTTATAAGCAACAATTGCTAAGGTTTCCATAGCTGGAGAAGATAATCTTTCTGTTTTTTCAGATTTATACAATTTTCTTAACCAAAAAGCTATCTCAGGCAATGTAGTCATCTGATATCCACCAGCTACCTTTGATATGCATAAACTACCAGAATGTTGCTCATACCATTTAAGCATTTCCTCTAATACTTTACTAATCTCCTTTTTCTCAACTTCGCCTTCAAATATTTCATAAATTTTATCTGTACTCAATGGTTTCTCACTAACAAAAAGCAATGCTTCTATAATAGAAAAAATTTTCTTTTCTTCCATACTTACTCCGCAAAGTTAAAAATCAACACTAAATTGCAAATTAATTAACAGGAATATATAAACCTAATTTGTTACTAACCTGTGTTCTTCATTCCTTACAATTTCTATTTCAGCAAAATCATCGGATTGATAAACTTTAATTTCCTTTAATCTTATTAATTCTAAAATAGATAAAAAAGTTGCTATTATTTCTAACTTACTTTTAACACTTTTAAGTAATTTAGTAAAATATAACTTAGGTTTTTTAGCTAATAAATGAAGCAATTCATGAGTTTTTTCTTCCACTGTAACTTCATCTTTTATAACCTCATGAAATACTTCTTTAGGGACATCTTTCATTACTTTATTGAAAACACTTATCAAATCAAAAACATTTGCTTCAAAATGTACTGGTATATTTTCTTTTATATCAAATTGCGCTTTTCTAGTAAAAGTTTTTGACTGTATGTTTTCAATATGTTTAAGTTTATCTGCAACATCTTTAAATTTTCTATATTCCGTTAATCGCTTAACCAATTCTTCGCGAGGATCTATATCTTCTTCTTCCTCATCTAGTTCTTCAGGAGGCAATAACATCTTAGATTTTATATGCATTAATGTAGAAGCTATAACTAAAAAGTCTCCCACATTATCTAAATCCAACATTTGCATAAAACTTAAATATTCCAGATACTGCTCTGCAATAGTTGCAATAGGAATATTATATATATCCACTTCATTCTTTTTTATAAGATAAAGAAGTAAATCTAAAGGCCCTTCAAAAATTTCAAGTTTTACTCTGTAAGGCATAGTTTAGCTCCTTAGCTCTTAGCTTCCGCCACCAACATTGGCGGACAGGTCCGCCACCAACATTGGAAGTTTGAAACATTGAATAATTAAAAAATTAATATTTGTTTAGAGTTTATAACTTAGTATTTAGTATTTTAAATCCTAAATCAGAATTTCTAAATACTAAACAATATTTAAATTACAATCTTTCAAATTACAAATAAGATGTTTTAACTAAGTACAAATAACTCAATGAAAACTGCAATCAACATTTACGACTAAATTAATTTCATTGCTTTTTTTGCTTCAGTTATAGTATCCTTTGCTACACTACTCGCCCTTTCAGCTCCTTTTTCTAAAACTTCTAAGAGATATTTTTTATCTTTTAATAGTCGTTTGCGTTCTTTTCTAATGTCAGATAAATATTCAACTAAAATTTCTGCAAGTCTATTTTTATCCTCTACACAACCTATAGCTGCATTTTTACAATCTTTTTCCAATTTATCTGCTATATCCGGTTTAAAATGCCTATAGTATTTGTAAACATTACATTTCAAAGGATGTCCGGGATCTGAAACTTTTACTCTCTTAGGGTCCGTAAACATAGATTCTACTTTCTTTTTTATTACATCAGGTGAATCTGAAAGAGCTATATAATTATTGTAGCTTTTACTCATTTTTCTATTATCTAATCCTAATAATTTAGAAGACTCGGTTAATATCGCCTCAGGCTCAGGAAAAACTGGTTTATAAAAACTATTAAATCTTCTTGCTATTTCTCTGGTCAATTCTAAATGTGGCAATTGATCTTTACCTACTGGAACAGCATTAGCTTTGTAAAGTAAAATATCTGCCGCCTGCAATACAGGATATCCTAAGAATGCATGTGTTTTTAAATCTTTATCCTTAATTTCTTTCATTTGTTCTTTATAAGTAGGATTTCTTTCAAGCCAACCAAGAGGTGTAAAACAAGAAAAAATCATATTTAACTGTAAATGTTCTATAACATCAGATTGGATAAAAACAGTCGATTTTTCGGGATTAATTCCACAACTCAACCAATCCGCTACTATACTCAAGCTAAATTCCTTGATCTTTTCAGGCTGCCTATATTCACTCATTAAAGCATGCCAATCAGCAATCATAAAAAAACAATTGTATTCAGACTGCATCTTCACCCAATTATCTAAAGCTCCAACTAAATGGCCTAAATGTAATTCTCCCGTAGGCCTCATTCCACTAAGGATTATTTTCTTTTTCGACATTTCTAAATTTTCCTGGCTATTTCTTCTATTTCAAAAACACTAATAATATCACCTTTTTGCAAATCATCAAAACCTTCAATATTCAACCCGCATTCATAATCTTTTTTAACTTCGGTAACGTCATTCTTAAATCTTTTTAGTGAGCTTATTTTACCTTCGCATATAATCTCACCTTTTCTTTTTACTTTACATAAAGAATTACGAAAAATCTTACCTTCTATTACATAACATCCAGCAACTTTTCCAGTCTTTGATACTTCGAAAATTTGTTTAACTTCTGCTTTGCCTATTTCTATTTCTCTTTTTTCTGGTTCAAGCATACCTTCAACAGAATCTTTAATATCTTGAATAACCTTATATATTATATCATATTCCCTTATTTCAACTTTTTCTCTTTTTGAACAACTTATTGCATCAACATTAGCTTTTACATGAAAACCCAAAATAACAGCATCAGAAGCTGCAGCTAACATAACATCTGATTCTTTTATAGAACCTACACCTTTATGCATAATGTTTATTTTAACTTCATCAGTGGGAATCTTATTAATAGAATCCATCAGAGCTTCTAAAGAGCCTTGAACATCGGCCTTTATAATTAAATTTAATTGGTTTACATTGCCTTTTTGAATCCGTTCATATATATCTTCTAAAGAAACATGTTTTTGCCCTGTTCCTGACACAGAATCTTGCCTAGCTTTAGCTAAACGTTTTTGAGCAATCTCTCTAGCAACATTTTCATTTTTCACTACATAAAATTTTTCACCTGCTTCAGGAACTCCAGAAAGGCCCATAATTACTACAGGGGTCGAAGGAAGGGCTTTTTTAATTTGTTTACCTGTATCATCTATCAAAGCTTTTAACTTGCCATAAAACTTACCAGCTACTATAACATCCCCTTTTCTCAAAGTTCCATCTTGAACTAATACCGTAGCAATAGAACCTTTGCCTTTTGATAATTCTGCCTCTATTACAATACCCTGTGCTAACTTATTTGTGTTAGCTTTTAATTGTAGAAGTTCAGCTTCTAACAAAATCATTTCCAGTAAATTATCTATCCCCTCTTTTGTTTTAGCAGATACTTCTACAGTTATTGTCTTACCACCCCAATCTTCAGGATTTAAGTCATAATCTACAAGTTGCTTTTTCACTTTTTCAATATCAGCATTGGGCTTGTCTACTTTATTTATGGCTACTACTATAGGAACTCCAGCAGCTCTTGCATGGTCTATTGCTTCTATAGTTTGAGGCATAACACCATCATCAGCGGCTACCACTAATATAACTAAATCTGTTACATGTGCCCCCCTAGCTCTTAAAGAAGTAAATGCTTCATGCCCTGGAGTATCAAGAAAAGTAATCCCTCCACTTTTAAATTTAATTTTGTAAGCACCAATGTGTTGAGTTATTCCACCAGCTTCTCCACGAATAATATCCGATTTTCTAATAACATCCAACAAAGAAGTCTTTCCATGATCTACATGCCCCATTAAAGTAACCACTGGGGAACGTAAAGTCATTTCTTCGGAAGTTTTACTATCTTGATGCATTTTAATCAATCTCTCTTCATGGGTAAGAGTTTCTTTTATATCATATCCAAAATTTTCACCTATTTCATCTAAAGTCCGCCTATCTAATACTTGATTTATATTTGCAAATATTCCCATCTTCATAAGTTTTTGGATAAAATCATTTGTTTTTAAAGAAAGTTTTTTGGAAAGCTGTTTTACAGTAATCGGTAAATCTACTTCGAGAACTGGTTTTGCTTCTCTTTTTTCTTTTTCTTCTCTTAATTTCTTTATAGATGATTTATCTTTTAATTCTTCTAATACAATTTCAGCTATTTCGTCGTCAACTGAACTCATATGAGACTTTACCTTAATATTTAAATCTTTAAGTTTCTCTAATAATTCCTTACTATCAATTCCTAATTTCTTTGCCAATTCATAAATTCTAACACCCATTATTTTTACCCCAATTTAATTTAAAACTTTTTAATTATAATAATTCACTTTTACATTTTTGATATTACAAATTTTAATCCATTAACTATCTTTTGGGCAGTTTTAGCACCAATACCATTTACCTTAGCTAATTTACCTGCATCAACTGCTGTCAAATCTTTAATACTTTTATAACCAGCGTCTTTTAAATTTTGAGCTGTTTTTTTTCCAACCCCAGGAATTTCTTCTAACTTAATTTCTCTTTCCTCAGCTAATTCCTCTTTGCTCCTTACATCTATTTCCCATCCTGTAAGCATACTAGCTAATCTTACATTTTGGCCCTTTTTCCCTATAGCCAATGACAACTGGTCTTTAGCAACCACTACTAAAGCATTATGCTTATCTTTATTTAAATCAATACGTTTTAATTCAGCAGGGCTTAAAGCATTAGTAATATAAACAATTTCATCTGGATGCCACCTAACAATATCAATCTTCTCACCCTTTAATTCATTTACTATATTTTTAACCCTAGACCCTCTAACTCCTACACAGGCACCGACACTATCAACATTTTCATCTTGAGAATATACTGCAATTTTTGTCCTTTCTCCAGATTCTCTAGCTATAGATTTGATAGTTACTGTCCCTTCATAGATTTCAGGAACTTCCCATTCAAACAATCTTGAAACAAATTCTTCTCTTTTACGCGAAAGAATAATCCTAGGGCCACGGGAACTCTGTTCAACTTCTAATAATAAAGCTCTAAGTCTTTCAGAAACACGATAATGCTCTTTCTTTACCTGCTCACTCTTGGGTATTATAGCTTCAGCTTTCCCCAAATCTAAAACTACATATCCTCTTTCTAAACGATGAACCGATCCGCTTAGTATAGTTCCAACCTTATCTTTATATTCTTCATATATAGAAGTTCTCTCAGCTCCTTTTATTTTCTGTATTATTACTTGCTTGGCAGTTTGCGCAGCAATTCTCCCGAATTTTGGAGAATCTACTATTTTATCATCAAGATAAATACTTATTTTACCGCTTTCGTCATTGAAATCTACAGATATTCTTTCTTTATCATCTACTCTTAAAGTTTTCTTAGCTGCACTTAATAAGGCCGATTTTATAGCATCTATTAATACTTCATGTTCAATACCCTTTTCATATTCTACATAGTTTAAAACTGATAATATCTCCTGCTCCATGGTAAATAACCTCCTACTTTCATATACAACAGATAGAAAATATATATAGAGAGCTGTTTTACTTTATTGTTTGCTTAGCTTTTTTTATATTCTCAATAGAAATTTTAACTTCTTCTCCTGAATCCCCTTTCAAAAATATATATCCATCTATTACATCTGTTAGCTGACCGATAAAATCTTTTCTTTCATTTATTTCTTCACAAAGATTAATTTCTAATTTTCTATTCCTATTTCTTTCAAAATCTCTGATAGTC
>JAGYNU010000026.1 GCA_018399975.1 Candidatus Omnitrophota bacterium
CAATCCAAAAATAATTTTAAGCCATGTAAGTGGCATAAAGTTGTTAAAATATCCATAATATATATCAGATATAAAAATAACAGAAATAACTCCTTTACTAATATCTAATATTAAACAAGCAGACCCATGCACTTTTCCGACCACTCTAAATACATTAGTAGCGCCTATATTATGACTGCCGTGTTTTCTTATATCTATTTTTTTAAAAATCCGTGCTATCAAATACCCAAAAGGTATACTCCCCAAAAGATAACTAAAAACTAAAACCATAATAAATACTAAAACATCCATTTTCATCTCCTTTAATGAACGCATGATTTAGAAAGTATAAACGAATCTAAATCATATTTAAAAATCTATAAACTGTGTTTTTTATCATTTTTACGCACATGCGAACTCGTATATATAAATTTCAAAGGAACACCTTGTAAATGAAAATGTTTTCTTAATTCTCTTTCCAGAAATAAATTACAAAGACTTGTCTTGTAACTCGGATCGTTTACAAACAATTTTATACAAGGAGGTGCTGTTTTAACTTGAGTAGAATAATAAATTTTTAATTTTTTACTATTCATACCGGAAAAAAAAATTTTGTTTTTGCAGATTTCCTTTATAAACTTATTAAGTTTAGAAGTAGTAATCCACTGATGTGCATTATTATAAACTGTCTTTGATAAATCTAAAGTTTGCAATGTATTTATATCTTTCTTAGCTGAAATAAAAATAACCGGCATATACTGGATATTTTTCATACGATTTATTAAAGCTTTTTCATATTTATGAGTGGTAATTTCTTTTTTGACTAAATCCCATTTATTAACTACAATAACACAAGCCTTACCTGCTTCATAAGCCTTATTTATTATACGGATATCATCCTTCACCAAACCTTCCCAACCATCTATTAATATTAAACATACATGACTTTTTTTTATACTATCTTCAGTGCGTTTTATACTATATACTACTATTTTTTCAGAAATTTTGCTTTTATGTCTAATGCCTGCAGTATCAATTAGTAAGAAATTTTCTTTTTGATATTTTATCTCAGTATCTATAGAGTCACGCGTGGTCCCTGGAATACTATCCACAATACTCCGTTTTTCTTTCAATATAGAATTAAGAAAGGAAGATTTACCTACATTAGGCCTACCAATAATAGATACTTTAATAAAATTTTCTGTAATATTGTTTATTTCTCCCAACATCATTTTTTCTAAGCTTATATATATTTCTTTTAGCAAATCATCAGTTCCTATACCATGCATTGCAGATATACAAATTGGCGTACTTAAACCTAAACTATAAAATTCCGTAACACCTAATGTCCTATTTTTATTATCACATTTATTAACAACCAAGATTACCTTTTTAGAATATTTTCTTAAAATATGAGCTATTTCTTTATCCAAAACCGTAACCCCATCTATAATATCACAAACAAATATAATTAGTTGAGCCTGAGTAATTGCTTGCAAAGTCTTTTTATAAACTATATCACTTAAATGTACTGATTTCTCAAGGCCTATCCCTCCAGTATCTATAAGCTTGAATTGCTTATCTCTATATGTTACCCTTTCAGTTATAACATCCCTTGTAACGCCAGGTAATACATCAATTACAGCCCTACGTCTGCCTACTAATCTATTAAACAAACGCGATTTACCTACGTTAGGCCTACCTACTATTGCGATATTACAATTTAAATTATTATTCATTTGCTTTTTATAATACTTTATTTCTATATTGCAATTTTCGCACAACAACTTAAAAATTAGCAATACAAAATTATATTTAGTTGCTTAAAATTAGACTACCTTGTCGAATATAATCAATACCAGACAAAACTGTAAATATAACGGCTAAGTATAAAATAATATTCCAATAAACAAAACCACTTAATATAGAAACTATAGTAAGCATTTGAAAAAAAGTAGTACATTTTCCCAATAATCGCGGAGATATTTTAAACTTACCTTTTATCAAATAAATTAATACAGAACCTAATATGATTATGCAATCTCTTGAAATAACTAACATAGTAGCCCAGCCTGGAAGGTTTAATTTAGGAGGGAGATTCTTCATAATTGAAAGAGAAATAAAAGCAGTTACAAGAAGCAATTTATCTGCAATAGGATCTAAATATGCACCTAATTCTGAACGTTGGCTTTCCCTACGAGCAATTAATCCATCTATCCCATCAGTTAAAACAGCAAAAACAAATATTAGCAAAGCTAAATATCTCAAATAGTCTTTCTGAGGAACATAATACATTAAGCAAATTATAAAAAAAGGAATGGCCAAAATTCTAATTACAGTAATTCTATTAGCTAATAACATGATTTGTTAAGTATCAAGTAACAAACACCACGCAACAAGTTGTAAAATATAATAATCTTCATCTATCTGTTATATGCTACCTGCAACCTGTTACATATTATATTTTTATTTCTGTTTATATTCCAACTTGGTGCCATCATATGGACAATATTCAACATCAGAAGGAAAATCCCTACCACATTTTGGACAAAATTTTCTAGATATCTTTTCACCTGCTATAGCTCCTCCCAATCCTCCAACTGCAGCACCTATTGCAGCACCTTCAGCTGTATCTCCAGACTGATGCCCAATAATCGCACCTATCCCCGCTCCAGTTGCTGCACCGACGCCAGCACCTTTCTGAGTAGTAGTACAACCCGCAAATAGAAAAACAAAACATAACAATACTGCAAAAAAGCTTATAAACTTCATACTATCCTCCTTATTTAACCAAAACCTATTATTTAATTTAAAATTTATCTTTAAATTAAGATATTACCATTTATATACTGTAAAGTAAAGCTTTATGGCTTTACCCTATAAAAGTTTGAAATCCTCACAGGGCAAGCAGCTGTAGTATCTTTATATTCTTCGGCAAAGCCAGCCCGCCGAAGCATATCCTCCACAAACATTGGCAGATACCCTTCCTTGTATTTCCGCCACCATACCTGGCGGACTCGCCAATCTTTTTTGCGAACATCCATGCCTTTACAGGCATGTCCCGTAAAATATTTTGCCTTCTTATTTAACGGGACGCGACTTTCTGCGAAGGCGGGTAAATAAGAATTAATCATTTTCTTTTGCATTTAATACTCTTATTCTTGAAATAGGCCAATATATAAAAAAAGCTTTACCTTTTATATTTTTCTCTGGGATTACTCCCCAAAACCGGCTATCATTCGAATGCAAACTATTATCGCCTAACATAAAATAATAATTAGGCGGAATATGCACCTTGTCTTTTCCAGATATAAAATCGCCCTTTCGATAATAATATATACGACTAAAAATATCGGGTGAAGTAATTATTTCAGAATTAATTTCAATATTGCCATTTACAATATCCAAATCTTCATTTCCTTTTCCCACTAACCTTTTTATAAAATCCTTCCTGGGCTCTATTGTAGATTCAAATACAACTATATCTCCTCTTTCTGGAGGATGTAATCTATAAACTAACTTGTTAACTAAAATTCTATCACCCGGCATTAATGTAGGTTTCATAGAACCAGTCGGAATCTTATATGCTTGCACAATAAATGTCCTAACTGTCAATGCTAAAATCAAAGCTATAACTATAGACTGAACCCACTCTTTAATTATTGCTTTCGTTTTAGAACTCATAAATAGGCCTCCTATCTACCCTCCTGTTAATCTGTTATACAAATATTTAGTAATATTTATACCTTTTCTACTTAAAATATCTGGTTTATTTAAATCGTGTGCTTTCGCATGCGTAATTTTATTATTATAACATCTTTTAAGAAATACAGCTACTTTCTCTGTAGAAACTCTATATTTCTTCAATGAGTTTTTTAATTCTCTATCATCTGTTATTACCAAAATATTATCTTTATAGCCAATATCTTTTACAATATTTAAAATTAAATCGTCAGCAGATTTATTTCTTGAAAACTTTACTTTTATAAAAGAACTATATGTTTTCTCTTCTAAATTAGGATATCCATCAAATATCAACAAAATGTTTAATTTTGGAAATCGCTTTTCTAAAAAATTTACAAAATCAGTTCTGTTTTTTGTTGAAAAACCGTTTAATCCAATATATGCTATTTTGTGCAATACATTATATCCATCAATAATATATTCATAATTACTAACCTTCATAATATTTATCAATTAGTTTCCCGATATTATCCCAATTAGAGTTAAATTTTGGATTTGTAATAAAAAACCAGGCTTTAAATTCTTCACCAAATGGCAAATAATTAGGCCGTTCTGAATCTAACTCATTTGTTACCTGAAAAGAACGTTTTACCATATCTAAACGTGGCTTTATCAATCTTTTAAAATTTTCATTAACTTTCTCTGAATTTAACAATTTATCAACAGTTTCATTTTCTATTTTAATAGAATCTAATTTTAATAAACTTTTTATTACATCATCTTCTTCATTGTCTAACATTAATGCTTTCACCAGTTCACAGCCTAAAGGGTTAATTATATCATAACCTGAATAAATTTCGTTAGTTACATAATCAGATAAACCCTCTGTAAGCAGTGAATACAAATACTTAATATTAATAGGAGTAACCAGTTTATTCTGCGCAGAATTGATAATATAATAAGCTAATTTAGATTCAGATATATTTTCTCTATTTACTACAATATGATTAGGATATCCTCTTTTTATTATATATTCCTTTTCCAAATCTTTATCAACAATAACTTCGCATTCTTTAAATTTCATATCATGCTTTTTAAAATATTTTTCTATCTTATTTCTTGCACTTTTTATTTTTGCTTTAAATACAACAGGCATAAAACAACAACCTCCTTTTTAATTTAAATTTTCTGCTTTTATCTTACATATATTTTCAAATAATTCTTTAATATGTTCATCTATGGTCAAATAAAATATCTGCCATCCCTTTTCAATTAATTTATTAATACACCCCACTAATTTTTCTCTTCTTTTATAATCAGAAGTTAAAAAAGCATCATCTAATATAAAAAAACCAGGCTCTTTTAAACCTCTCAACAAAAAGGCAATCCTTACAGCAAACATTAACTGGTCCTGAGTTCCAGTACTTAATTCAGGGAAAATATATTTATTGCCTTTGTTATCTTTTACTATAAAATCTTCTTCATGAAATTCAACTAAAACATATTTACCTTCAGTAAACTCATTAAAATATTTACTTACAGTAATATTACCTGTCTCAAGTATCTCTTTAAGCTGTAAATCAAAACTATTTGAAAGATTATCAATAATTTCACCAGCTAAAAGAGCTGCTTTTTCCTCTTTATAAATTTCTTTTTTTTCTTTTTCTAATTGAGATATCTCTGAATAAATTTCCTTTACATCATTAATATTAAGAGAATCCTGTAAATTATTATAAAAACGTTCTATTTTCCTTTGCAAATCTTTCTGTTCAGATTCTAATTTCACTATCTGTTTACGTAAATCCTCTTCTTCGGCGATAGAAAAATCAATTTTCTCTTTGGGAGGATTTATCTTTATACCATCAATTAACAAAAGCCAATTCGCTTCGTCAGAGTCACCTAAAATATCTTTCAATCTGTCTTTTATTCTTTTTTTTTCGTTGTTAAAATTCTGTTTTTTTTCAATCTCTTCAATTAACTGTTGCAATTCTGTTTTACCTGTTTTTTGTCTAAATTCTTCTATTTTTTTATTTTGCTCAGCAATTTTAACTTTACAATCAGATAATTGTTTTTTCAATTCCTGTTCATCTCTTCTGAAAGACTTTAAAGCTTCTGTATATGTTTTACAAACACTATCTAACTCTATTATTTTATTATCTATATTTAACACATCTGAAACATCTTTTGCATTAAAATCATCAATTACTAATTTTTTGCTTTCTGAATTAAATTCTTTAAATTGCTTGCCAAGCATAAACTGTAAAAGCCAAACAGTTAATAATACTATCAATAAAGCGAAAGCTATCACTAAATACACAGTATTATCAGAAATTTCTTTTAAAAATAAAAAAGCAAAAAACGCAAAAGATAAAAAAATATAAAAAATGTGCCTTATAGCGCTGTTACGATAAAAATTATTGAAAATAAATCTAAATATAGGATTTCTTAAATTCCTTTTAAATTTGAATGAACTAATTTCTTTTAATTTCTTAAGTTTTTCTTCAGCATTTTTTAATTTCTCCTGTTCTATTTTTTTTATATCAGAAAATTTATTTTCCAATCCATCTTGATAACTTTCCTTTTGTAATTTCAACCTGATTAGGATATTCTCTACATTCTGCCAATTTTTAACATCCTCTTCTTTATAACGCTCTAATCCTTGAAGTTCATGTTTATACATCATATACTTTTCAAACAATTTTTTTGATTCTTTATATTTTAAATATTTTTTAAAATTATTAAAGGCTTCAAATCTATTTTTTATATCACTTAGTTTTATATTTTTTTCCTTTAATTCTTTTTCTTCATTGGATATCTGCCCTAAATTATCACGAGCTTGCTTTAATTTATCTAATCTATCCTCTACTTGCTTAACGTATTTTTCCTTACTATTCCCTTTAGCATTAGACCACTTCTGCCCGGACTTGGTTAATCCTACATTGGTATATATATATTCTTTAACTTTAATTAAATCTGTATTTAAGTTAGTCAAAAATTGTTTTATTGCAGGCCACCATTTCTCAGATCTTTTTAATCTTAAATCTCCAGCTCTTACAATAAATAATCTACTTAACTCAATATCAGGCAAGCTTAATAACTTGCTTAAATTAAACTTATTAGATGGAAAACTATATTGTTTTTCATCGGATTCTAAAATAAATTCTGCTATATTAGATTTATTTTTGATAAAACGTTCAGAACCTTTAAATATTTTCCTATTACCCTTATTTGTAAATAAAGATTCAATAAAAGCATCCACTAAAGCTGTTTTCCCAGATTCATTGTTTCCAAAAAAAAGGTTTACATCCGCACAATTATAATGAAAATCTTTTATAGGCCCATATTTATTAATTGTAATTTTTCTTATCTTCATGTTACTGCTTTTGAAAATCCATCTATAGTTAGTTTTAATGCCTTATCTTTGATATCCTCTTCAACATGACATTTTCGCAAACTTTCAATAACATTTCTAACTGCCTGATTAGATATAAGTTCAGACCAATCAGATGTCAAATTATCGATTTGTATTTTATAAAAAAAAGATTTATATTTATCTTTTAATTTTTCAAGCGAATTATTAAATTTTTCTTCTTTATAGTCTAAAATACCAGAAATCTTTATATTAACCATAATTTTATTGTTTTTAAGTTTTTTTAACTGCTTTTCTATTAAATCTAAAGATTCATTTTCCTGCCCGGGATAAACATGTTGGTTTACATTTTCCCAATAAGAAGCAATTTCAATAGGATAATTAAAAAATTTAAACTTATTATTAATCTCTATACCTATATACTCTCTTTTACCTATACATTTACTTCCAGTGGATACAGGAGAACCAGAATAAGCTATTAAAGTATCTTTATATTTTTTCTTTATTAATTTCGAGTGAAAATGCCCTAACCCAAGATACCTTGCTTTATCTTCAACATCCCAAGAATATATAGGCATATATTTCGCAAAATCACCTAAATCTTCATATATGTAAGAAAGTTTTTTATCATACAAAGTCCCATGAGCGAAAATTAAAGTCTTATCAGCAGGAAAAGAAACATCCTGCACAATTTCCCTAAAGCTTTTTCTTTCAGTAAAAGGAATAAAAACTAGATACCAATCATAAAATTCTTTTACTTTAAATGGAAATTTATTAATCAATTCAACATTTCTTCCATAATTTTTATCTTTTTTATATAAATCTATATCATGATTCCCGGGCAATAAAATTACTTTTAATTTAGGATGTGCATCAAAAAGTGCCCGGACCTTAGGCCTTATTTTATTAGCAGATACCTTATCTTCAAATAAATCCCCACATATAATCATCCAGTCAAAACTATCTTTAACTGCTTTTTTTACCACATATTCTAAAACATCAAATCTTTCGGGGATATCAGATTTTAAATGAAAATCTGCAGTTTGTAAAATCTTCATATTATAGTTTTTTAGAGGTTAAACAAGCAAATAAATCTAAAATAGGGCTAGACTTATCCATCACATTTAATTATAGATATATACAGATTATCATACTTTAAAACATAAAGCAAGAACAGTTACTATACTAAAAAAATTTAAAAAATATATAAATAAAACTCAATAAAGAAAATTTATATACAATTTTTCATACATAAACATCTTAAAATAAAAGACTTGCGTATGAAATAAAATTGTTTGCCGTAGTTTTATGAATAGATAAAAAAATCTTTTAAAAAAGTTGACATTCCTCGCATTTTATGGTATATTTATTATGTTATGAATAAACACAGATTTGTATATATATTTTTATTAAGTATTTTTGTTTTTTATTTTAATACATACAATGCTCATGGAGCTTTATTAGCAGCAAACAATAACTTTATTCTTCCTGCAACTCCTCCATTACCGGTAGATGAAATCCAGACCAATATTGAAACCGATTTCATTTTAGAAAGTTATGAAGAATTTAACAATTTTATAGATATAAACGAAATATCGGATGATTTAAATTTTATACTTAATGAACGGCTTATTCAAATATTTGAAGAAATTGACATAAATGATAATATTGAAAATATTACTTTAGAAGATAGTGTTTTGCATATAGAATTAAAAGAACCTTTAGGAAATATTTCAATCAGAGATAAATTATATGAAAATCTTAACATAAAAACTATAATAGTAGAATATGATAAAGAAAAACAATCTTTAATAATAAAAGGATTGGGCGATAATAAAACTTTTCAAAATATCATATATGAAAATCCTGAAAAAATTATTGTAAATCAATCATCTGAAGAAATATCTGAAGAAGTATTAGAAATGGTTATTGTAAAAGAAAAAAAGGTTGAGTCTAATGAACAACAGGAAACTGTAAGTGCTCAATCCGTAGAAGAAGCTACAAATACAGAGGAAACACAAACTACAGAAGAAAATACAGAAGATACACAAAATACAGAAGAAGATATAGAAGAAACTACAGAAGATACAACAAATGATAACTTAGAAGAAATAACACTTTATACAGAAGATGGAAAAAGTTCAACTTTTAAAGATTTAGATTTAAACTACGATATAGTTAATGACTCTTTGTTTAATGACAACAGTGATATCGATATTAATGACCCTATAGCACCACCATCAATTAATACTGATTTACCTATTATCGATACTGAGTTTAATGTTAATACTAAATATGAAACTTTAGAATTAAGTATATATTTAGCAGATAATAAAAATTTTCCATCTGAAGAAGAGGCAATTAATAATACAGTAATAATAATTAAACCTGAAGTAGATATTAAAGATATAGAAATAGAAGGAAAAGAGATTATTTCAGAATCAGAATACAGATTAACAGGAACTTTAGAAACTATTTCGGGGCAGAAAAGCGATTATGAAATGACAGTTTCTTTAGACGGTAAGCAAATTAACGAAACAAAAATTTCATTTATGAATCCTCTTGAGGTAAAAGATAAGTCAGAAAAACAAGCAATAGTCAAAATATCTGAAATAGACTTAATAGATGAAAAAAATTCTGATAACTTAATTAAACTAATTTATTATGATAAAAAAGAAGAAGGAGATAAAGAAGAAGAAAAAGATTCTGATTTGTTTGAAGCCGTTTCAATTTCTAAAAAAACAAGCTTAGAAAATTCATTATCAAAAATATTTGAAGAAGCCAAAATAGATTTATCTTCTTATGAATTAGATAAAATAACAGAAAATATCAAAAAGGAAATTTCTAATAGCACTTCCTATGATAAAGTCGTATTCGATGTTGGACACTTTGAGAATGGAGACTTTGTATTAAATGTAGATATTGGAAACGGTAAGAATATAAAAATAAAGGTAACAAGAGACGGTAGAATAAAAACCGCAAAACTCTTATAATAATTTCTTCCCTTTAACTTATCTAATATTTATTTCAAATCTATAAAATTATTTATTTTTTGAATTCTATGTTCTATTGAAGGATGTGAATGAAATAAAATCTCTATAATTCGAGGAGGATTTTTATCAGCTAAATTTACTTTAGAAAGTTTATCAAGAGCTGATCTATAATTTAGCTTATCTGTAACAGAAACTGCATAAGCATCTGCTTGGTATTCAAAAAATCTGCTAAAAAAATTATTTAAAGGTGTTGTAAAAAAACTCAGAAAAGTTAGAATAAGCAAAAGAACAGGTAAATTCACAATATCATTAATACGGCCATAAGATAGAAAATCTATTACATTAGCTGAAACAAGATAAATAATATAAAACAAAACATAGTTTAATAAACCTTCCAATAATATCATTTTCCATATATGATTATGAACATAATGGCCAACTTCATGGGCTGTAATAGATGTTATCTCGTCATTAGTAAATTCGATATCATTACTCTTTTTGTCTTTATTTTTCGCAGAATCTTTTTTATTAAAATCATTAGAATCAAGCAATGTATCAGATAATAAAACTTTTTTTGTATTACCAAACCCCGTTAAGGCAGCATTAGCTTTTTTAGTTCTTTCTCCTATGTTAATACGATAAAGACCTTTTAATTCTAAACCACCTTTTTGAAGTACATTCTTTATTTTAAAAAACAATTCTTCTTTTTCTAAAGGAATAAGTTTGTAAAAAAACGAAATTATATATGGAAATATATAACTAATTATTAAAGCTATAATAAAAGAACAAGTTGCAGCTACAACCCACCATAGCACTGAAAAATAATCCAATATTACATAAAAAAAGACTATAAGTGGAATGCCCAATATAATACTAAATAATAATCCTTTAAATTGAAACTTCAACCACCCAAAAATATTTTCTGTTGATAAATTAAATTTATGTTCAACAATATAGTCTGAATAAAAATTCAAAGGTAAACAAAAAAAGGCATGAAAAATTAAAAACAAAAAACTATAAATAGAAATCCCGAAATATCTAATAGAAGTAATATTTTTTACCCAAAAAACAAAAATATCAGAAATAAAAAAAATCATAATAAGTAAAAATGCAACTTCATAAAATATATTGGCAATACTAATATATTGTTTTATATTAGAATATTTTTTTGAATTTTTATCAATATTTTCTTCCATAGTTAAAATTCTTGTTTTTTTGTGTTTTAGTGCTTTTCTTTTGTGTTTAAAGTTTTAATACAGCAAGAAAAGCTTCTTGAGGAATATCTATTCTGCCAAATTTTCTCATTCGTTTCTTACCATCTTTTTGTTTTTCCCATAGTTTTCTCTTTCTGGTAATATCACCACCATAACATTTACCAGTAACATGTTTTTTTAAAGCTGATATATCCTCTCTTGCAATTATCTTACCGCCTATTGCAGCTTGAATAGGAATTTTAAATAAATGTCTTGGAATTACTTCTTTTAATTTTTTAACTAATGCTTTTCCTTTTAAATAAGCTTTATCTTTGTGGACAATAAACGATAGAGCGTCACATTTTTCGTTATTAATTAACACATCTAATTTCACTAAATCACTTGTTTCATATCTTAAAAATTCATAATCTAAAGAGCCATAACCTTTGGTTACAGTTTTTATTTTATCATAAAAATCAACTAAAATTTCAGACAATGGAAATTCATATATTAATTCTATCCTATCTCCGGCAATACGCCGAGTACTTTTATATTTACCTCTAAGAGAAACAGACAATTCCATAATATCACCTATACAATCAGGAGGCACAATAATAAATGCTTTAACATAAGGTTCTTGAATTTTAGATATCTCAACTTTTGGCGGAAAATCATGTGGGCTATCTACTTCCTGAACAGTTTGATCAACTTTTATTATCCTGTAACTAACTCCAGGCGTAGTAATTACTAAGTTTAAACCATATTCTTTTTCTAAACGTTCCTGAATAACTTCCATATGTAAAAGGCCCAAAAAACCACATCGAAATCCCATACCTAAGGAAGGACTCTTGCTAGGTTTATAAACAAAAGAAGCATCGTTAAGTTTTAATTTATCTAAAGCATCTCTTAATAAAGAATAATCCTTATTATTAACTGGATATATCCCACAAAAAACCATAGGTTGTGATTTTCTATAGCCAGGTAAAGATGACTTCGCAGGATTCTCAAAAGAAGTAATCGTAGCCCCGTTTATTATCTCTTTAGGATTTCTAATGTTACAAGTTAAATAACCTACTTCTCCACTTGCAATTTCTTCTACCTTAGTTTGTTTTGGGGTAAAAATACCAACTTCCTGAACTTCGTATTTTTTTTCGGATTCCATAATTTTTATCTTTAACCCAGGATAAATTCTGCCATTTACAACCCTTACATATACAATAACACCTTTATAACTGTTAAATTCAGAATCAAAAATCAAAGCCTGAAGAGAATATTCTTTATTTCCTTCTGGAGATGGTATGTCTACTACTATTGCATTAAGTATCTCAATAATTCCCTCACCCTTTTTAGCACTGGCAAGAATAACTCTATCTGATATATCTTCATTCATCAATTCGCATATTTCTTCTTTTACTTTATTTATTTGAACATTTGGTAAATCAATTTTATTAATAACAGGTATCACTTTTAGCCTTTGTTTTCTTGCTAAATAATAATTTGCTACTGTTTGAGCTTCTACTCCCTGCACTGCATCTACTACCAAAATAGCTCCTTCACAAGCAGCTAAAGACTTTGCTACTTCAAAAGAAAAATCAACATGGCCAGGAGTATCAATTAAATTCAATAAATATACATCGTTTTTTGAAAATTCATATCTTAAAGTTACTGCACTGGACTTAATTGTTATTCCCCTTTCTCTTTCCAATTCCATATCATCTAATAACTGTTCCCTAAAAACCCTTTCGTCTACAGTTCCAGTAACTTGTAAAATCCTATCGGCCAAAGTGGATTTACCATGATCAATATGAGCGATTATGCAAAAATTTCTTATTTTAGAATTTTCCATTTTTGTATGCCTTGCATATTTATTTAAATTTTAATAAGGTAAAAACCGAATAGATATATGCCTTATTGTATAATATCGCCATTTTTACTTAATTCTATTACTTCATAATCTATTGTACCTGCTACTATATCCCAAATTTTATCTATATCAAGATGCAAATAATGACTTTTAATTAAAGCAGTTATAATTTTATGAGTAACCAGACATATATTTTTTGAAGGGTTTTTTCGAACTATTTTCTGTATAGTTGTAATAACTCTCTCATAAGCTTCTGCTAAACTTTCACCTTGCGGAGGTTTTACAGACATAGGGCAATCTTCCCATTTACTGAATACCTTTTTATATCTTTTGCGGGCTTCTTCTACAAGTAAACCCTGCCATGCTCCTTGATTAATCTCATTGAGTTCCTCTAAAAGTTTGGGCTTAAGATTTAATTTCCTGATATCGCTTATAATTTCTGCTGTTTTAGAAGCTCGAGATAATGAACTTGCATAAATTACATCAATATCAAAATCTAACTTTTTAGCCAAAGCAATAACATCCTTTTTACCATTTTTACTCAACGGAACATCAATAGTACCTTCTATTCTATTTTCTTTATGCCAATTTGTTTCTCCAGCTTTTATTAATATAAGTTTCGTCATATTAAAACACCACTTAAATTTAGGCTTTAAAAT
>JAGYNU010000027.1 GCA_018399975.1 Candidatus Omnitrophota bacterium
TCCCTTCTATCTTCTCAGCGTTCCGGTTTATAAGGTCCCTATTCTCTTCTATCTTCTCAGCGTTTATTCCAACCTGTTCAAATATGTCTTCTAACTTTTTTTGCATATCTGGAATTGCCTCAAGGACAGGTCTTATTTCTGTTCTTAGAGACTCAATAAGTGCACCAACTTCGCTGACACTAAATTTATTGTTGTTGTGATTAGATGATTTTCCCATACTCAAAATTATAATCTAAAAATGTTAGCTTTGTCAAATAGAATTTTTAAAACGCGACGGGGATGAGAAGAAACATCGTAAACCGAAACAACTTATCTTAAAAACCCTACTTCATCTATATAATATATACCTTCATTATCCGTCATAAAGTTCTTATCAACAAACATTACCGACCCGGATGGTACTGTCCGGGTCGGTACTGTCCGGGACAGTAGAAATGGATAGAAATTTATTTGTTTTCGAGGTAGATATCGTCTACGTAGAAAGTTCCCTCTCTCTGGGAATAAGGTAATTTCCAACCTTCTATTGTTATGACAAATTCATCGGGTATGAAATTTGGGTTGTTTATATTAAAACCGTCTCTGCCTAAAGGTATCCTGAATTCCTGCCAATTGGAAGTTACACCTTCATTTAATATATAGGTATAAGCCCGACCGCCTGATTTTAATTCTAACTTTAATTCATTTATATTATCCGGTGCTCTTAACGATAAAACTATATTAGAATAATTATCTATTTTATCAAGACCTACAAGTTTAAACCAAATACCTCCGTAATCAGGAACATCATAATCGACTTTTAGAACTTCATCGGAACTTGATATTTTCTCTATTACTTTATTGGGAGAACCATACCATGCTCCGCAATCTATCACATGGTCGCCTACTTTTCCCTCATCGAAACTAATAAAAGAAGTTATATTAGAATCTGTTTGTGTTTCTCCCTGTTTTAAAAGTTCTCTGGCTTCATATAATTTACTCAACACATCTTTGTATTCTGTGTCGATAGCAGCAGCTTTAACAAATAAATCTACAGCTTCGCTATAATTTTCCTGATCGAATACTTCATTACCACTTTGATATAAACTTTCTAATTCCTGCTGTTTTTGTGTGCCAACCTTATTTCTTAAATCGCCTACCGCTGCCATATTTTCATTTAACCCTAATGTATCATTTAAAATTTCAGCATGGTCTAACAAAACTTCTGCTATACGCCACTTGCCTTTATTTAGATTGTCTCGAGCGTTATCAATAGACCTACTAACTTCATCTTTTAATTCTTGGGCAGTAAAAAATTCCTCGTTTGATACAAATTCAGCAATTCTTTGACCTTCCTCACTTCCTGTAAAAAGCTCTTTTAAAATATCCTCTCCTAATGCATTTGCTAAACTTAAATAACTCATTCCCTGGTCTAATGCAAGATATTTAGTCAACACATTATCATTTTCAACATCTACAGCATCTACATATCCTTTCTCATCTGTGAAACTATCGGGATATATCTTTTTCATCTTTTCTAAATTTTCTGCTACTGCCTCAGGCATAACCTGTAGTCCTAAATGGGAAGCATGTGGTGTAATAATTCCATGTGAAGGATATCCTCTTCCTCCTGCGGTTTGTCCTGCCTTTGTTCCAAATTCATCATAGTCATAGTTTCCGTCAGTCGAAGGCGATTCCCCCCATACAGGATATCCTTTTTCTGCAGCCTGCAATCTTTGATAGGTCATAGCCTTTAAAAGGTTAACTCCAAGCCCCTGGGGACTTAAATTTGTTTCATTTACGAATAATGCAGGCATACCATGTTCAAAAGCACTGCCGCCCCAGCTGGGAACAACTTCTATCCCCATCCATTCATTCTTCCCTCTAGACATGGAATCCCATAACTGCTCTGATTCTTTATCGGATAAATCTCCTTTACCAATAGCAATATAACTAATCATTCTTGTTTCAGAATTAAGAACGGGATAATAACCGCTATCTTCATCATAAGAACAACCTGACATCATAAGATTAGCATCGTCGTCATAAAAGATACTAAAATCCATTTTATCTAAAATAGGATTTATACGGTTTTCTAATTCCGGGAAAGCTTCACGGGCCGTAATTAAACCCGCTGCCAACCATGCAGAATCTACTGAAGATACAAATTTGTTGTTATTCGACAAACTATTAAAATCATAATAATTGAAATAATATTCGCACTCTTTACCATTAACTTCGGTTTTATAAGTTTCAACTTTATCTAAGGTATCCAAAATCTCCTCTATAGAATAAAGAGCATCTCTTTTATTTGTCTGAGATATATTATATGCACCTGCTATTGAAGCAAGATGCATTCCTATATCAGTAACAGAAGTATAAGGTTGTCTTTTAACATAACCATCTTTTATTCTAACAAAATTATAAGGAAACCCTGTGTTTCTATCTAATCCTAAAGAACTATTATCAAAATATTGATAGGCGCCTTCGGCATCCTGAGTTAAAAGTTCATAATATTGAGACAAAATTTCATCTTCCTGTCCCTGCCATTCTAACTGAATTTCATCAGAACATGATTGAAAATTGGCACCGGCACGATTCCCATCAATTATACCCTGTGTTTCGGGTAAAATATCATCGGTTATAAAAGCAAACCCTTCAATAGAATTTACTAAACTTACTATTAACAAAATTACAACTGAATATATTAACTTTTTCACCAATTGATTCCTCCTTGAAAATCTTTTTAAATGTGTTTTAACAAATATGCATGATTTTTCCTAAAAAGTCAAATTCATCCTGAAAAAAATTTAATTAAAACGTTGTGATATACTTTTTTCAAAATACATTTTTCTTAATAAAATAATTTGTATTACAAGCTGAATTTTGATAAAATTAGTTTGTGTAATTTTATTAAATATTAATCTTTTACTTGCTAACAAAAAACATCTAATAATGGTAAAGAATAAAACTAAATTAAATAATTTTTATAAAAAATTACTAAAAAAAGAAAAGTTTACTTATAAAAAAGCTTTATCTATTTATGAAAGTTTATATAAAGAAGCTGTTTCTTTAGGAATTTTTAATTCTAAGAACATTTTAGAAGGAATAGAAACTGATATAAAAATAGCAAAAACTTTAAATAGCAAACCTTATTAAAGATTTCCTCCTATCGATACTGATAATATTACTTAACGGAACAAATATTAATGATAGAAAGTTTAATAAAAAATATAGCACAGAGGCTGGATAAGAATAAAATCACTTATATGATTATAGGCGGACAAGCTGTTCTTTTGTATGGCACTCCCCGTTTGACACGAGATATCGATATTACATTAGGCATGGATACCGATAAATTCCCATTAATTAAGAAAGTATGCCAACAGTTAGAATTAAAATTGTTACCTGATAGTCCGGAAAAATTTGTAAAAGATACTAAGGTTCTACCGGCAGAAGATAATAAATCGAAAATACGGGTGGATTTTATTTTCTCATTTACCCCATATGAAAAACAAGCCATAAAAAAGGTAAAAGAAGTTTTGATAAAAAATTATCCGGTGAAATTTGCGTCCTGCGAAGATGTTATTATACACAAAATGTTCGCCGGAAGAGCAATTGATGATGAAGATGTTAGCAATATATTAATTAAAAACAAAACCAAAATTGACTTGAAATATATAAAAAAATGGCTTTCAGAATTCAGCACACTTCCCAGAAATAAGAAAATACTGGAAAAATTTAATAAATTATACAGGAAAATATAAAAAATCTTTCTACCCAAACAACAAATAAAAACATCCCCTTATTTAAACAATTCCCTTCTGCTACCGACCCGGACAGTAACAAAAATACGAACCGGAGCAGTTAGTAAGACGGTGGTAGAAACGGTAGAACTTCACGCTTAACCCTATAAGAAATTGAAATTTTTACAGGACAAGCTCCAGTTAAATATTTGATTTAACGGGACAAGCAGGACAGATAGACGCATTCCGCGCAAAATGCATTTCATTTTCATTTAACGAGACGTGCCCCGTAAAATACTTTGCCTTTTTATTTAACAGGGCGTGGCTTTCTGCAAAGACGGGTAAAAAATAACCCCGTACCGATTAAGATACGGGGTATCTCTTCTTAGGAGGATGAGAGGAGATTTTTTTATTTATTTGATATAGAACTAACTAATTTATTCTGAACAAACACTGCTTCTGGTGTTTCTGGATAATTTTTCAGTATCCTATCATACAATTTTTCTGCTTTCTGAAACTCACCCATCTTTTCTTTATATATAATAGCCTGTGCCAATACAGCTATACTCGCCCATTCTGTATCGGCATATCTATCTATTACCTGCTGAAATTTACTAAGTGCTTTCTGATGTAACGAAAGATATTCATAGTAAGCACCGACAAACAACAGAATCTGCGGATTGTATCTTTTAGCAGGATATTCTTCTATTATATTATTTAATTCTTTTATGCTTGCAAGATGCATCTTCCTTTTATCTGTCTGTGAAGCATAGCTTAAATATACAAGTGCTTTATCAATCAATTCACCTACACCTAAAGGATACTTTCCGTAAGCATAAAATCTGGCCGGTTCGAGTAATTCCCTGGTTCTTTGAGCTGTATCACTTATACCGAGAACTACAAAAATCTTGCCTATTTCTTTAATTTCTGCCAAATCTTTCTCATCTTTTTCTTCTAAAGGATAAGGGCCCCTTGTTACTCCGGAGGCAGAAACTATAACTTTTTCATCTTTGCCTACCAGGCATTCTTTTTTAGAAGTTTTTACTAAAACACTGCCTTCGGATACACCTAAAAGAGTTTCTTTATTTACAGAATCCGCGTCAACTATAAAAGCAGTCCCCTTAGCTTCTGCTATACCAGAAGCAGTCTTTATTTGAAATCTGGATTTTTTTAATTCCTTCTCAATTTTAACCAAAACATTACCTTTACTTAATTGAAATTGAGTATTTCCTTTTTTCCTGCTTTTTATAATCTCGTTTACAGAAACCTGCGAATCAGGTTTAATTCTCATTTTATAAATTCCGTCAAGTTCTATATCAATAAAACTGTTCTTGGCAGTTTTTATAACATCGCCTTTTTCTATTACATCACCTGAACTTATCTTTTTCCAGGACTGTAATTCATCGTTATATTTTTGTATCTGCCCTTTAGCTGTAATTATAGTAGGATAACTGCCCGGCCTTAATGCAAACAACGAAAAACTCATTATAACAACTAAAGCTGTTGCAACTGCAACTTTAGTTTTATTCGAAGTCCCGGAAAGAATTTCTTTAACTTCATCCCCCAATTTCTTTTTCTCCCACGGGGTAATATCCGGTTCTGCCTGTTTTTTCTTTTTAACTGCTTTATCGAATTTCTCTTTAAATTTTTTATCATAATCAGAAGAAAGTTCTACATCTTGAATTTTATCTAAAAAAATAGAAACTTCTTTTAATTCAGAAAGTTTCTTTCTGCAAGATTCGCATTTTTTAAGATGTAGTTCTACCCTTCGAGCTTCTTCATCGGATAACTCGTTATCAAGGTAAAACGATAATAATGTTTTATCAAACTTGCATTTCATTTTATCTCACTTTCCTCTAACAACTCTTTTAACTTTTCTCTTGCTCTCAACAACCTTACTCCAACTACCTGCGTGCTGCAATCTAAAACCTCTGCTGCTTCTTTGTAAGATAACCCTTGAATCCCGCACAAAATTATTACATCTTTGTATTTTTCTTCTAATTTTCCTATACATTTGTGAACCTTTTCAGAAAGCCCTTTGTCTTCCGTTAACTGAGCAGCTCCCGGTGCTTTATCTTGAATAGTATCTTCTAAAGTAAAACTTTCGTCATCGCTTGAAAGCTGAGTTTGAAGCGAAATCTCAGATTCTTTGCTTAACTTTCTTAGCTTGTTCTTTGCGATGTTGCCTGCTATTGTATAAATCCATCCGCAAACACTGCCAATTGGCTCATATTTATCCAAATTTTCATAGATCCTTACAAACGCTTCCTGCGTAACTTCTTCAGCAAAAGAATAATTTCTGCCAAACTTTCTATAGATGTAATTTAAAATGCGTTTTTTATATCTATCATGCAATTGATGAAAGGCATTGTCATCATTATCTTTAGCCCTTTTTATTAATTCTCTGTCAGTGGGCTTGTTGCCCTCTACCATAAGTGCCTCTTTCTGTTTAATATAACACGAAAAATAACAATTTATTACAAAAAAAGTAAGTTTTTTTTAAACTACAGCGATTAAACCAAATTATAAAGATTAAACTAATGTTATAATTATACACCTCCTATCCACTTCAAACAAGCCAAAATAAAATATTAAAACGCTAAGTATACACTTTTACGCCGGGCGTGAAAGTGTATACTTAGCTAATAGTTTATGGCTAATGTTTAGGTATATTTAGCGGGGAATTTGGATGGGCATAAAAAAATCGTCTTTTAAAAAAGACGATTATATAAGGTAGAAATTTGATTTTTGTTTATTCTTTAGGGTCGATTACTCGAAGAATTTGTGTCTGGCATTCACTATCTCCAGGATCACACTCAGGTATATATTTACCAGAATCCAAATTTTTTACATTGGTCATTTCTGGATCATATGAATTAACATTCAAAACAGCATTTCTACCAGCAATAACATTATTTACTGCCCCATTTCCGGAAGCTTCGATTGTTCCTGAAACTTCTTCTCTTGTAGCATTAAAAGCAAACGCAGAAGAAGCACATAAAATTAATCCTGCTGTAGCTAAAATTGTTATTAATAGTATTTTCTGTCTCATAATGTTTTTATAATAAAAAAACCGAGTCCAAAATACTGAACTCGGCAACCTGCTACCCCAAACTCATTGGGGCCTTCCCGGCTTTGCGCCCCTTGATCACTCAAGGTTTGCCCTTTTCAAGTTCACTTGAAATATAGCATATATTTTAAGCTTTGTCAAGTTTTTTACTAATTTTTTTTAAATATATTTAATAAGTTTATATGCTATTTACTTAAGCACATGTCATCTATATAGATAGCACCTTCTTTTGCTGTAGCTATTCTGTCTTCAAATACTATAACAAATTCTCTTAATGAACTAAAATCGGATAATTGTTTAAACTCGCTTAAAGGAATGCTTACTTTTTGCCACTGATCAGTTATACCAGTTATATGAATCTTGCCAACCTCATCTTTGGTATTTTTAAGCTCTATTTTAAAAACTTTAGTAAAACCACGCTGGTTATCTCCTTTAATCCAAAAATTAAAATTGTTATATTCTGTTGCATCTAAACCTCTTAAATCCATCCAAAAACCATTATAAGCAGATTCAGGAGATGCAACATCATAAACAATTTGAACAGCGTATCCTTCTGTCCCATGTCTAATAGAAGAAACAAAACTATCAATAGCAAATTGTGTAAAATCTTTAGGGTCTTTATCCCATGCCCCAAAATCGCCGCCTAAATTGTTTGGTTTTTGTCCAGAATTAAAATCAGCGATTAAAAGAATATCTTTCTTTAAATTTAAAGTTTCTTCAGTTACATATTCTTCTGATAATTCAGAAATAGCAGGCTCCTCTTTTTCCTCAATTGGCTGCATTATTTTTTCAGAGCTAGCAATATCAGAAATCTCATCTTGCTTTTTATCTGATTCAGTTATTTCTTCTTTAGAAGCAAAAAAAGTTCTCCATTTTTCTCTACTACAACCAATCAACACTAAATTCAATGAAACCATAGTTAGTACAACAATTAAACCTATAGGTTTCTTACACATAGTGTTACCTCCCATTAAGAAAAGCACCTGCTAATAAAAAAATGATAATCTATACAAATAAAGTAAAAATTAATCATTACTTTTGAAAATAAATATTATCAATATATATAGCTCCTTCTTTATCAGTAGCTACACGGTCTTCAAATGTTATAACAAATTCTGTAAGCAAAATCCATTCAATAGAACCGCTAAATTTTTCAAAAGGTATAACTACATCTTGCCATTTATCAGTTATACCAGTTAAATAATAAATAGCTGTTTCTTGTAAACAATTTTTAAGTTCTATTTTAACAACCTTTGAAAACCCTCTATCCTCATCTCCTTTTATACTAAACCCAACTTTTTTGAAAACAGAATAATCAATCGTATCATCTAAAGCACACCAAAACCCATTATAAGCAGTAACAGGGGAATCTACATCATAATAGACCTGTAGAGAATTACCTGACATTCCTTTCTTTATTATTGGGCTAAAACTATCAATAGCAGTTTGTGTAAAATCTTTAGGGTCTTTATCCCATGCCCCAAAATTATACCCTAAGTTATTCGGCCTTTTCCCTGAATCAAAATCTGCTACAACAAGTATATCTTGTTTAGGAACAACTGTACGATGTTTAATCTGACACCATTCTCTATCTCTTCTTAACTTTTTAACCTCTACTTCACCTTCTTGTTCTTCTTGATATCTCTGTGCTTCTTGAAACTCAGTTAAAACAAAATCTTCTTCCTCTTCTTGAACAATTGGTTCTTCAATAACATATTCTTGTTCTTCTACAACTTTTATCCCCTCTGATATTTCCATTTCTTTGTATTCCTCAGGATAAAAATATCCTTCGGGCCCTATCCCCTGGTTTCCATAAACACTTCTATCCCAAGTTCTTATAGAAGTTACCTGCTGCGATCTATATCCTGGTTTTACACAACATCCAGAAATAAAAATAACCGACAGCAACATTACTATCCAAATTTCTGTGTTTTTCATAATGTTACCTCCTGTATTTTAAAAACATACATTAAAAAAATTTTTCCATTTTAATTGTTTCTACAGCTTTTTTTGCAATAGGATCTTTATGAAATCTCTTTTGCATTATTCCGTCATTAAAGTAATTATTAATCTGTATCAAAATCATACCTTGATCAAGACACAAATATCTATAAGAAACATCTCCTGAATCTATATTGACAGAATCATACAAACCATACTCTCCATAAATATCATATAATTTAAGCATTGTTCTTATATTATCTATTACTTTTTCCGGCATAAGAGGCAATGCCAAAATAGAAGCATGAGGAGTTACTACTCTAAAATTTTTATATCCTTTTATTCCTATATCTGCAACCCCAAATTCTTCATATCCTCCATTAGGAACTGAACAAGGAGAAAGCCCCCACACAGGATATTTTCTCTTGTTTAGCATATAATCCATATGTATTTTTACTGTATTAACATTATTTAATCCAAAACTTTCAGGAACATATTTTTCTTCATCTATAACAATAGTGGGCATTAAGACTTCAAATAAACTTCCTCCCCATGATGGAACGACTTTTATTATATCATCATATATATAATACCCTTCAAATACATCTATACCCATATAACGTTTCATTATACCTTTAGGCATTTGTGTTTGCCACTTCCAACTTTCAGGAGCAACTCGATAAATTCTAAACCAATGATATTCCGGAACATCTTCTTTACCAATGGCAATAAAGGAAGTTACCCTAGGCTCTGTTACAATAAAACCATAATGATAATCACTTAATTTCTTTCTATCAGCATCGTACCCAAGATACAACTGACCATTTACCTCATCATATAATAAAGAAAAATCAATTTCTTCTAATAATTTATCAGCTATTTTATTAAACTCTTCTGGAAAAGTTTGTCTTACCACCATAACTCCTGCTGCAAGCCATCCATTATCAACAGAAGAAACATAAGGACGCGTAACTTGTAGATTGGTAGTAGAATAAAAATTGTACCACTGATTTTTCCAACGCGGCAGCTTAAAAATAACCTCAAAAGTTTTATCTATACGCTCGATAGCTTCTTCTTTATTTATAAACCCCATATCCCAAGCAGAAACAATACACATAAAATAAAGCCCTAAATTAGTAGTAGAAGTGAAATCTCCTATTCGGTAAATACGATCAGAATTCATATCGATATAGTCACAAACCATATCATGTCTCTTATCTACTGCCTCATCAAAATATCTCCATGTGTCCCTTGCTATTCTTTTAAGTAATTTCTTATCAGAAAGCTCCAACAAATTCTCACTATCAACTATCTTTTTTTCAGGAAAACTACGTAAATTATCTTTTAATGAATAAAAGAAAACATAAGGAGGCCCATAAAAATAAACATCATCTAAATATATAGAACTTTCATCTTGGGGATAATTAAATCTTAAAATTAATTCACCCATATAATTGAAGTCTACATTTTTGAATTTTTCTACAGGAATTTTTACTTTCTGCCACTCTTTAGATATGTTAAACAAATCAGAAGAGTTTAATGCATCTGTTCTTTGATTTTTCCAATCGGTAAGAATAATATCGAATTTTTCAACGCCATTTTTACCTTTAATCCAAAAGCACAAACCTTCTGCCGCACTAATATCCAATTTATTAAGGTCAATAACAACTTCAGGGTTTTTATTAGCAAGAATTTCATCGTATCTGATTTTTAAAGAATAGCCTTTATTTCTCAAAGCTTCTTCTTTATCATAAGAAATTTGTATAGAATTATCTGCATAAGATTTGACAAAAATTTCTCCACCAATCATATTAGGGCTACATCCTTTATCAAAATTATCTACATATTTTAAAGCACCGGGGTTTTCTACGGAAGGGGGAATGGATACTTCTTCTTCTTTAACGCGTTCCTTCACAGGAGCACATCCTGATATAACAGAAAACAGAAAACAGAAAACAGAAAAACAGAAAAAGATTCTAAAAAGAAACACCGAATCTGAGATCTGATTTTTGACATCTGACATCTGATTTCTGACTTCTGTCATCTGATTTCTGCCTTCTGTTATCTGTACTCTGCAATCTGTTATCTATCTGAATAAATTTTATTCAGATACTACATAAATATCATCAAGGTAAAAAGCACCTTCTTTCGATGTAACAATTCTATCTTCCAAAACTATAACAAGTTCTTTCATGGCAGAAAAATCTGTTATACCAGCAAATTTATTATAAGGAATTTCTATCTTCTTCCATTCTTCGGTTATACCAGTTACATAAAATTTACCGACTTCGCCAATTTCGTTTTTAAATTCCAATTTCATAACCTTTGTGCAACCTTTTCCTTTATCCCCTTTAATCCAAAAAGTCAATTTTGAATAATTGGAAAAGTCTTTGCCCTTTAAATCCATCCAAAAACCATTATAAGCAGGATTTGGAGAATCAACATCATAATCAATGCGCATGGAAAATCCCTTTTCACCATGAATCTCTTTAGCATTAAAACTTTCAAACGCACTCTGTGTAAAATCTTTAGGGTCTTTATCCCATGCTCCAAAATCACCGCCTAAATTGTTTGGTTTTTGTCCAGAATTAAAATCAGCTATTAAAAGCTCAGCTGCTGACGCCGAAGAGAAACCAAACATACTTAGCATAAAGGAAAATGCTAAGACAAATAGAAAAATTTTCTTCATAGCAACAAACCTCCTTTTTAAAATTGTTAAAATTCCAACTTATTTATATTGTAACATAATAAAGTATAATATATAAATTAAGTTTTGTCAAGTTTTTTTAAAAGAAGTTTATAAAGATTTTAATATAATATTTAACTTTAAAACTTATATCTAGTTATATAATTTGAAAAATATAGTTAGCATTAATTTCCTAATATTACTTCTACTCTATATTCAGTATTTTTCTTGGAAGGTTGGATAATGTTGCCGTCTAATTTCTTTCCGTTAACGCTAATATTTTTAACCCCATGAGTTGCATTAGAAGGATTTTTAACTTCAATTATATATTTTGCACCTTTATAATTCCTCTCCATTTTAAAACCTTTCCATTCTTTAGGAATACACGGATCAATAATCAATCCTTCCCATGTAGGCCTTACTCCAAGTATCCATTCATGAGATACCTTATATAACCATGCCCCTGAACCAGAATACCAAGTCCATGCTCCTCTCTTGTAATAAGCCGATTGAGGACCATCTGAATTGCCAGCAGTTACATAAGGCTCCCCCATATATTCATCCGGATTCAGCATGCTTCTTTTAATTGGACATATTTTTGAATATACCTGGAAAGCTTTATCTGCCCTTTTTAAAATACATTCTGCAATCACTGTCCAAACAGCAGCATGAGTATATACTCCTCCATTTTCACGAATTCCAGGAGCATAACGAGAAAGATATCCAACAGTTTTATCTGGCTGGGTAAACCCCGGATAAAACAATAACGGGCCGTTATCTTTAAATAATTTTTCCTCTACTGCATTCATGGATTCTATGGCTCTTTTTTTTGTAGAAGTGCCATGAATTACACCCCATGTCTGCGCATTAAGAAAAATATTTGCTACTTTTGAATTTTTAGCGCCCAAGGGTTCACCGTTATCTTTTGTAGCTCTTATATACCATTTACCATCCCATGCATATTTATTAATACTCTCTTTTAATTTTTTTGCCCTATTTTCATATATCTTTTTTCTTTTATCATCATTTAAATAATTACATATTTTAACAAACCCATTCAAAACTCCATAAAGAAAATGACCTAACCAAATACTTTCTCCTTTCCATTTTAAACCTACTCCACTCATACCGTCATTCCAATCCCCTTCACCAATAAGAGGCAATCCCCTTGGGCTAAATCTGGAAAGAACTAAATCTATGGCTTTAACACAATGAATATAAAATGTATCAGGTTCTGCATCCACAAATTTTACCTTTTCTTTAAATATAGAATAATCTCCTGTTTCCTTAACATATTCAATTGCTACAAAAACCATCCATAATAAATCATCTGTTATATTGGTCTTTGAACCCAATTTTGTAACACGGTGGAACCAATGATAAACCCTACCATCAATAAACTGATTACCAGCATGTAAAAGAATTTGCTTTTTAGTAAGTTCAGGTTGGATTGGAAGAAAAATCAATGAATCCTGCAACTGATCCCGAAATCCGTAAGCCCCACTGCATTGATAATATCCTGTCCTACCCCATATTCTTCCCGAAATAGCTTGGTATTTCAACCATAGATTAGTCATAAAATTAAAAGCACTGTCAGAAGTATCTACAATTAAACCATCCAATAACTTTTCCCAAAAACTTTTAGTTTTTTCTAAAGCACTGTTAACATTACTCAAATCAGCATATTTTTTAACCAGCTTTTTAGAAAACGCTCTGTCTTCAGCTGAGCCTAAAGTAAAAATAACCACTTTTTCTTCACCAGGCTCTAATTCTATGCTTGCTTTAAGACTAGCGATAGAATCAAACCAATCTCCTGCAGTATTAGTTAACTTATTATTTTCTACAGCGATAGGATTTTCTACCCCTCTATATCTTCCTATAAAATTAGTTTTATCTCCTTCATAGGAATCAACCGGTATATTAACAGAATGAAATGCCGAAGTCGGTTCCTCTGCCAATCCGGAACTTATAAAATCAGGGACAGGCAATTTGCGTTTTGCTGCATAAAAAATATTATTTTCTTTATCATATTTAGTGCCTATAAATGTTTTCTGAAACTCACGATGCATATCTTCACCATTCCCCAAACACCATTCGAAATAACTAAATATACTAAGTTCTTTAAATTCAGAAGATTCATTTTTCAACTTTAATCTCCAAATCTCCAACGGTTCCCCAGGAGGAACAAAACAAGCTAACTCTGAAGAAATATTATTGAATTTACTATTATATATACTATACCCTGTGCCATAGCGAACCTGAAAATTTTCTAAATTTCTACAAACAGGTTTCCATGTAGGAGACCAAA
>JAGYNU010000028.1 GCA_018399975.1 Candidatus Omnitrophota bacterium
GGTAGATTAAACAGCATTTTAAAAGAAGATGAGACTTTTATATTAAGTTTAGAATTGCAAAAGGAAATAGAAAAATTAAGACAGAAAGGTTCATATAGAAGTCTGGCAGATAAAAAAGCTATACAGTTTGCTATAAAACAGTTAATTTCTAGAGGTTTTAATAAATCGCAAATTGCCAGTAAACTTAATATCAATCGTAAAACAGTATATGGTTATATACCTAAGTAAACACTTTCACGCCCGGCGTAAAAGTGTTTATTTAGCAACTAGTGAAGTGAAAGGAGGTGTGGGGTTTTGTTGACGCATATTTTAAGCAGTGCTGTCTTAGGGATTCAGGCACATATTATAGAGGTGGAAGTTGATGTAGCCAGGTCATTGCCAAGTGTTATTATTGTAGGATTACCTGATACGGCTGTTAAGGAATCTAAAGATAGAGTGCAGACTGCTGTAAAAAATGCAGGTTATAAATTTCCATCCAGAAAAGTTACCATCAATCTTGCCCCAGCTGAAATAAAAAAAGAAGGTCCTATTTTTGATTTACCTATTGCATTAGCTGTGCTTCACGCTTCTGGCCAGATTAAAGTTGACAATCTTGAAGATTATATTATCGCAGGAGAATTATCTTTAAATGGTAAATTGCGTCCCATTAGAGGTAGCTTGTCTATAGCATTAAAGGTAAAGGAATTTAATAAAAAAACAAATAAGAGGTTGGCACTTATTATACCGGAAGATAATGCTCCTGAGGCATCTGTTGTAGATAATGTTGATGTTTATCCAGTGAAAACTCTAAATGGGTGTATAGATTTTTTAAGCGGTGATTTAGAAAAAGAACCTCATAAGATAGATGTAAAAGCTATTCTTAAAACTAATTCTGAATACAAACTTGATTTGTCCGAAGTTAAAGGTCAGTATCATGTTAAGAGAGCATTGGAAATAGCTGTGGCAGGTTCGCACAATATGATTATGATAGGGCCTCCTGGGGCGGGTAAAACCATGTTAGCTAAACGTATACCGACTATTATGCCTGATATGACTTTACAAGAAGCTATTGAAGTTACCAAAATACATAGTATAAGCGGCATTTTCTCTTCTAAAAATGGATTAGTAGCAACTCGTCCTTTTCGTTCTCCGCATCATACTGCTTCAGATGTTTCTTTAATTGGAGGGGGTAGGGTTCCTAAACCCGGGGAAGTATCTCTGGCACATAACGGAGTTTTGTTTTTAGACGAATTGCCAGAATTTAAACGTAATGTTTTAGAAGTTTTGCGTCAGCCTTTAGAAGATAGTGCAGTTAATATTTCTCGTGCACTTCGTTCGATTAGGTATCCTTCTCGTTTTATGTTAGTAGCCAGCATGAACCCTTGCCCGTGCGGGTATTTTGGCTCTAGAGATAGAAATTGTACTTGCACTCCTTACCAAATTCAAAGATACCGTTCAAAGATATCAGGGCCTTTAATGGATAGAATTGATATTCATATTGATGTTCCTCAAATTAGATATAAAGAACTTTCATCTGATGAAGAAGCAGAAAGTTCAGCTATTGTCCGTGAAAGAGTAAAAAAATCAAGAGATATTCAACTCAAGCGCTTTAAAAATGATGGAATATTTGCTAACTCTCAAATGACCCAGAAGTTATTAAAAAAATATTGCCAAATAGATAAAGAATCGAAAGATTTGCTACATATGGCCATTAAAGAATTAGGTTTATCTGCCAGAGCGTATGATAGGATTTTAAAAATATCTCGCACAATAGCTGATTTAGCAGGTGACGAAAGTATTAATTCTGCTCATGTAGGAGAAGCTATAGGATATAGGTCCTTAGATAGAAACTTATGGGCGTAATATTAATATTCTTCTTTCCCAGTTTTTATTAAACTGTTCCCATAAATATATTTCTCTATCAAAATAAAGAGGAGGATAAATATGAGAAAAGTTATCTTAATTTCTTTTTCCTTATTTTTTATTTTTAGTTTAAAAAGTTCTCACGCCTTAGAATTTAAACGTATAGGTGAGATTATAGATTCTGACTTGTATTCTATAGCAGTAACACCTTTGGATGGAAACATATATTTTGCAGGCTCTGATAACGCTTTGTTTAGGAAAAAAGCAAAAGATTCTTGGCAGACTATTTATACAGTAACTGGTTATCGTACCAAAGTAAATTATATTTATATCTCGCCTTATAAAACAGTATACATAGCTACTGGTTCGGGCCTTTTAAAAACTTCTATTTCAGGTTCGGATTTTAGAAAAATTTATAAAGGCGCAGATTCTAAAGAAAATGTTGTTTATCATGTAAAATTAAAGGATGATACTATCTATATTGGCACAGCTAAAGGTTTATTTTTTAGCCCTAAAGATAATATCAGTTGGCAAAAAGTTAGTATACTGCCAAACGATATAGAAGTTTATTGGATAGAATTCGATTCAAAGTACGCTGATACAGCCTACATAGCTACCAGTTTAGGAGTTTATAAAATCGATGATAATTTTAAGAACATAGAGAAGGTTTTTTTTACTCAGGATGTAGAAATTCCTGATTCCGAAGACGAAGATGAATTATTAATCGAGGAAACAGAATATTACTCTTTTTTACCTAAGGTTTTACATATCGATAATAAATACAATAATAAAATTTACCTTGGCACCAGTGATGGATTTTTTATTTCTGATGATGGCGGTGCAGTTTGGAATAAAGTTCTTTCGTCACAATTAGCTAAAGCATCTATTAGAGATATCTATCAAGACCAATTTGATAATTATATTTATCTTGCTACTGACAAGGGTTTCTTTAGACTTGACTTAGCTGCGAGTAAAATTACTCAAATTTATAAAGGGCTTACAACTAACAACATAAATTTTATCGCCTCTTATACTAAAGATGAATTTTTACTTGCCACAGATAAAGGATTGTTCGAAACAGACTTTAATTTTGGAACTATCGAATTATCAAATGAAAACCAGGAGCGTTTTAAATATGAGCCTTCTATCGGCGAAGTAATGAAAGCTGCTATTAGATATAATGATGTTTCAGCTGAGAAAATTAGAAGATGGCAGGAAGTTTCAAAAAAGAAGGCTTTGTTGCCGGATTTAAGAGTTGGTGTCGATAAAGATATAGATGAACAATATCATTGGGCAGGTGTTAATGATTATCATCTCGTAGCTAAAGGTCCTGATGAAAAAGATTTCGGATGGGACGTTTCACTATCTTGGGACTTGGGCGATTTAATTTGGAGTACTGCTCAAACAAGTATAGATGTCAGGGCTCGTTTAAATACACAGTTGAGGATAGATATTTTGGAGGAAGTTAACAGACTATATTTTGAACGTTACAGATTGAAGATGCAACTTTTAAGTTCACCACCTAAAAATGAACAAAATAGAATAGAACAGCAATTACGTTTAAAAGAAATGACAGCGCGTTTAGATTTATACACCGGAGGTTTCTTTTCTCGCAGGATAAAACAAATGCAGATGGCAGATAAATAATGGCATTTATTTACAGATTTGAGATTCTAAGAATACATATATATATTATTATTTGTCTATAGCTTATTATTTAAAAGGTGAATATAAAACGGCAGTGAAATATTTTAATAAATCTGTTGGTATGGGATTTGCAGATATTGATTCTAATTTTTTGAAAATAATGAAGAGCCATCGATAATTTCTATTATTTGTTATTACATGCTTTAATGTATTATAATAAGACAACCACTTCTAAATCTAAAAAAATAGGAGGTCTATATGAAAAAACTAACTTTTTTATGTGCTATTATTATATTCTTTTCTTTAATACACATTTCTTTTGCTGAAAACATTGTTTCTTCTAAAATAAAAAAAGTAACTTTGTTTACAAATCAAGCATTAGTAACAAGACAAGCTCAATTAGATGTAGACAAAGGTTTAAGCGAAATATTTTTAGAAACTAATGCATTCCATCTGGATAAAGATTCTGTTCAGGCAAAAGTTTATGGAGAGGGAGAATTATTTAGTGTCCAATTTGAGGAAAAACATTTAAAAGAAGCACCTCAGGAAAAAGTAAAGGAATTGGAAGCAAAAATAGAGGATTTAAAACAGGAAAAGACATCTTACCTCAGTCAGAAAAATATTTTAGATAAACAGGAGAAATTTTTAGATTCTTTAATCGACTTTTCTGATACCCAAGTGCCTGTTGATTTAAAAACCTCTTTTCCTAAAACTGAAGATTTAAGTCAAATACTTGCATTTTTAAACGAAAATCTAAAAAATATTTCAGAAAGAAGACAAAATATAGATAAACAGATTAAAGACTTTGATAAAGAGCTGCAAGTTCTACAGGAAGAGCTAAATTCCATAAAAGTTCCTTCCCGTAAAGTTCAGAAAGGCATAAAAATCGTTTTTAATTCGTTTAAACCCCAAAGCATAAAAATTGAAGCTAACTATTTGGTCTATAACTGCAATTGGAGTCCTTTATACAAAATTAACATTCCTCTTGATTTAAAAAATATAGATCTTACAATGTTTTCTAAAATAAGCCAGAAAACCGGAGAAGATTGGGATGATGTAAAATTAATTATTTCTAATATGATACCAATAAGAGGGTTAAGATTGCCTCATTTGCATGATTGGATTTTAGATACTGCAAAAAAGCCTGCTCTTGGAGCAAGAGGAGCTAAACATAAGTTTATGGATGTGAAAAGAGAAAGTATGGTTCAGGAAGCAGAAGCTCCATCTGCGAGTTTCAAACAGGCAAAAAAAAGCAAATTGCCCCTTTCTTTTGAATATGAATTATTACAAAAAGTAACTATAGAATCAAAAGATAAAGAAACTATTCTGCCTTTATTATCCAAAGATATTAAAGGGAAATTTTTTCATCGTGTTGTACCTAAAATAAATCCTATTACTTTTTTAGTTTGTGAAATTACAGCGGATAAAGAACTATTAAGTGGCCCACTTAATGTTTATTTTGCCAACCGATTTATTGGACAAACATATTTAGCTGAGAAAAAAGCTGGTGAAAATTTCTTTTTGAATCTTGGACCAGATAGAGCAGTAAAAGTAAAAAGAGAAAAAATTAAAGATAAAGTAGATGAAACTTTTTTTGGTCAGGTCGAAAGAAAAACAATAGTTCGGAATTTAGAATTTAAAATTACTATTGAAAATTTAAAAGATGACTCAGTTAAAATTAAAGTGTTAGACAATATCCCCGTATCCAGAACAGATAAAATAGAAGTAAAAAATGTTGTTTTTAATCCAACTCCCGATAAGATAAATTATGAAGATAGGGAAGGTATAAACCTGTGGGATTTAAAAATTAATCCTAAAGCAACAAAAGAAATTAATATAAAATTTCAAGTTACATATCCTAAAGACACACCAGTCTATGGGCTTTGAAATTAAACTTTTTTGATTAATTTCTGTTTTTCCTCTTGACAAAAAATAAACATTATATATACTACAATTATACCCTGATTATACTACAACTATAGTATAAGATACTGTTTTTCTTACTAAATGGACACTTTCACGCCCGGCGTAAAAGTGTCCATTTAGGGTTATATGTTTAGTTTTTGCAAAAAAGTGAGGTTAAATGGAAACTGATAAAGTAACTATAAAAATTCCAAGAGTTTTATATAATAATCTAAAAGAGATTATTTCGGATACCGGGTTCAGTAGCGTTAACGAATTTATTGTTTATTGCATGCGTGATATAGCAGCTTCTGGTAAAATTACAGAAGATGATAAATTAACTCATGATGAAATAAGTTTGATAAAGCAGCGTTTAAAAAAACTTGGTTATATAGAGTAAAATTTTATTAAAAAAGGAGCATATATGCCAGATGAATATAATGTAAAAATACCTAAAGAAGTTTATGAATCTATAAAGGAAAAATTAAAAGGTACTCATTTTAAAGATGTAAACGAATTTATAATTCAGCATTTAAAGCAAAGTCTTAAAATATCCGATATAAGTGATTTGGGTGAAGAAGAAGAAAATAAAATAAAGCAGCGTTTAAAAAGTTTAGGATACTTAGAATAAATATTGTATCTGTTCGATTTTCTGTTTTCCAATTTTTTATTGCATTAATTTATAGATAAATGAGGAGTAAAAATGGTTGGACCGCACGGAGGAAAATTAATTAATAGAGTATTAAAAGATAAAGCTGAAGTTTTAAAGCATGAAAACGAATTTGAATTTATAAAGGTTAATACTGATGTAATAAGAGAAGTAGAAAATATAGCTTTTGGAGTTTATTCGCCGTTAGAAGGATTTTTAAATAAAGAAGATTTTGAAAGTGTATTAAATCGTAAAAGATTAGCCAATGGTGTCCCATGGACTATTCCTATAGTTTTTGATTTAGATGATAAAGTTGCGGAAAAATTAACTAAAGGTCAAAAAATATTTTTCCAGTATAATAATAAACCTGTTGCTTTATTTACTATAGAAGAGAAATTTAATTTTTCCAAAGATGAATATGCTTCAAAAATTTATGGAACTACTGATATAAAACATCCCGGGGTTCAAAGAGTTCAGAATATGAATAATACCCTTGTATCTGGAAAAATAGATTTAATTAGTTCATCACTAACGGAATTTCAAAATTATTATCTACATCCAAAAGAAACAAGAGTCCTTTTTAAGGAAAAGGGTTGGTTGGATATAGTAGCATTTCAGACGAGAAACGTTCCCCATTTAGGACATGAATATGTCCAAAAAGCAGCTCTTACCATGAGTGATGGTCTGTTTATTAATCCTTTAATCGGGCCTAAAAAGAAAGGCGATTTTTTAGACAAGGTAATAATAGATGCCTATAAAACGCTTACTAATCATTATTATTTAAAAAACAATGTAGTAATGTCTATATTACAGAGTACAATGCATTATGCTGGCCCACGTGAAGCTATACATCATTCTATAATGCGTAAGAATTTTGGATGCACGCATTTTATTGTAGGACGGGATCATGCAGGTGTTGGCGATTTCTATCATCCTTTTGCTGCTCATAGAATATTTGATGAATTTCCGGATTTAGGAATTATACCTTTATTTTTCAGGTCTTTTTCAAGATGCACAAAATGTAATGCGATTGTAAATGATAAAATCTGTCCTCACCCTCAAAAATATCATATTAATTTCAGCGGTACAAAAATAAGAAAATTATTGTCTGAAGGTGAAGTTCCTCCGTCGGATTTAATGAGGCCGGAAGTTGCCGAAACTATTATAAAAGAAGACAAAATATTTGTCGAATAGAAGGGAGAAAAAATATGACAGCTCAAAGCTCTAAGCTCGAAGCTCAAAAATTAAAGACTGGTGCTTGTTTGTGGTTTACAGGCCTTCCTTGTTCAGGGAAGACCACAGTTGCGAATTTGGTTGCTGAGAAATTAAGAGAAATGAATAAAAAAGTAGAAAGGTTAGATGGGGATATCGTGAGGAAATCTCTTACTCGTGATTTAGGATTTTCAAAGCAAGACCGCGATATGAATATAGAAAGAGTAACTTTTGTATCAAAACTTTTATCACGTAATGGGGTTTTGGTATTAACTTCATTTGTCTCACCATATATAGAAAAAAGGCAGCATGCAAGAAGAGAAACAACAAATTTTATAGAAATATTTGTCAAAGCTTCTGTTGAAATTTGCATGAAGAGAGATGTTAAAGGAATGTACAAAAAAGCATTAGATGGCGCAATACAAGATTTTACTGGAGTTTCTGACCCTTATGAAGAACCATCTAATCCTGAGATACTTCTGGACACAGAAAAAGAGACAGCAAAAGAAAGTGCTGAAAAAGTAATAAATTATTTAAAACAAAACGATTTTATCTAAAGTTTTTTTTGACGTTTAACGTCAGACCTTAGACATAGGACATTAGCTTTTATCTGTGCTGATCTGTGTTTATCATTATCTGTGTTAATCTGTGGATTTGCGGAGCAAATTAATTATGGTAGAATCACATAAAAGAAGTATAGTTAAATCAATAACTTGGCGTTTTTTGGCTACTTTAGTTACCATAACAATTGTTTATATATTTACTAAAGAAATTTTATTGTCTTTAGAAGTAGGTGGATTAGCCTTAGTCATTAAACTTGTTGTTTATTATATTCATGAACGTATATGGGGTAAAATTAACTGGGGGGCAAAAAAACATCCTTTGAGTAACTTACCCGTAAATAAAAATTTGCAACCTAAAGACCTTGAAAAAGTCCAGCAACAGCTTAAAGATTTAGGATATATAGAATAGCTTTAAGCCTGAAGCTGGAAGTAAAAGAAAAATATTAAAACAGCTTTAAGCTGTTTACTAATTAAAACTATGTTTTTTCGTAAGAGAAAGAGAGTTCTATTAATCGGCCTTGATTGTGCATCTCCTGAACTATTATTTGATAAATATATCCATAAATTACCTAATCTCAGATATATGATGGAGAATGGTACAGTCGGCAAATTGCGTAGCAGCACTCCTCCTATAACTATTCCTGCCTGGATGGTAATGCATAGCGGAAAAACGCCAGGACAGTTGGGTCTTTATGGTTTTCGTCATCGTGATCCAGGCGATTACCAGAATTATTGGATAGTTACCTCAGATAAAATTAAGGCAAAAAGAGTCTGGGACTATTTAGGTGAAAAAGGAAAAAAAAGTATAGTAGTAGGTATTCCACCAACCTATCCTGTTTTTCCTATAAACGGCAATTTAGTTTCTGGATTTATTACTCCTGATGCAAATAAAGAATTTACATATCCTTCTGATTTGAAAAAAGAAATTCAAAAATTAGTTGGAGATTATCCTTTTGATATAATTTTTAGAACAGAAGAAAGAGATAAATTTCTGGATGCTCTATATGATATGACAGATAAACATTTTAAAGTTATAGAATATTTAATGCAAAATAAAAAATGGGATTTTTTTACATTTATAGAAATAGGTTTAGACAGACTCCATCATACTTTTTGGAAATATTTTGATAAAAGGCATCATTTATACGAACCTGGAAATAAATATGAAAATGTAGCTTTAGAATATTATCAGCATTTAGATAAGAAAGTAGGTAGACTTTTAGATATAGTCCCCCAAAATACCACAGTTATAGCAGTATCAGACCATGGAGCTAAAAGGATGAAAGGTTGTTTTTGTATAAATGAATGGTTAATGCAGGAAGGCTTATTAAAATTGAAAAATTACCCAGAAAAACGAAAAAGATTTGAAGAATTAAAAGTAGACTGGGAAAATACAAAAGTTTGGGGATGGGGTGGCTATTATGCACGAATTTTTATAAATAAAAAAGGTAGGGAACCTCAGGGCAAAGTAGAAGATAGAGAATATGAAGCTCTTAGAGATAAATTAATTCAAAAATTTAAAAATATCAAAGGCCCTAATAAAGAAGATTGGAATACAATTGTACATAAACCTGAAGAGATATATGATGACCCTCAAGGTGAATATCCTGACCTTATGGTATATTTTGATGATTTATCCTATCGTTCTGCAGGTAGCATAGGTAACCACCGCTTATTTTTAGAAGAGAATGATACAGGCCCTGATGGTGCCGTTCATGACTGGAACGGTGCATTTATAATGTATGATAAAGCTGAAAGCTCGAACCCTGCCTGCGGGCAGGTAGGGCTCGAAGTTCGAAGCAGGGATACTATGAGCTATGAGCTAGGAGCTATGAGCCAATACAACATCCTCGATGTTGCACCTACTATTTTAGATAAATTTAATTTAAAACTTGATGGCTACTATAAAGGCAAAATAATAAGATAATATGCTCAAGCCAAAATCCTTTATCTATACAGTTTCTAATTCCAACCAACTTTTTTTAAAATTTCCTGATAAAAAAGACCACAAAATTCTAAATGGTAAATTTAGTATAGATGAAGATAATAATCTGGTTTATGAAGTAGATAAAAGACAGCATTGGTATAAAAAATATAACATACCAGATAAAATTCATTTTCAAGGAAACTGGGAATTAGATTCAGACCATAATTTAATCTTGGATATAAGAAAAGAAAGAAAATTAAGCGAGAAAAAGCTTAGATTAAGAGGTAAGATTCTAAAAGCCGAAGAAGATTTATTTATCTTTCAAATAAAATCCACTCCTGAGTTTAATACTTCTAATATTTCTTATCTTCGATTTAGAGGTTTTTGGAGGACAGATATCTTTAACAGAATTGTTTTTGAAATAAAAAAGCTAAAATCCAATAATAGTTTGGTTTTTAAAAATGCCTGGAGTGTAAATAAAAACAACCAGATTACATACGAATACGAAAAATTAGAGACCAAAACCAAACAAAGATTTATTTTAGATGGATATTGGGATATTCCGGGTAAAAACAAACTTTGTTATATTGTTACCAAAAAAGTCAAAACTAAACATGTAAAATCGCTTCTTAATTTTAATGTATTTTTAGAAACTCCTAATGTTTACCCGGCAAAAGGCAAAATTAAATATAGAGTGAAAATAGGCCTAAGAAATAGGCGAGAAGAAAGCTTAATAGCATTAAATGGAGCATGGAAATACGGTAGAAAGTTTGGATTAATATTTGAGATGGATTATGGTAGAAATAAAGTAAGAAGAATTAAATTTATAGCACAACTTAAAATATATAAAAAAGACAAACTTATTTTTGCTCTTTATAACAGCGACAACTTTTCTACAGGCATAAGTATTACCTTTCTTAAACATCACCCGCAAATTCCAAATGAGGATTTCGAGCTTTTCCTACGTTTAAAACATGAAGGCAAAACACCCCGTATCGATATCGGCGGCAAAATAAAATTCTAACCCCTAAAACGCTAAGTAAACACTTTCACGCCCGGCGTAAAAGTGTTTACTTAGCAGATGCAAAGATAGAAGGTGTGGTGGAAAAGAGTTGTTAAATTCTCTAAAATATGTTAAAAATAGAAGAGGGTCGTTTTTAAATTTGGTTAACAGTTTGTAAGTCATTAGATTATAGAAATTTGTTCACATTAATTAAGAATGACCCTATTTATACATTTTATGAACCATAAAATTCTTATATTCGGTAATGGTTTTATAGGTAGCAGATTGCATGAAGGTTTGGAATGTGATGTTACTGAGAAGAGAATATATAAGTTAGAAGATGCCCAGCAGGAAATAGATAAGTATAGCCCCCAAATCATAATTAACTGTATCGGTTTTACAGGCAAGAATAATGTCGATGACTGTGAAGAAGATAAAAATAAAACCTTAACTTCAAATGTATTTGTTCCTGTTATTTTAGCTGAAGCGGCATTAAGAAACAAAATTAAACTTATTCATATAAGTAGCGGATGTATTTATCATTTTAACCACGCAAAAGACAAGCCAATAACCGAAGATAAAGCCCCTGATTTTTATGAGTTATTTTACAGCCGAACCAAAATCTATGCAGAGAGCATACTTAAAAATTTATTAAATAAGACTTCTATTTTAATACCCAGGATAAGAATTCCTTTAGATAACAAAGAACATCCAAGAAATATACTTACTAAACTTATAAATTATAAAAGAGTCATTAATATTCCTAATTCCGTTACCTATATACCCGATTTTATACAAGCTCTTAAACATTTAATAAAGATAGATGCAGAAGGTATATACAATATTGTCAATAATAAAGGCCTAAGATATCCTGAACTATTACAGCTTTATGAAAAATATGTGCCGGATTTCCAATATGAGATTATTTCAGAAGAAGAATTATATATGGTCAGGACCAATTTAATTCTTTCTACAAAAAAACTAAAATCTACTGGATTTGAAATTAGAAATATACATGATGTTTTAGAAGAATGTATAGAAGAGTATTTAGCTTAAATACTATGAAATATCAAGAATATTTACTTCCAGTCTTAAATATTATAAAACTTGCTAGCAAAGCTATAATTGAGGTTTATAATAGACCTGATTTTTCTATAAGCAGAAAAAAAGATAATAGCCCTATAACTTTGGCAGATAGAAAATCACATAAAATAATCACAGAAGAATTAACTAAATTATATCCTGATATTCCTATACTATCTGAAGAAGGTAAAGATATCCTTTATAATGAGAGAAAAAAATGGAGTCTATTTTGGTTAATCGACCCATTAGACGGGACAAAAGAATTTATCAAAAGAAATGGAGAATTCACTATCAATATAGGTTTAATCGAGAAAGATACTCCTGTTTTTGGCATTGTATTAGCACCATTAAGTGATGAATGTTTTTTTGGCGTTAAGCAAATAGGTGCATATAAATTAAAAAAGAATACACAACTAAAAGAAATAGAAAATAAAAGCCAGCTTTTAAAGTTTTCTCAAAAACTACCTTTAAACTATCCAGATAAGCCATTTACAGTTATAGCCAGCCGTTCACATCAAAGTGAGAAAACAGGTGAGTATATAGATAAGTTAAAGCTCAAGTATAAAAAATTAAAGGTTATAAACAGAGGCAGTGCTTTAAAACTTTGCATGATAGCAGAAGCTAAAGCAGATGTATATCCGCGCCTTAGCCCAAGTTATGAATGGGATATTGGAGCAGGACATGCAATAGTAAATGCTGTAGGTGGCAGTGTTATAGACCAGGAAACTAAAAAACCCTTAAAATATAATAAAGAGAATTTAGTAAATCCCCATTTAGTTGCTTATAGAAAAAAACAACCAGTGTTATGAATGCAGAAAATATAATTAATCCAGACAAAATCCTTCGTGCAGATATTTTGCTTGTTCATACTAACTATTCACTTATATCTAAAATAATACGTAAGTTTTCGAAAAGCTACTGGAACCATTGTGGCCTATTTGTTAGTAAAGACGACCAATGGCCTAAATGGATAATCGAATCAGTCAAAAAACAAGGAGTAGTAGGCAGCCCTTTCGAATTAAAATATCTAAAAGTAATCAGAGATGATGATGGCAGAATGTTGGAAATCAAACCATCAAGAAAATATAATATTGCCATTGTTAGAGTTAAAGGGTTGACTTATCAGCAGCGCAGAAGAGTTTCAGCCAGAGCCTATCATTGGGCGATTGAGGAAAGAAAATACGATTATCTTTTATTTATTTTAGGCATGATTATTCATCTTATGACATTCCGCAGATTCTATCCTAAATGGTTAAGGTCTGCTACTCGGTTTACATGTTCGGAGCTAATAGCCAGTGCCTTTTATAAAGAGGCGGACTTTAAATTTTCTAAATATACAGAATGCGGTTATGTTACACCTGCTGATATTGCAAAGACTGCTAAAGAAAAAGATAATGTGGAAATTGTAATGACTAATAGCGATATAGTATAATAAACAAAATATTGTAAAAAAAGCTCATTCAACTATAGGAAAAAGACAGAAGAAAACAGATAGATTACGAATAGGCATTGAAGCAAGTGATTTATAAAAAGGTAGATAATATAAAGATTCCTGCTATTTCTTCACATTATCTTATAAAAATGAAAAAGCGGACTGGAAGAAAACAGGACAAAGCTTATGTTAGATATCTTAAAGGATTATAATAAAAAAAACAGGTTTCGATTATTATTTAGAAGAGGATATTTTAAAAAATTATAAAGAGAAAAGTCCGAAATCTTGGTTTGAATGGCTATATCAGGCAAATAAATTAAGAAAACACTACCCGAAAAAAACAGTCCGGATCCAGGAAAAATTCCGTAAAGGTGAGATATAGAAAAATTCCTGATTTGAATGCTTGTGCTGTTAAAATATAAAAGTTTT
>JAGYNU010000029.1 GCA_018399975.1 Candidatus Omnitrophota bacterium
TCCTATGTCCTATGTTAGAGCAATTAGAAATTTGTAATTTACTTGCTTCTTGTTACTTGTTACCTGTAACTTGCAACTTGCTACTTGTTACTTGTATCTTGTATCTTGTATCTTGTTTTTTTAGGTCAATTAGGTCAATTAGAGCAATTAGAAATTTGTTACTTATATCTTATTCTCGGGTCAATCCATGCTAACGCTACATCTGCCAATAAATTTCCTACTAATAGCATTACTCCCCCTATTAACATACTACCCATTACAAGATAAATATCCTGAGCACGAACTGCAGTAAGCATCGTAGAGCCCAATCCAGGCCATCCTGTAACAATCTCGGTTAATGCTGCTCCACTTAAAAGAGCCGAAAATTGATAACCAAAAATAGTAATCATGGGATTTATAGCATTACGCAATGCATGAGTATAAATTACTTTATGTTCGGGTAAACCTTTTGCTCTGGCAGTTAAAATATATTGCTGGCCTAATACCTCCAACATGTTTCCTCTCATTATCCTTTGCAAACCGGCCAATGATGCAGTAGAAATAACCACAGCAGGAATAATAAGATGTTTTAAAACATCTACTATCTGTCCCCATAAAGAAAAATTACTAAAATCAACAGAATGCATACCGCCAAGAGGCAATATACCGCTTACACTTGCTAAAAATAACAGTAACAAAGCAAAGAAAAAATTAGGTATAGAAAGGCCTATATAAGAAAAAATAGAAAGTGTTCTGTCTATGAATTTGTTTCTATGTAAAGCGGCCCATATACCAAACGGGATAGCAAACAACCAAGTAAGTATAATAGAAAAAACAGATAAAATAAGAGTATTGAACAATCTAGAAACTATAACTTTCGATACAGGAAGGTTATAATAAAAAGAATACCCTAAATCCAGTTTTAATAAATTTCCTAACCAATAAAAATATTGAATGATAACAGGTTTATCAAAATGATAAGTCTTTTCATACATAGAAATAGTCTCAGGGGAAATCTGGGGGTTCATACGTAAAGTATCGAAAAAATCACCCGGGGCCATTTGTATAAACAAAAATGTTATAAAACTTATAGCTAAAAGCAACGGTATTGAAATTAATAATCTTCGTAATATATAAGCTTTCATTTTCAGGTATCAGGTTACAGGTTTCAAGTAACAGGTTGAAATTTTTAAGTAACAATTTACATTTAATACAGTATTATATTTTTTTGTTTTTCGGTTTTTACTTGATACTTGTTACCTGCTACTTGTCTTCTGTTTTCTGTCTTCTGTTTTCTGCCTTCTGTCTTCTGTCTTCTGTCTTCTGTCATCTGCTTGCCCCGTAGCATCCGAAGGATTGGTATGGGGTCTTCTGTTCTCTGATGAAAACATACTCTATCTCTCCGAACGGACCACCGTAAACAGTCGGATACAAATTGCCAAATTTATCTCTTACAGCATAAACAGAAGCAGGTATTACAGTATAAATAACAGGGAGTTTATCGGACACAATCATCTGCCAACGGTTATATAATTCACGTCTTTTATCTTTATTTAAAACCTGTGCTCCCTTATTAAATATATCATTTATCTCGGCTTCCCAATCAGTAGCTGGCTCTCTTTGTAACGGATACCACATATGCAAATGTCCGGAAGAATCCCATACATTTTTACCAAAATGCGGTTCGATGCCTCCGGTTAATCCAATTAATACAGCGTCCCAATCAAAAGTGGAAGTAAGTTTCACAACTAAATTGTTAAATTCTAAAGGTAAAAAATTTATATCCATATTTAAATTGCTTAAATCTTTTCTAATCATAGAGGCAATTTTCAGGCTTTCAGGACTGCTAGCATTAACAAATAAAGTAAACTCGACTTTATTACCCTTTTCGTCTTCGATAAATCCATCATTATCTCTATCTTTAAAACCGGCTTCTTCTAATATTAATCTTGCTTTATTTAAATTAAATTTATATTTTTTAACATTATCATTATAAAAATAATTATTAGCAAAACTTACAGGAGAATATTGAGGATACCCAAGCCCATTATATACAATATCTATAATCTTTTCTCTATCGATAGCATAAGCTACTGCTTTTCTAAAATTCTCATCTTGAAACCATTTCAGCTTATAAACAGAAATAAAATGTTCTCCGGTATGAGGATTTTCCCCCGGGTTTTGATTAAAAGTTATAAAATTACTGCCGAAAGCAGGGCCGGCATTATAAATATTAAAATTATCCTCTTTTTGTAAAGGCCCTAATATAGGCAAATCCTGTCCCCTTAAAGAAAAAAAATCAAGTTCTTTGTCCATAAATCTCAAAAGCGCTGTATCCTGATTCTGTAATATAACAAAAACTATTTCATCGAGATAAGGCAATTTATTATTCTGTTTATCTTTTTTCCAGTAATTAAAATTTCGGCTCAAAACTATTCTTTCTGCAGGTATATATTTTTTTAAAATAAAAGGGCCCGTTCCTACTATCTCAGATTCTTTTGTATCAGTCCCCCAGGTAAAACTAAATTTCCCTTCTCTAACCGCTTTTTTTAGCTTATGTTCAGGTAAAATATCTTGAGATAAAGCACGTAAAAACGGAGCAAACCTAACTGACAAAATAAATTCTACAGTAAATTTATCTATTGCCCTTACTTTTATTTTTTTGCCTTCTATCGTAAAAATATCCCTGCTGCTATTAGGAATATCAGGATTATAAATTAAATCGTTAAATGTAAAAACAACATCATGTGCTGTAAATTTATTACCATCAGACCATAATACATCTTCTCTTAAATTAAAAACCCATCTTTTACCTGTCTTATCAACATGCCAGTTTTTTGCTAAATTAGGTTTTACATCCAAAGTAACCACATCTGTTTTGGTTAAACCTTCAAATAATAAAGAAGTAACAATAGTAGTTGAAGTTTCTTTGGCAAGAATAGGATTGAATGAACGCGGGTCTGAAGTAACAGAACGAACTAATTTCCCTCCGTAATTTCCAATTCCAATAGTATAATTACCGGAAGGCTCTAACCATACTGAAGAGTCTCCGCTATCTTTAGAACCTGCATATAAAGTATTTGACTGGAAAAATATTAAAGGTAAGAATATTGAAAAATATAAAAAAAATCTAATTTTTTTGTGCATTACCTAACAAAATGAAATAAATATAAAAAACATTATTGATTTTAACGCACAGGCATACTCCCAGGATTAAGAGGCAATTCTAATGGTTCTTCTTCGTCAGTTTCGGTAGTCTGTTCGGCTTCTTCTTCTTTCATTCTTTCAATAAGGGAAGTACTCTTCATTTTACCCAAAACGGTTAATGTCAAAGAAGTTAACAAAAATAATATAACTAACCCAATAGTTACTTTTGTTAATACATTTGTACTTTGAGTACCAAACAGAGATTTCATAGTGTTACTTCCTCCACCACCAAAAGCCTCGGACAACCCGCCTCCTTTTCCTGATTGTATCAAAATGATAAATATCAATATTATGCATGATATTACATGTATGGCTATTATCAAAGTATACATAATTATATCCTTCTAATTATTTTCTTTATAAATTTTATCGGCAGTATTAACTATCTGCGAGAAAGAATCAGCTTTTAAACTTGCTCCCCCGATTAATCCTCCATCTATATCAGGCATAGATATTAAATCCTTTATGTTTTCAGGTTTAACACTACCACCATATTGTATTCTTACAGTTTCCGATGTATCTTCGTCATAAATTTCAGTTAACAAACCGCGTATAAACCGATGAACTTCTTGAGCCTGGTCAGGGGTAGCAGTTTTACCCGTCCCAATCGCCCATACAGGTTCATAAGCAATAACTATGCTTTCTTTAACATTCTCAGCTGCTATATCCTGTAATCCGCCAGATAGATGATCTTTTACTACATCAAAAGTATTGCCTGCTTCTCTTTCTTCTAATTTTTCACCTATACACATCATAATCTTTAAACCGGCTTTTAAACTGGCTCTTATTTTTTTATTTACAGTTTCATTAGTTTCATTAAAATATTGTCTTCTCTCGGAATGCCCTATAATTGTATAATCACATCCTACATCCTTAAGCATTCCAGGAGCAACTTCTCCGGTAAAAGCACCTCCTTCTTCCCAATATACATCCTGAGCACTCAACTGAATATTAGAACCCTCAATATTTTTCTTAACCTCAGATAATGCAGTAAAAACAGGACCCACTATAACATCTATATCAACACCCGCTACTCTTTCTTTTATACCATTAACTAACTCAACAGCTTCAGATATTGCCTTATTTAGTTTCCAGTTCCCTGCAATTATTGGCTTACGCATAATAAAATTCCTTTCTGTTTATCAAATCAAATTATATTCTATCAAATAACACAAAAGAATCAAGTAATATTAAGTATCACGGATCAGGCTTCAAGTATCATTTTATAATTAAAAAATCACTGTTAACCTGATACCTGCCACATACAACTTGTTACTTATATTATCCATCTGTGCTCATCTGTGTAAAATTCTTTCATCTGTGCTAATCTGTGGACTGTTTCTCAGTTAATGCTTCGATACCTGGTAAAGATTTGCCTTCTAAAAACATTAGAGAAGCTCCTCCTCCAGTCGAAACATGAGACATTTTTTCTTTCAACCCTAATGCAATTACGGCAGCAGCCGTATCACCTCCACCAATAACAGTCATTGCATCGAGCCCTGCAATATAATTGGCAATTTCAGTGGTTCCTTTTTTAAAAGGTTTCATTTCAAATATACCAACTGGGCCGTTCCAAACAATAGTTTTTGCATCAGCCAACGCTTCTTTAAAATTATCTATGGTTTTCGCCCCAATATCTAAACCAGCCCATCCTTCGGGTATGCTTATATCGTCTATCTGCTTCACATTGGCACTTTCGCTAAATTCATCTGCAATTATATGGTCAACAGGTAATAAAATCTCTACATTTTTTTCTTTAGATTTTTCTAATAAAGACAAAGCTAAATCTATCTTATCTTCTTCTAATATCGAATTGCCAATATCATATCCTTTAGCCTTTAAAAAAGTATATGCCATACCTCCACCGATTAGTATTTTATTAACTTTATCAAACAAATTTTCAATAAGCTCTATCTTATCCGAAACTTTAGCTCCTCCTAATATAGCAACATAAGGTTTTTCAGGATCGGTAATAATCTTCTGAAAACTTTCGATTTCCTTTTGCACCAAAAAACCTGCCGCAGCTTTTAAATATTTAGGAACCCCTACCATAGAAGCATGTTCACGATGGCATGTACCGAAAGCATCATTTATATATATATCAGCAAGTTCTGCTAATTGCTTAGCAAATTGTTCATCATTCGATTTTTCTTCCGAATGAAATCTTAAATTTTCTAACAATACAACTTCACCCGGACTCATAGAACCCGTTCGTGATTTGACATCATCGCCTATGCAATTGTCTAATTTTCTAACTTTTATACCTAAAAGCCCAGACAATCTTTTAGCAACAGGATTCATACGTAATTCTTCTAAAACCTCGCCCTTAGGCCTTCCAAGATGACTCATTAATATAACACTACCACCGTTATCAAGAACATACTTTATCGTAGGCAAAGCTGCTTTTATACGCATATCATCTGCAACTGTTTTATCTTTCAAAGGAACATTAAAATCTACACGTATAAGAACCTTTTTACCATTCAAATCAAGGTCTTTTATAGTTAATTTTGCCATACAACAATCCTCCGGTTCATTTCATTTACCCACTAATTCACACCAATGATTTAGCTAACAGCATACAGCTGAAAGCTTATATAAAAAAACTAAAAATCAGTGTTCGTTTTTTACATCTAAGATGGTTTTTGCTTTCAGCTTTGAGTTAATTACTTGTTTTTGACCTAGGACTTAGGACATAGAACATAGGACTTATATCTACTCTCTACTTGCTTACCCCATAGGTTCTGATTTTTAGAATCCTTCGGGACTACTCTCTACTTATTTTGATGCCATATATTCAATTAAATCAAGAAGTCTGGAAGAATATCCCCATTCATTATCATACCAACCGAGCACCTTTACTAATTTACCTTCAATTAAAGAAGTCATACCAGAATCAAATATACATGAAGCAGGATTTTTAATAAAGTCACTGGAAACTAATGGCTCTTCTGTATATTCCAATATACCTTTTAACTTGTCTTCAGCAGCTTCTTTAAAAACAGCATTAACTTCTTCTACAGAAGTTTCCTTTTCCAATTCCGCCACAAAATCAGTAATTGAACTAACGGGAGTAGGAACTCGAATTGCGATACCATCCATTTTACCTTTTAAAGCCGGTATTACTAAAGTCGTAGCTACAGCAGCTCCTGTTGTAGTAGGAATCATAGATAAAGCAGCAGCTCTGGCTCTTCTTAAATCTGATTTATGAGGGGCGTCATGTAAATTTTGGTCTGACGTATATGCATGAATAGTAGTCATAAGTCCATGAACTATACCAAAATTATCATTCAACACTTTAGCCATAGGAGCAATACAATTAGTCGTGCAAGAAGCATTGGATACTACATCATGATTTTCAGGGTCATAAGCATCATTATTAACACCCATAACAAAAGTAGGAATATCGCCTTTGGCAGGCGCAGAAATTACTACTTTTTTAGCCCCACCTTTTAAATGCCCGCTTGCTGCTTCCATAGTTCTAAAAACACCACTTGCTTCAATAACATATTCTGCCCCATAATCACTCCATGGAATTTCAGCAGGAGATTTATGTGAGATTACTTTAATTTCTTTTCCATTAACTATAATAGCACCATCTTTAGCTTCTACTTTAGCATCCATTCTTCCCATTGCAGAATCATATTTTAAAAGATGAGCAAATTGTTCAACAGGAATTGGTAAATCATTAATAGCAACAAACTCAATATTTTCATTATTAAAACCTGCCCGAAAAACCATTCTACCAATTCTACCAAAACCATTAATACCAACTTTAATAGCCATTTTTACCTCCTTTTTATTTTTTGATTTTTTTAAAAACCGGCTAAGTTTTTAAATTTAATTAAACAACATATCTTTCCTTAATTCCTTAAAAATAAAATTACTAAAGGTAGGAATTCCTAATACTACCAGAGATTTTTATTATAACATAAAAAAATATAAATTCAACAATTTATTGAACAAATTCTATATATTTATTCATTAACCAAAAAAAACAAATCCTGTTAAACAAAAAAGCAAAATATTTTATGGAATTTTATAGGAAACATGGATATGGTATAACCCCATTGATGAACAAATTTCGCTTCAGAAAAATAAAAGAAACACAGTTACCTGTCCTGCAAGGATTTTAATCTCGCACAGAATAAAAACTTTAGTTTATTACAGGGTAAAACCATTAACCTTACTAAATGCTGATAAAAAACTTTTAACTCATCCTACAATTTCTTCAAACGTTTGGCTAAATCTTTATATATTTCAAAATCTCTGCGAATACCTATCTTTATTACAATAACTAAAATTTTATCTTCATAAACTCTATAAACCACCCGGTAATCCCCAACTCTCAATCTTCTGTATAGTTTAAATTCTCCTTTAAGCTGTTTTCCAAATTTTTTCGGAGCTCTACCAAGTTTATTTTTAATTGTCTTTTTAATTCTTTCTTTTTGGGCTTTACTTATAGACCCAATATCTTCTTTTTTAACTAAAGGATGAATTTTAATTTTCCATTTCATATTAAAAATCTCATCTATAAATCTTCTATATCTAAATAATCAGATAAATCTGTATTCTTTTCTCTCTGCTTAGCTAAATACCCTAATACTATATCTTCTACAGCCTCGAACATTTTTTCCATCTCTTTATATTTTTTTAAATCCAAAAGTACTGCTTTAAGTTTTTTCCTTTTTTCAATTATAACTCTATTTTTTTTAGCCATTTCTAATATCTTATCAAAATTGTTTCTTAATTCCGATACCCCTACTAATGTAGTTTTTTCTTTAAAAGTTCTCACTATTTTTCACCTCCACTATAAAGATACCATATAATAAACTTATTGTCAATTAAAACAACACTTTATTTGACAATAAAAAGTCATTTCAAGTGCATTTTCAGTTGTTTCTCATTTTGTTTTATATTATATTATATCATAACAAAAAATACAAATGCCACAATTTTTTTATAAGATATTTATTTTGAAGGAGTTAGCAAGAGTGTCCCAGGATAGGGTCCATAATCCTGTAGTCCAATGTCTATAGTCTGACGTCTAACGTCTGTTCTCTGTTCTCTGTTCTCTGCCATGAACCAGAGCAAAGCACGGTTCATGGCAGCCCTAAACCGTACTACGTTCTGGTTTAGGGCTGTTTTCTGCTATCATGAACTAAAAAACTTATCCTCTATACCCAACCTGGCTCCCTGGACAAAAGAATATGCATCCATTTTTTGTTTTCCCGCGGGTTGAACAACTTTAACTAAAAGACTGCCGTCTGACGTCCCGACAACTATTCCTTTACTTGTGATATCTAAAATTTCACCGGCATCATATTTTCCGCCGGAAGAATAACATTCACTTTCTTTTATCTTTATTAACTCTTTACTCCCTTTTTTATCATAGTAAGTAAAAGCTCCGGGCCACGGGAACATACCTCTAATTTTATTATGTATTACAACAGCAGAAACTTCCCAATCTATCAATCCACTTTTCTTTTTCAACTTAGGAGCATAAGATGCTCTATCTTCATCTTGAGAAATCAAACTAATATTTTCCTCTTCGATATCATCTAAAACATTTACCAATAAATTTCCACCTGCTATACTTAAACGCTTACTTAAATTTAAAGCATTTTCATTAAATCTAATTTTTATTTCGCGAGCCTTAACAATATCTCCGGCATCTAATCTTTCGTTCATAACGAAAACAGTAACTCCAGTAATTTCTTCTCCATTTAATAAAGCATTATTCACAGGAGAAGCCCCTCTATATTTAGGCAATAAAGAAGGATGCACTCCTAAAGGATACTTAACTTTTTTCAATAATTCCTGCGATATAATCTGTCCGAAAGCTACTACCACAAATATATCCGGCTTATAATTTATTATTTTATCTATTGCCTTCGGGTTATTAACATTTAAAGGCTGCAACAAACGTATGTCATTAAACAAAGCAGATTCCTTTACAGGCGTTGTCCCCAAATCCATCCCACGGCCTTTTCTTTTATCTGCCTGAGTCACACATAAACTAACATTATGTTTGCTGTTAATTAACCTTTCAAAAATAGGCACTGCAAATGCCGAACTACCAAAAAATACTATATTCATTTATTTTACTCCGTTCGTAAAATATACAAATTAACACTAATCCAACTCTAATCCACACAAATAATTCGTGTCATCATAATTCACGTCAATCTGTGTGTAATTCGCATTGTCATAAAATATTCTGAGGGTCTACATCTATCTTTATATATACACCTTTTATACGTCTTGTATTTCCAATAGTTTTTTTTATAACTTTTATAATATCATTAACATTTTTTGAATTCAATATTATATTATATCTATACTTATTTTTAACTTTAGAAATAGCTGAAGGAGCAGGCCCTAAAATCTCAATTTTTTTTGATTTAATATTTTTACTAAATAAATCGCAAACCTCATCTGCTATACTAACAACCTTGTCTTCCTTTGGCCCCCTAAATGTTATATTGGCCAGATTAGTAAAAGGAGGAAAATCAGAATTTTTACGTATTTTTATCTCTTTATTATAAAATTCTTCATAGTTATGTTTTCTACTGGCAATAATAGAAAAATGTTCTGGATTATAAGTTTGTATAATCACCTTGCCTTTTTTATCGCCTCTACCTGCTCTACCTGCAACTTGTGTAATTAACGAAAATGTTCTTTCTGCCGCTCTAAAATCCGGTAAATTTAAAGATGTATCCGCTGAAATCACACCAACTAAAGTAACCTTAGGAAAATCCAAACCTTTAGCAATCATCTGTGTTCCCACTAAAACATCATATTCATGTTTTTTAAATTTATCAAGTATTTGCTTATGAGCACCCCTTTTTGCTGTTGCTTCAGTATCCATACGAACAACTCTAATCTCTGGAAAAATCTTTTTTATATCACTAACTACTTTCTCAGTTCCCTTGCCATGTTTACGCAGATAAGAACTTTTGCATCTTGGACAAACCTCTGGAACATCTTTTTGGAAATTACAATAATGACAAATAAGCTTATTCTTTCCGGAATGATAAGTTAAAGCAATATTGCATTTCTCACACCTTTCTTCATATCCGCATTTTATACAATGCACATAAGTGGCAAAACCCTTACGGTTAAGAAATAATATTGCCTGTTTTTTATTATCGATTATTTTCTTTAGTTCTTCCTGTAAAGCAATAGACAAAACCGGATTGTGGCTTCTTTGTTTTCTTATCTCATCTTTCATGTCTATTATTTGAACCTCGGGCAAATCTCTTTTTCTAATTCTTTCTGGAAGGTGAAGCAACTCATACACACCTTTTTTAGCTTTATAATAAGATTCTAATGAAGGAGTTGCACTGCCTAAAACCAACACTGCATTATTAATTTCAGCCCGCATCTTTGCTACTTTACGAGCATCATATCTTGGAACATCTTCTTGTTTGTAAGTAAGTTCATGTTCTTCATCTATAATTACAAGGCCCAAGTTTTTTACCGGCGCAAAAATAGCAGAACGAGGCCCTATAACAATAGAAGCATTTCCCTCTTTGATTTTCTGCCATTCTTTAAACCTATGACTGTTTAACATTTTACTATGCAGGACAGCTACTTTATCTTTAAATCTAGCAGTATATCTTTCACAAGCCTGTGGAGTTAAAGAAATTTCAGGAACTAAAACAATACAATCTTTACCCATCTTATGCGCTTCACGAATAGATTGAAGATATATTTCGGTCTTACCACTTGCAGTAATGCCATGTAATAGAAAAGTAGAATGTTTCGAGCTATCGATTTTTTCTTTAATTGAATCAAATGCTTTCTTTTGAATTTTATTTAATTGAAAATCCTTTTTAAAATCATCATCCGGTATAATTTTCTCTGATTTTTCTCTCGGAACAAGCTTAACTTTACCTTTTTTTAAACCTGGAGGGATAACAGCCTCAATAGATTCTCCCCATGAATTACAATAATACTCTGCGATTTTTTTTGTTAAACTTAATAATTCCTTGTTTATTATAGGTTCTGAATCTATAACTTTTTTTATACTTTTTAACTTTTCATCAGGAATTTTTACTTCTTCCAACAATTCAATTATATACCCTATCTCATTTCTGCGGCCAAAAGGCACCCAAACTCTTTTACCTACAGAAACAATATCCCTATATTGCTCAGGAACCATATAAGTAAATGGCCCATCCACAGGTAAACCAACAACCACATTAAGGTATTTAGTCATAATAAAATAAAGTAAACAGCAGCAAGTAGAAAGTAAAAATCTTCTAATTTGTATAGCCACTAATTACACACAAATCTACACAAATAAATATTTATAAATTTAATGCTTACTTTTTTAAAATTCGCGTCCATTCGTGTTAATAATTCGTGTTTATTCGTGCATCTTTAACTCTTTCATTATCTTTTTCATGTCTTCCCAAACAGGCTTTTTGCCGGACGGATTACGTAACAAATAGGCTGGATGATAAGTAGGCATAACAGGTATCCCTCTATAATCCTGAAACTTGCCCCTAATCCTACTGATAGGAGTTTCTATGTTCAAAAGAGACTGAGTTGCAAATTTACCTAATGTACATATCACTTTAGGTTGAATAATTTCAAGTTGCCTGATCAAAAAATCCTCACAAGCTTTAATCTCATATGGATAAGGATTTCTATTATTAGGAGGCCTGCACTTAATTATATTACCTATAAAAACTTCATTACGGGTTAACTTCATTGCAGCTATTATTTTTGTAAGCAGCTTCCCTGCACGTCCGACAAAGGGCTTGCCTTGCATATCTTCTTCCCGCCCCGGAGCTTCCCCTATAAAAACTAAATCAGCATTAGCATTTCCCTCCCCTGCTACAGAGTTTTTTCTTCTTTTATATAAATCACACTTATTACAGTTTTTAATCTCCAAAGCTATCTTTTCTAATCTTTTTGCTTTTTCACTTTCATCTACTATAGCTTCTGACTGCTTTTGTTGGAACTCAACAGAACTAAAAAAAGTATCATTTCCAAACATCTTTTCTATTTCTATATACTTTTCTAAATTATCCTGGATTTCATTTAATTTATCCTCAAATTCATTCATAATGTAGCTCTTAGTTCATAGCTCTTAGTTCTTAGTGAAATTTTTTTTATATAGTTTTTGATTTTGCCTTTGCTTTCAGCGGAGTTTATCCGCCAATGTTTGTCTGCCGTAGACAGATTTGTAGCGGATATGTCCGCCTTATGTGAAAACAATAAAATAATTAATTCTATATTTTGCATAAACCTTTCAACTCTTTTACAAATCTTTCGGCATTATTTATCAAATATTCTATTTCAGTCTCAGTAATATTAGACGTAATCTGATAAATTGTTTTATGTCGTTTTCTTCGACAACGGTCAAAGTAATCTATTAAGTCTTTATGCTTTCTATCTAAAGATAACTTCATGAATTCAAATGTAATCTTATGAGCTTCAAAAGTTCTACTTCTATAACCTTCACGTAACATATACGCCCTGCAAGCTTGCAACACAGAATTATATGCAATGGCATATGCCCAATCCCAATCTTGAGTAATTAAAAACTTTGCAGTTTTTAAATCACGTTCAGCTAAAGAAAACAATTCTTTCACTTCTCCCAATTGAGCTTTATGAACTTTTATCTTATTGCTTTTAATTAACCTTTCATATTTCATCCAAAGCCCCTATCAAATCTATTCTCTTCTGTTTTAAAATTCTTTTAACAAACGAATCATCATTGTTTAATTTTTTTTTAAACTCTTTTACACTCATTAAACTATAATTGATAGACCTGGAAATTTTAGTTTCTATCTTCTGTATTTTTTTCTGCAATTCTATTTCATCTATATTACCAATTAACATCAGATCTACATCACTTTTAATATCTTCCTCATTTTTAGCAACAGACCCATAAATAAAAGCATATTTAATCTCTGATACTCCTTGTATTAAAACTTTTATATTCTTTCCAATAGCTTCGGTTTTAAGTATTATACTTTTTAACTCTTCATAAATAGGACATTTTTTATCTAAAAAATAGTTTTTTCTTCTTCCACTAAATTCAGATTTTACTAACCCCATCTTTTCAAATTTAGATAATTCTCTCTGTACAGCTCTGACATGTTCTCCAGATAATCTTTCCAGCTGTCGGATATAAAATTTTTCTTTCGGATGAGTGAAAAATACTGAAAGCAACCTACGTTTAGCCCTTGAAGAAATTAAATATTTCAACATAATACCTCCGTATACTTTTTATATACAAATGTATACAAAATATATACAAATGTCAAATGATTTATGTCTTTTGCCTATCTCATAATTGACACAACAACAGACATCAGATAACAGAAAACAGAGG
>JAGYNU010000003.1 GCA_018399975.1 Candidatus Omnitrophota bacterium
AAGAATTTAGAAAGCGATTTAAAATGAATAAATTTATATTTTTAACATTAATTTTATTTTGTTTTGTAACTTTAATAAGTTATTTTATTTTTCCTGCATTTGATTTTTGTAATAAAAACTTTGGGACCACAAGAATAGTTAGAGAATTTTCTATTATGCCATTTATGGATTTTGTAGAAAAAGTATTAGCTGCCCGGATTAGAGAAGAGGTTAAGGTAAATCCTTTATATATTAAGTTTCGAGGAGGACATTTAAATCATTCGCGTAATTTGATTTTAAAAGCGGCTCGTTTGTCCCTTCTTGAACAAGAAGGTGAATCTACAAAAAAAGCACTTGTTATAGGTGCGGGTAATTGTTTGGATATACCTATTTAAAGAGCTTACTGAAATGTTTGATGAAGTTTATTTGTTGGATGTTGCTTATGAAACGACAGGTTCTATTGTAAAAGAAGGAAGATATTTTGAACTTAAAGATACAGATGATGGTTGGCAGGTAGAAGAAAAATACCTTACCGAAGAACAACGGTCTAAACTTAAATTTGTAAATACAGATGCAACAGGAGGTGCTGTATTTGAAATAGTTAAAAGAGTTTACGCATTAGTTGAAAATAATGATACTGTTTTAAAAGAAGATGTTTTAAAAATTTTTCAGGATATTCAAATTTCCGCCTTGCCTTTTGAAGAAAGTATGTTTGATTTAGTTACTTCTTCAACTGTGTTTTCTGATTTTTTGACTCTTGTACAAGATTATATGATGTATGTTTTGTATGAAAAAGATGCTTCATTTTTTGTAAATGATACTGATGTAAATAAAGTATTAGTTGGACTAAATGAGAAAGTAGGTAAACATCATATAGCAGAAACGCACAGGATACTTAAAAATACCGGTAGGTTTTATTTTTCCGCGTGTGTATTTAAAGGTGAAATTTATAAACCTATAGGAGGAAATGGAGCAAAATCCGGAGAATTTCTTGAGAGCGGCCAACAGATACGTCACCTTACAAGGGAAGTAACTATGCCGGAAGATTTAAAAACATTGGTTCCTAATTATTTTCGTATAAAACCAGAAGAACAAGATAAATTGAATCTATGGTTATGGCCGGGCGAAGATGGTGAAAATGCTCTTGAAGTTCAGGCACTTATTCTATCTAAAAAAGAAAAAATTATACATACACATACAAATGGCGATATTATAAACATTCCTTTTGGTTCGCAATTATTAGAGACAGTTGATAATATATATACTTATGGTAGTTCTGTTAGGGATATAACAGGGCATCTAATATTTGCTATACCAGATTATCTTTTAAATGAAGGGATTTATATATTAAACAACCGTTTGAATCCTTTAATTAGAAGTGAATTTAAAGAAGGTATTGTTTTTGGTGATGATTTTAAGCCACATTTATATGCTACTTCTTTAGTGTTTCTTAACAGGAACGATTTAAGAAATATTTTTATCGGTAACGAAAACGGTAAAGTTTCGGGTATTACATTGGACGGTAACATAGTATTAACCCGTTTAGCAAGAATATCCAATGATACAGTTCTTAAAAATGTTACTTTTAAAGCTGCTGCTTATGTAGGTAGAGGTTGGAATTTAGAAAATGTGAATATTGAGAGAAGTATATTATCTGATTGTATAACCCAAGCAGGAGAAGTGCTAAGCGTAAATCTGTCGCATATTAATATCGTTGGGTCCTATGTAGGAGCAGGAGCCGATATACAAGCTACTTTATTGCAAAACACGGTAATTCCAGAAGGTAGAACTTTTGAAAAAGAAACGGCAAATATAATAGGTTTAATGAGCGAAGATACTTGTTTAGCAAATTATTTTGAAAAAATTAATTTTGATGAACTTGATGATGGTAATTTATTAACTGGTTTATTAGATGGAGAAATTAGAGTGCGTGGTTCCGATATTGATAGCTTGCCTTACTCAGGGAGAATAACAAGTCTTGCTACTGCTTTTTGTATATTATTACAAAAAGGTAATCAGGCATTAGTAGAGCGATATTTATATCTATTACCTGAGGATGTTAAAAAGGAAATTAGAGAAAAAATGTCAATTGTAAGTATATTTGTCGATTCTGGTTTATATGAAGAATTAAATAAGCAGTAACATTTTCTAAAACTTACCTGAATTTATTCTTTCCTTTTTTATATTTTCACTTTGTTGTAGAAAAAAACTCTTATGGTATAATAGTACTATATTATTTGGATATTTTTAACGGGAGGTATTTTGAAATTATGAAGGCAGTTAAAAAGCCAGAATTGTTGTCTCCTGCGGGTAATTGGAGTTCGTTGAAAACAGCAGTTTCAAGTGGTGCGGATAGTGTATATTTTGGCGTTAAAAGTTTAAATATGAGAGATAAAGCTGATAATTTCGATATTCTTGAAATTAAAAAAGTGATGGATTATTTACATAAAAATAAAAAAAAAGGATATCTTGCACTTAATATTATAGTAATGAATAACGAAATATATAAAGTCAGAAGAATTTTAGAAGAATCGAAAAAAGCTGAAGTAGATGCAGTGATATTGTGGGATATGGCAGTTTTGTCCATGGTTAAAGAATTAGATATGCGTGTGCATTTATCCACACAGGCAAGTGTTTCTAATATAGAATCTTTAAAATTTTTTACAAAGTTAGGTGTAAAAAGAATAGTTTTAGCAAGAGAGTGTAATTTAAAAGATATAAAGGAAATGGTAAATCGGATAGATAAAGAGAATATCGATTGTGAGATTGAAACATTTATACACGGAGCGATGTGTGTAAGCATTTCAGGCAGATGTTTGTTATCAGAATATTCTTTTGGTAAATCAGCGAATAGAGGGAAGTGCTTACAACCGTGTAGAAGAGAATACATAATTAAGGATGTGCAAGATGGTATGGAATATGTTTTAGGTAAAAATTATATATTAAGTCCCAAAGATTTATGTACTATAGATTTTATCGATGATTTGATAAAATCAGGGGTAAGTGCATTTAAAATTGAAGGGAGGATGCGCCCATCGGAATATATAAAAATTGTAACATTGTCTTACCGTAAAGCCATAGATTCTTTTTTTGAAAATAAATTAACCACTGATTTAAAAAATGACTTAAAGCAAGATTTAAAAGAGGTTTATAATAGGGGTTTTTCAGCTGGATTTTATCTTGGGACTCCTGGAAAAAAAGCAATTAGTAAACAGTTAGAGCATCTTTACAAAAAAATTTTTGTTGGAGAAGTAAAGAAATTTTATAAGAAAATAAGTGTAGCAGAAGTATTAATTCAAAATGGGTCTTTAATTAAAGGAGATAAACTTTTATTTGCAGGCAAAAAAACACAGGCTGAATTTTCGACTGTAAAAGAAATGCAGAAAAATAATGAATTTATAGACCAAGCTAAAAAAGGTGATTTTATAGGAATCAAATTGCCTTTTCGTGTAAGGCGTAATGATAAAGTATTTTTATGGAAGAAAAAATAAAAGGAGTTGTATAGTTGAAAAATAAATCTAATGTTTCTAAGCTTCCAGAAGTTAGAGTTGTTGAAGCTTCAGCAGGTTCGGGCAAGACATATGCTTTATCGAAACGTTATCTCCAACTTATTTTAAATAAAGAAGCATCTCCTGAATTAATTAGAGATATTTTAGCGATTACTTTTACAAATGCTGCTGCCCGGGAGATGAAAGAAAATATCCTCGATTTTCTAAAAAGGATTGCCTTAGATAGTTTTTCAAATTTAGAAAAAAAACAAGATATTTATTCCTGTCTTAAAATTACTCCTCAAATTGCCCGTCAGAAAGCTACAGATTTAATGAATTATATTATACAAAATTATAATTTTTTTCAAATACAAACAATAGATAGTTTTATTAATATACTTTTAGCAGGATGTTCGTATAAACTTGATATTTCGGCACAATTTAAAATAAAGGAAAATTACAAAGATTATTTGTCCTATAGTTTAGATGAATGTATACAGGAAGCTAATTATAGTAAAAAAGTGAAAAATGTTTTTGACAATTTTATAAACCAGTATTTGTTTTTAGAGAATAAACATAGTTGGTTTCCTAAAGATAATATTTTAGGTCTTATATATTCTTTGTTTCATTATAATACTGTTTATGGGAGGAATTTTTTTAAATTTGGTTTTGAAAAACAAAGTTTATTTGCAAAAAAAAATGAGATACTTAACTCGATTAAAGTTTTAAAAGATAAAGCACCTGAAGGAACAAATAAACGTTTCTTAAATAGTATAAATAAATTTTTAGAAAAAAATCAAAAAATTTTCGATTTTGAAGATTTAAGCGATTATTTTAAAAGAGAAGTTTTTCCGATAAATAAAGGATATGAAGTTCCTAACGAAATAAAAAAAACATGGGGAAGTGTTAGAAAAAAAATAAAAGAGACATCTAAAAAGGAAGCATTATCTTTATTTAATTGTTATATTGATATTTTTAACATGGTACACCAATTTTTTAAAAAAACTACAGCTGGAGAGGACATTATATTTTTAGGAGAACTTAACCGCGAGGCCCGGATGTTATTTGAGAATTCGGGAATTACCGTGCCGGAGCTTTATTATAGGCTTGCTGCTCGTTTTAAACATTATTTGATAGATGAATTTCAAGATACTAGTTTGTTACAATGGCAGAATTTAAAACTTATGATAGAAGATGCGCTTTCGTCTGGGGGGTCTTTATTTTATGTTGGTGATAAAAAACAGGCAATTTATAGATTTAGAGGTGGGGAAGTTTCTTTGTTCGATGATATAAAAGAGGAATTGTTTAATTTTAATATTAGGACTAGTTCACTTAATAAAAACTATAGAAGCCAGAAAGCTATAGTGGATTTTAATAATAAATTGTTTTCTAAAAGTAATCTGGCAGAGTTTATCCAAAAATTTCAGTCCTCCGATAATAATGACCTTGGATATTTTTCTAAAGAAGATGCAGATGAAATTATCGATTCTTTTGCTGAATCCGAACAGATATATAAAAAAGACAAGCAGAATGGATATGTTAATGTGCAACAAATAGAATGTAATAATAAAGAAGAAAGAAACGAAATAGTTAAAAATAGACTTTTTGATAGAGTTAAAGAATTAAGGAAAAGATTTTCATTGAAAGATATAGCGGTTTTATTGCGTAGTAATAAAGATGTTGAATTAATAAGCGGATGGTTGATTGAGCAAGGGATACCGGTTGAATCGGATAAGACTTTAAATATTAAAAATAATAAATTTATAAAAGAAATTGTGTCATTTTTAAAATTTTTAAACTCTCCTATTGATAATATCTCATTTGTTTCTTTTATATATAGCGATATTTTTTCTAAAGTATCAGGTTTAGATAGAAAAGAAATCGAGGAATTTTTAATAAAACAAAGAGATAATTACATCCATAAAAGTACATTTTATATATATAGAGAATTTAGAGAAAACTATCAGAAGATTTGGAAAGATTATATAGAAGATTTTTTTAAAAACGTTGGGTTAATCGGGTTTTATGAATTGGTAATTGATATTTTTCAACAAATGCAGATATTTAAGAATTTTCCGGAGTATCAAGGATTTTTTATGCATTTTCTTGAAATGATAAAAACAAAAGAAGAAGATTATCAAAATTTAGATGATTTTCTGGGTTATTTTGAAAATGCAGATGAAACAGACCAGGCATTTTATGTAAATTCATCTGCCACCGATGCAATAAAAGTTAAAACCATACATAAAGCAAAAGGTTTAGGGTTCCCAGTTGTTATTTTACCATTTTTGGAATTAAATAAATTACAGTTAAGTCCCGGAGGCAGAGGTAAATCTTCTTATATAGTGAAAGAGTTTGAAGATAATCTTGTTTTATTAAGATTAGATAAAAAATATGCTAAATTTTCTTCTTTTATAAAAGATTTTTACATTGATGAATATAAAAAGTCTTTTATCGATGAGCTTAATACGATTTACGTTGCTTTTACAAGGGCTAAATATGAAATGCATATTTTTATTCCTGTTGGTATTAACCACAGGAAAAATTTGGTGAAGTTTCTCGTCCCGGAAAATATATACGAATGTGGGAAGCCACGTTTATATAAAGAATTAAATAATAAAGAGGAGCATAAAAATATTGAAATACCTGTTGTTGATTACAAAAATTGGATTAGTTTTTTAAAAAATGAGTTTGTAGATATTAATACTATAAAAAACAGAGAGGAAATATTAAAGGGCAGTATATTGCATTTTATATTATCTTGTATAGGAAATTTAAAAAATAAGTCTAAAGAAGAAATTTTAAAGAAAGCTACAAAAAAAGCAAATACGGAATTTCCTGATACAAAAAATTTTTCAGGTGAGAAGTCCATGGTTAACGCATTATTAAAAGATGATGTTTTAAAGAGATTTTTCTATCTTGATAAAAATGATAGTGTTTTTACAGAAAAGGAATTAGTAGATAAAAAAGGACATACTAAAAGAATAGACAGGCTTATTATTAAGGCTGATGAAAATGAAGTTTGGGTAATTGATTATAAACTTAAAGGGGCATTATTAAAAGAATATAAAGACCAGATTATAGAATATATTGATTTAGTTAAACAAATATATCCGGAGTTTAAAATAAAAGGTTTTATAATATTTATACAGGAATTACAGGTAGAGGAAATAAATGGTTAGCAAAGTAATTACATATAATTTCAATGAAGATTTTATAGATTGTTTGGTAAATTACATACAAAAGGAATTTATTAGTAAAAGTAAATATGATTTATCAAAGCTTGCTGTTATTTTTGGAGGGAAACGGCCTTCTTTATTTGTTAAAAGGCAACTTTCTGTTAGTATTGATAAAAGTTTTTATCCGCCTAAGTTTTTTTCCATCGACGAATTTATAAATTATATTGTAAAGAAACAAAAAAATGTTTTACCTATAAATGATTTAAATGTTTGTTATATATTGTATAATTTAACTAAAAAGATTGCTCCTGAGGTTTTATCGGGGCGCGAAAAATTTTCGGAGTTTTTACCATGGGCTAAAGAATTGGCTAGATTTATAGATGAATTAGATTTAGAAATAATAGATAGCGAAGCTTTGAAGAGCATTCAATATAACGCCGAGATTGGTTATGAAATTCCGGAAAATGTTAATAAACTTTTAGAGCATATAATTTCGATAAGGCAGGCGTATCATAAAAAACTCAAAGATAATAATACTTATCCACGTAGTTTAAAATATAATACTGCTGCTAATCTTATTTCTAATATTGAGTTTCCCGAATTCGATAAAATTTTATTTTGCAACTTTTTTTATCTAAGTAAATCAGAAGAGAAAATTATTAAAAGTCTTTATGATAGAGATAAAACTATTTTGTTTTTTCAGAGAGATGACAGAATTTGGCCTGTTTTTGAAAAGTTGTCCGATAATTTATCCTGTAAAATAAAACCTGATAGAAAAATAGAACATAAACCTAATATAGAAATACAAAGGGGTTTCGATATCCATTCTCAAATAGGATTAGTTAGAAAATATTTAAAGAAAAAAGACAATTTCGATGAAACTGTTATTGTATTGCCGGATTCGAATAGTCTTATACCTCTATTATCCGAAATTTCTGTTTTTATCGATGATTTTAATGTATCGATGGGTTACCCTTTAAATAGGACTACTCTTTATAGTTTATTCCAAGCTATATTTAAATCACAGAGTACCTGTAGAGATAATATGTATTATACCAAGGATTATTTAAAAGTTTTAACGCATCCTTTTATGAAAAATCTTGCTATAATTAATTCTAATTCTTCTATTACCAGAGTATTAGTTCACAAAATAGAGGAATTATTAAAAGGTGTTGAAAAAACGAATTTAAGCGGTAATTTATTTATAAAACTTTCAAATATACAACAGTATGAAAAATTATATTCTTTAGTTATATCTACTTTAAAAAATATGCATATAGATGTTAATGTTTCTGATTTGAAAACCGTTGTAGAAAAGTTGCATTTCTTTGGGTTTAATCTATGGAGTAAAATAAAGAATTTTTCTGATTTATCTAAGTCTTTAGATGAATTCCTTAATATACTTATAGACAAAAGTTTTATTGGGTTTTATCCTTTAAATTTAAAAATTTTAGAAAAAATATTTTCTATTAAAGATAAATTACAAAATGCTTTATTTAATCACGAGGAGTTTGATTTAAATGATATTTTTAAAATTTTTGATGATAAGCTTGCAAATGAATTAGTTTCTTTTTATGGTTCACCTTTAAAAGGTTTACAGATATTGGGACTTTTTGAAACACGTGCTTTGAGTTTTAAAAACGTTATAGTTATGAATGTTAACGAATCTGTTTTACCTAAACTTAAAGTTTCTGAACCTTTGATTCCGAGACAGATTATGATAAGTTTAGGGCTTGACCGGCTTGAACAGGCAGAAGAAATTCAAAGGTATCATTTTATGCGTCTTATTTCATCTGCCGAGAATGTGTATTTAGTTTACAATGATAACCCGGAAAATATAAGAAGTCGTTTTATCGAGGAATTAATATGGGACAAACAAGTGCATGAACAAAAACTTTCAGTTTTTTCTGAACCTCAGGCTAAGTTTAAAACAGAAGTTTTATCACATAAAAGTACGATACAGAAAACTCCTAAAATGATAGAGGTTTTAAGAAAATTAACATATTCTCCTTCCAGCATTGATACGTATCTTAATTGTCCTTTACGATTTTATTATCAATATGTTTTAAAGTTAAAAGAAACAGAAGAGATGTTAGAAGAACCTAAAGGGTCTGATATGGGTAGTTTTATTCATGAATTACTTGAAGAAGCTTTTAGCGAATTTGTTGGAAGTAAACCTGTTATTGATGAAAATTTCAAAGGCAAATTTTTGAAACTATTTGATAAAAAATTTGATGTTATAATGAAGAAAAGAATGAAAGCAGAAGCTTTTATGGTAAAAGATGTGTTGGAATATCGGTTAACTAAATTTTTAGATAAAGAAAAAACAAGAGAAGTTGAGGAAATTGTATCTTTAGAAGATAGCAGTTTAGGAAGCAATATAGAATTAAGCGGAAATAAATTTGATTTTAAATGTATAATTGATAGATTGGATAAACTTGAAAACGGGAGCTTTTTGATTATAGATTATAAAACAGGAACGAGTGCCAAAGCTCCTAAAGGAATTAAAAGCTTAAATAATATGGAGTTTAACCGTGAAAGCATAAAAAAAACAATCAGGTCTTTTCAATTACCTTTATATTATTATTTTGTCAGAAAAAATTATAAAGAAGCATCTTTAAATGCGGTTTTGTATAACCTTAAAACTTTGGATTTTACAGCATTTGTTAAAAACATTAAATATGCAGATGATGTTATGCAGAAATGCATACAAGCTTTAGATTGTATTGTTCAGGAGATTTTAGATGTTGATAAAGATTTTGAAGCAGATGAATCAAAACCTCAAAATTGCAAATATTGTCCGTTTTTTTATTTGTGCAGATAGAAGTTATCCGATAAACTTATAAACAAAAATATATGTTAAATAGAATTTTAAATTTTTATAACCGTTTATTTGTAGTATGGGTAATTATAGGAGGTGTAGCAGCTTATTTTTGGTCTGGAACGTTTTTGCATTTAAAAAGCTATATGGAGATTTTTTTTGGCATAACGATGTTTGGAATTGGTATGGTGCTCAGTGTTAAGGATTTTGAGAATATTTTTAAACATCCCTGGGTAGTTTTAGTGGGAGTTGTTGCCCAGTTTACAATTATGCCATTTTCAGCTTATGGAGTCGCGAAATTATTTTCTTTTTCTAAAGAATTTTCTTTAGGCCTTATTCTTACCGGCTCTGCTCCAGGAGCTATGGCAAGTAATGTATTGAGTTATCTCGCAGGAGCAGATGTAGCTTATTCAGTATCTCTTACTACAGTTTCTACTTTAATTACACCTATAATGACGCCGGCTTTAACGCTTTTTCTAGCACATACACTTTTTGAAGTGCCTTTTTGGGATATGTTTTTAAGTGTAATAAAAATTGTAGTTATTCCTCTTATTTTAGGATTTACAGTTAAAAGGATTTTTGATAAAAAAATAAAGCCTATAGAAAAAATATTTCCTGCTATTTCTACTACATTCATTGTTTTTATCTGTGCTCTGGTTATTGCTTTAAATAGGGAATATTTAGAAAACATAAGGTATCTGATATTCGCAGGAGTTTTGTTGCTTAATATATGTGGTATGATATTTGGGTATATAGTTGGAAAATTTTTTAGATTTGATATATTAAAAAGACGGACTCTTGCTATAGAAATTGGTATGCAAAATGCTGGATTGGGAAGTGTCTTAGCTTTAAAACATTTTAATGAACGCGTAGCTTTTCCCGCAGTAATTTTTGTTTTTATATGTATTTTTACTGCGTCATTTTTAGTCCAAATATGGTCGAAGAATAAATAACTAATATAAGAAAGGAGAAATGATATGTTTGATTTTGATAAATTAGGTGATATGAGCAAAATGGCAAAAGAAGCAAAAGAAATTCAGAAACAACAAAGTGAGTTCCAAAGCAAACAAATTGAACTGTTAAAAGATATTTCTTTGAAATTAGATAAACTGATTAGTATAATTAAAAGCAAGGGTTTTGATTGATATTTGTAGGAATGATATAAAAAAAATGATTATGAAAAAAATAATTTGTATTTTATTTTTTTTGGTTTTTATTTATTACCCAGATATCTCTTATTGTTTTTTTTATAGTAGGATTGTTGAGGAAGATACACCATTTGTTTACAAGGTGACCTTAAAAAATTTTAGCGTTTCCTCAGATAAAGGAAAAACATGGGAGGTGATTCAAAAAAAACCCATAGCAGTAGATATTGTTAAAAACAATGCGATTGAATCTGTTGCTTATAAAATTCCGCCAGGCAGATATAATAAGGTAAAATATATGCCAAATGCTACTTTTATTATGAAAGGATATGTAAAGTATAAGGATTTAGTTTATTATACAAGTGTTGAAGCCGAAAATGGAACGGCAGTAACAGAAAATTTCGATTTGAATAATCCTCCTGTGGATTATGGAGAAGCTGAACTTACTGTTTTCGGATATAACGAATGGGAGTATTTAAGTTTCAAGACAGAGAACATTAAATTTTCAGTAAAAGATTCAAAGATTAAAGAGATTTATATAAAAGTTGATTTAACTAATTCTTTAGCATTGTATCAAACCAGAGCAGACCCAAATGTCTACCAGCTTATGCCGGTTTCACCTTCTATTATCGTATTTATAGAATAATTATTGTTCTTTTATATAGTATATAAGATTAAATACCTGCTGCTATCTTTTAGTATTACTTGCGTATTTTTGTTATTACAGTAACCAGGTTTTTCACTGACCGATAAAAATAATAAATTTCTAATCCCTTCTTCTTCTTTAATTTCGAATAGTTTTGAACACAATCGAGTTCCTATTCCATTCGAACGATATTTTTTATTAACTGCTACGTAAAAATCTATTAAAGGAATAGGAGGTTCTGTTCCGTGTTCAGTTATAACACTTACTATTTCTTCTATTTCATGAGTTTCAAAATATTCTTCGAGGGTTTCTGTTTTATATAATAAACCTCCGATAATATTTCCGGTTTTTGGGTCTTTTGCAATTATAGCGTCATATTCTTCATTTAGGTTTTCCTGGCCAGGTAATATTCGTCTTTCTTGTCTAAAAATTTCCTATTTTAAAAAAACTCCCTACTGTTTTCCTATCTTAGTTATTATTTTTTTTAATCACAAAAACTTGATTTTTTACAGCTGTATCAGGTATACTTAATGTGAGGTGTAAATATATAAATTTTTTTATAATTTATAACAAAAATTTACTATTTTATTGAAAGCTGCATTTAACACCAAGATATTTTATATTATTTATATCTATAACTTATTATATTGCAGTAAGTTATGTTTATATGGTTATTAATGTATATGTATTAATAATTTGGTATAAAAGTTGCTTTTAATGTAAGACTATTGAGCTAAAAATATATTAGTTTAGGATAAAAAAATGAAATATTCTAAAATAAGTATAATTATATTTATTTACTTAATATTGTTTGGTAATTTGTATTTTTCTGCCGATGCAAGGATGGTGAGAGAGAATACTTCCTTTGAACAAGAAATAATTTCTTATTTAATAGAAAACAGCGAGCTTAAGGAATTAGGTTTGTCTCAAACATTTATAAGAGATATATCTCTATTTATGAGACATTATCTTGAAAAAAGAGCAGAGTCACGACATTTATCTTTAGAAAGATATTTGCAACAAATAAAGACAGATAAACGAGAATTTGAATTTTTAATAAGCAAAATATCAGATTCTCTAGATATAGATGAATTTTCTTTTTATTCTGCATTTTTTAATTTTAATGTAGGTGTTTTTAGAAAATTCTTAAATGAGCTAATTAAGGATAAAGTTAGGCAATCTGATTTAAGCATTAAGATAAAGAGCGTTGCTGGCAATAGGGGGATGGAAGCATATACAGCTGCTATGGTTGTTTATGATAGATTAGAAAGATATGCTTCTGAAAATTTATTTAGTCATGAAAGTGACTTGGAAAGAAAAAAAGAATTAGTAAAAGATTGGATTAAAAAATGGGATATAGAGATTGCCATATATGATGTCGGATTAAGACTTTTAGAACATGCAAAGATAGGAGATTATTTTTATGTTGATATTTTTGGAGTTATTCCTGAAGGATTTCCACGCGGAAAATATGAACAAAACTTACTTCAAAGATTCTTTATTCCTTATGGAGGAAAAAGGAACGCTTATCAAATTGATTCTCTACTGCATTCATGGGTAAGAGAAAAATATATTGATTTAACTGATGAGTTTTCAAAAGATATACTTCTAGATGATTCAGGACATGAAATTGCATTTTTCATTTCAGAAGGAGCCCCTTATTCAATTGTTAGACTAACTGAGGATATTTTAAAAGACTCTTTGAATTCTATTTATTCGGGGTTACTATTTTTTGCCTTGGATGAATACCGAATAATAGAACCGTAATAGAATATTATTACGTCAATTTCTTAAAACCCCTTTCACTTCAAGAATAAATATTTCTTTATATCAAACTTGCTATATTGCCTAATTCCTGATATATTCTTATTCAGGAGGTTATATAACACTATAAAAATGAAAGTCTTAGATAATTTGTTTCAGGTCCGAAAACCCGGCAGGTATATAAGCAAAGAGTATAATTCTGTAGTAAAAAATTGGGATAAAATAGATTTAAAGGTTTTAATTTCATATCCTGACCTTTACGAAATAGGTATGAGTAACTTGGCTATATCTATTTTATATGAATTGCTTAATTCTAAAAAGGGTGTTCTTTGTGAAAGGTGTTTTGCTCCATGGAAAGACATGGAAAATTTTTTAAAAAACAATAAACAGCCTTTATATAGTCTTGAAAGCAAGAAAAATATAGATGAATTTGATTTAATAGGATTTACTCTTCAACATGAACTAAACTATACAAATATACTTACAATACTTGAATTAGGAAATTTGAAAATTTGGCAAAAAGAAAGAAAAAATAAACATCCAATAATAATAGGTGGAGGCCCTTGTACTTTTAATCCTGAACCGATAGCAGACTTTTTTGATTTTTTCATTATAGGAGATGCTGAAGAAGTAATTTTAAAAATTGTAGAAGAGACTAAAAAATGGAAAAAAAAGGCAATTTCTAGAAGGGAATTATTAAAGAATGTAGCTTTATTAAAGGGTGTATATGTTCCATCGTTATATAGTTTAAAAACAACAAGAGAAGAGTTTTTAATACCTGAAGTAGATAAAAAAATAGAAAAAGCGACGGTTTCTGATATTAATAAAAGTTTCTATCCAACCACTTTTGTGGTCCCATATGTTCAAACTGTTCATGATAGAGTTAATTTAGAAATTATGAGAGGATGTCCTAATTCTTGTAAATTTTGTCAGGCAAGACTTTATTACGGTTTACCCAGGGTTAGAAAGAAAAATAACTTAGTTTCTATTGCGAGAAAAAGTTATGATAAAACCGGGTATGAAGAAATTTGTCTTTCTTCTTTGTCTAGTGGTAATTATCCTGGGATTTTAGAATTATTAGATGATATAAAAGAGGAATTTAAAGAGGAAAACGTTTTTATAAGTTTGCCATCTTTGTGGGTTGGTAGAAATACTATAAAAGTTTTAAAAAGATTTACTGAGTCTAAACGTCCTGGTTTAACTTTTGCTCCAGAGGTTACTTCAAAAAAAATGAAAAAAGTAATTAATAAATATGTAAGGGAAAAAGATTTAAAACAAGTTGTGCAATTTGCTTTAAATAATGGTTGGAAGAAAATTAAACTATATTATATGATAGGATTGCCAGAGTTGGAAATTGAAGATTTGAAGGAGACTGAGAAATTTGTATTAGAATTGTTAAATTTAAAGACCAAGAGAAAAGTTAATTTAACTTTAAGTTTTTCAACTTTTATACCAAAGTCACATACACCTTTGCAGAGGGCTAATTTTGTATCGGAGCAAGAATTTATAAAACAGTATAACTTTATTAAAAATAATCTTTCTAAACCAAGAATTACTTGGAATGTTAGAAGCTATAAATTTTCATTGTTGGAAGCAATTTTATCAAGAGGAGATAGAGCATTAGGAAAGGTTATTTATAAAGCATGGCAGAAAAAAGCAAGGTTTGATTCTTGGAGCAAAGAATTCAATTTTTCCTTATGGGAAGATTCATTTAAAGAATTAAATGTAGAATATGAAAAATATTTGTATCCAGGCTTAAATAAAACTTCTATTTTGCCCTGGAGTTATATTGATTTATCATGAATAAGGAAGATTGTATATTATAATGGAGAAGGAATATTTTGAATATCAATTAGTTTTTAAAAAAGAGGGGTTGTTGAAATACATTTCTCATTTAGATTTACTTCGTCTTTTTCAACGGGTAGTTAGAAGAGCTAATTTGCCAGTAGTATTTTCTAAAGGTTTTCATCCTCTGCCTAAGTTAAAAATACAACCTGCTTTAAAATTAGGAATAGAGAGTGATAATTTAAAATTATTTATCAAGTTAAATAAGAATATATCAAATAGAGAGTTAAAAGATAGATTAAATTCAGAATTACCTGATGAAATCAAAGTTTTATGAATAAATACTGTAGGATAAATTTCGTGTTAAAATTTGACATTGGATATTGGGGGCTATAAAGGATAAAGGAGAAAGGAAAAAGGATAAAGTTCTACGTTTAAAGTCCTACGTCCTAAGTCCTAAGTTAAAAACAGAGGATAAAAGAACAAGGATAAAGGATAAAGGAAAAAATAGAAGCCTGAAACCTGATGATTAAAAATTAGGTCAACTTGTCATTTGTAATTTGTAACTTGTAATTTACTTGTATCTTGTATCTTGTTTCTTGTAATTTGTAATTTGTTTGTAATTTGTTATTTGTTATTTGTAATTTGTAATTTACTTGTATCTTGTATCTTGTCTCTTGTATCTTATTTAGGTTTTGTCTATTCAGACTTCATATTTTATTTATGAAAGTGCAAAATATTCTTGACATTACTTATGAATTTTGATACTTGATATTTTCTTTAGTTCTTGATATAGTTATAGCTTATTAATTTATAACGGATGTTTGTAAAAAGAAAGGAGTTGCCCTATGTCTGATGATGTTAAAATTTTTCTTAATGAAGAAGATATTCCTAAACAGTGGTATAACATAGTGCCAGATTTGCCTAATCAACCACCTCCTCCTCTTGGCCCTGATGGCAAACCTATTAAACCAGAGATGTTGTCTAAAGTTTTCCCAATGAATTTGATTGAGCAGGAAGTTTCACAAGAACGTTGGATAGATATACCAGAAGAAATACTCGAAATTTTATATCGTTGGAGGCCTACTCCTTTACGAAGAGCAAGATATTTAGAAAAATATTTAGATACTCCTGCTCGAATTTATTATAAGGATGAGAGTTTTAGCCCTCCGGGTAGTCATAAACCGAATACTGCGGTAGCCCAAGCTTGGTATAATAAAGAATTTGGTATAAAAAAGCTCACTACTGAAACTGGGGCAGGGCAATGGGGCAGTGCATTAGCTTTTTCTTGTAAACTATTAGGCCTTGGATGTAAAGTTTATATGGTTAGAATAAGTTTTGACCAAAAACCTTTAAGAAAGAATATGATGCAAATATGGGATGCTAATTGTATTCCTAGTCCCAGTAATGAGACAAAAGTAGGCCGTGAAGTTTTAGAAAAAACTCCTGATACTCCCGGAAGTTTAGGTATAGCTATAGCAGAAGCTATAGAAGAGGCCATAAGTGATGAATCTGGGGAAACACGTTATTCCCTGGGTAGTGTTTTAAACCATGTATTGCTTCATCAAACAATAATTGGGTTAGAAGCAAAAAAACAGTTAAAAATAGCAGGGGAAAGTAATCCCGATATTGTTATAGGTTGTTGTGGAGGAGGTAGTAACTTTGCAGGTTTATCTTTTCCTTTTCTTTATGATAAAATAAATGGCCAGGAGATGACTATTATACCTACAGAACCGACTGCTTGTCCTACTATGACTCGTGCTCCTTATTCTTATGATTTTGGGGATTCGGCAGGTCAAACTCCTTTATTGGCAATGTATACATTGGGACATAGTTTTGTTCCTCCTCCTATTCATGCTGGAGGTCTTCGTTATCATGGTATGGCTCCTTTAGTTAGCCAGGGAATTAAGGATGGGCTTTTGGAACCCCGTTCACTTGACCAGGTGAAATGTTATGAATCTGCTTTACTTTGGGCAAGAACCGAAGGGTATATATGTGCTCCGGAAACTAGTCATGCGATTGCTTGTGTAATTGACGAAGCCAAAAAGGCTAAAGAAGAAGGTAAAGAAAAGGTCATTTTATTTAATTATAGTGGGCATGGATTAATGGATTTAGCAGGATATGAGAAGTTTTTATCTAATGAATTAGTTGATTTTTCATTACCAGAAGAAGATTTAAAAAAATCCTTAAAATCAATTGAGGGATTGCCCAAGCCAAATAATAAATAATTCTTTCCATAAAAATGATATTTTAGTGATTGTTTTTAGATATTTTTCAATCCCACAATATATTTTATGTAATAATATTTATGGTTAAAGCAGTGTCTCTATTATCAGGCGGATTAGATAGTATTCTGGCAATAAGAATTATTCAAGAGCAGAAAGTAAATATTGTTGCGGTACATTTTTCTATTCCTTTTACAAGTAAAAAAGATAAAAATTATAATCTTAGTAAGAAATTATCTGATGAGTTAGGGATACACTTAGAACTTATTAAGATAAAAAAAGAATATCTAAGTATAGTTAAAAACCCTAAATATGGATATGGTTCTAATTTTAATCCATGTATAGATTGCCGTATATTTATGGTGAAGAAAGCTAAAGAATATATGAATAAAATAAAAGCATCTTTTTTAATTACTGGAGAAGTTCTTGGCCAGCGCCCAATGTCTCAAAGAAAAGATGTTTTAACTATTATTGAAAAAGAAAGTAAAATGCAAGGATTGATTTTAAGGCCGCTCTCGGCAAAGTTACTAAAACCTACTATTCCTGAAGAGAAAGGTTGGGTTGATAGAAGTAAATTATTAAATATTAGTGGGCGTTCTCGAAAAAAACAAATTGAATTAGCAAACAATTTCAATATAAAGGATTATCTTACTCCTGCTGGGGGATGTCTTTTAACTGACCCGGCTTTTTCAAGGAAAATGGCAGATTTGTTGAAATTTAAAGGGGATTTTGGATTACATGAAATTGAATTATTAAAAGTTGGGAGACACTTTAGATTAAATTCTGAAAGTAAACTTATAATAGGCAGAAATGAAAGTGAAAATAGTAAGCTATTGAAATTAGCTAAGATAGAGGATTTGATTTTTAGTCCTATCAGAGTTAAATGTCCAGTAGCTATTGGAAGAGGTGATTTTAACAAAGAAAATAAAACTTTAGCTTGTAAAATTATAGCGAAATACTGCAAGGATTCTTCTTTTCAGACAATAAAATTGCATTGTGGTAAAAATACAGTTGATAATACAATAACAGTTTTACCTATAGAATCTAAAGAGATAAAAAAGTATAGAATTTAATCTATCTGTTTTTTTTAAATTCTACCTGCCTTTGTAGAAAGCCATGTTCCGTTAAATAAAAAAGCAAAGTATTTTACGGGAGACACCTTTAAAGGAGTGGATGTGCTTGTCCTGTAAGGATTTCAATCTCTTATAGGGTGAAACCGTAGAGCTTTACTCTTTTAAAGAAAGCATTTAACGATATATATAGACAGATAAATTTAAATATTGTTGTTTATAAGCTATAATTAACTTTTTATTGACATTAATTTATATTCTGTTATATTGATAACAGAATATGATTATTTAATAATATTTGCTTTATTTTTATGATTTAGGAGGTAAAAATGAAGGATACTGATGTATTAATTATTGGTGGAGGCCCGGCAGGAATAGTTAGTGCTTCTACAGTTAAACAATATTATCCAGATAAAAGGATAATTTTGATGAAAAGTATTAGAGAGGGTTGTATCCCTTGTGGGATTCCTTATATGTTTTCAAGTTTAAAAGACCCGGATGAAGATAAATTAGGCACTGATTCTTTAGAAAAAAAAGGTATTGAAGTTGTTATAGATAAAGCTTTAAAAATAGATAGGGAAAATAAAGTAGTTGAAGCCGAAAATAATAAATATAGTTATGAGAAATTAATACTTGCTATTGGTTCTTCTCCTATAGTTCCTCCTATCCCGGGCATTGATAAAGAAGGCATTTATTCTATATATAAAGATTTGAATTATTTAAGAAATGTTGTAAAAGATGTAAAAAGTAGTAAAGATATTCTTATAATGGGGGGAGGTTTTATTGGGGTAGAATTCGCAGATGAAATTTCTAATATTGAAGGTATAAATGTTTATTTAGTAGAAATGTTGCCTAATTTGCTTTTAAATTCGTTTGACCATGAATTTTCTGATTTAGTAGAAGAAAAATTAAAAGCTAAAGGTGTTAATATAATAACTAATGACAAGATTATAGAATTTTTAGGAAAAAAACGTGTAGATAAAGTCAAGTTAGCCAGTGGTAGAGAATTATCTGTCGATAGGGTTATTTTAGGTATAGGAGCAAAACCAAATGTTAGTTTAGCTGTTAAAGCAGACCTTGATTTAGGAAGGTGCAGTGGGATATTAGTTGATGAATATATGAGAACTAATGACCCGGATATTTTTGCTGTGGGAGATTGTTCTTGTAAAAGAGAATTTTTTACACGCAAGGCTACACCTGTAATGCTTGCATCTACTGCTACTGCAGAAGCAAGAATTGCAGGGGCAAATTTATATAAAATAAAAGTTGTTAGAGAACATAAAGGTACTATTGCTATTTATTCGACTTATATTGATGGTTTAGTTTTAGGTTCTGCGGGCCTTACAGAGCATAATGCCCGAATTGGAGGTTTTGAGATTGAGGTAGGATTCGTCGAAGGCGTGGATAAACATCCTTCTACTCTTCCTGGTGTTAGTAAAGCTAAAGTTAAATTAGTTTTTTCAAAACAAGCAGGAATTTTATTAGGAGGACAGGTAAGTTGTGGAATGGCTTGTGCTCAGCTTATAAATATGGTGGGCCTTGCTATACAAAAGAGGATGTCGTTTGTAGAATTGGAAACTTTGCAGGTAGCAACTCATCCTTATCTTACAAGTTCGCCTACAAAATATCCTGTAGTTTTAGCTGCCCAGAAGATTTCAAAAAATATGTAATATTACAATTACAAATGCAAATGACGAAGTTAGATATTGAGAATCCTTAAATAAGGAAACAATATACTGATTTCTTTTAGATAATATTTTATCCGCCTTCGCAGAAAGCCATGGGTTTACCCGTGAAAGAAATTTTGGCATATTGATTATTTACTTTTATCAAAAGATGTCAAGGTAGAAGAAATTTGGTTTAGTAATAAAAGCGAATGTCAAACAGTAGAAAGTTTTAATAAAAAAGGATATAGTTCTATATATAAATTTGGGAGTTCTGACTGTAGTTGTGTCAGCCATTTGTTTTTTATCCCGTCAGAAAGTTATTTTTTGACAGAATTTGTTAAAAATATTGCCCAATCAAAGGTTTATTAAATTAAAATAATCCTTTTATTTAAAATTTTGTTATATATGTTATAAGTTAGGGAGAGGATAAATAAAAATGAAAAATACCAAATTTATTTTTCAAGCGAGTGTAAAGTGGACAGAAAATAAAAAAGGTAATGTAAGTAGTCTTAACAAGCCGGATATTGAAATTTCTACTCCTCCACAGTTTGAAGGATATGAGGGTTATTGGTCTCCTGAGGAATTGTTTCTTTCTTCTATTAATTCTTGTATTATGACTACATTTTTTTATTTTGCTGATAAATTTTCTTTAGAATTTGTTTCATATCATAGTGAAATTGAAGGCGAAGTCTGTTTAGATAAAGGAAGCTTTGTTTTTTCACTTATAACTGTTCGGCCAATAGTTACTGTTAAAAATATTTATAAAAAAGAAAAGGTTCTTAAGACAATAGAAAAGAGTCATAAATATTGTCTTGTTTCTGCTTCTGTAAAATCTGAGATTAAAATTGAGCCTAAAGTTAATATAGTTAAATAAAAGTTTAATAGTAGTAGAAAATTTTGATAACTATTGCATTAAAAATAGCTTGTTAGTTTAATAATTTATTTGACATATTCAAGAAAAAGTGGTAACTTAAATGGCAATGAAAATCATTTCCAATAAAGAATAGTAAAATATTTTTTGTAGTTTTCATTTCCCCCAAAATAGTTTTTTATATTACAGTTCAAGGATTAATGTATTTAAATTAATTAAAGTTACTATTTAATTATTTTAATATTTTTAAACAAAAGAGTTAGGTGAAAAAATGAATGAACAAGAAAGAAAAGAACAGGATAAACGGTTAAAAGAGCGTATATCTCGCATAAAATATAAGGTTATTGTCATAAGTGGAAAAGGTGGCGTTGGAAAGACTACGGTGGCAGTTAATTTAGCTTGTGGTTTAGCTAAAAAAAATAAACGGGTAGGTATCTTGGATGTCGATATTCATGGACCTAATATAGCTAAGATGTTGGGGATTGAAGATAAAAAACTTACAGGTGGTGAATTAGGTATTGAACCTATAAAAGTTTCGACTGGTTTAAAAGCTGTAAGCCTATCCTTTCTCTTAGAAAATAAGGACCGGCCTGTAATATGGAGAGGGCCTCTTAAAATGATTACTATAAAACAGTTTTTATCAGATGTTAATTGGGGCGATCTCGATTATTTAATTATTGACTCTCCTCCTGGAACAGGTGATGAACCATTAAGCGTATGTCAGCTTATTCCGGATCTAAATGCAGCTATAGTAGTTACTACTCCTCAAGATGTTGCTATTTTAGATTCAAGGAAAAGTATTTTATTTGCAAAAGAACTTAAAGTTCCTTTTATAGGTGTTATTGAAAATATGAGTGGATTTATATGTCCGTATTGTAAGAAGGAAATAAATTTGTTTGGAATTGGCGGTGGGGAAAAATCAGCTAAAGATTTTAATGTGCCATTTTTAGGGAGAATCCCTATTGAAACCGAAATGGTAAAGCTTGGAGATATGGGACAGCCTTTTGTTAATTTTAGAGATAAAACACAAACAGCTAAAATTATAGATGATATATCAAATAAAATTACAAATTTTGTAGAAAACAATGGATGATAAAAAAATTTGCAAGTGGTATGATGTTTGTCCGATTAAAAGATTTTATGAATATGGTAAATTAGATAAAAAGTGGGTTGAAGATTATTGTTGGAACAACTATCTTAAATGTGTGAGATATAAAATGGAAGAGAAGAATTTATATCATCCTGATAATATGTTGCCAGATGGAACAATCGATGAAAATTTAAAATAAGGAAAGTTTTTGAATTTTAACAATGATTAAGTGGATTGAAGATTTTGTTCATTTTGGAAAAGTAAAAGAAGAACATAAAGATTTTTTAGTTTTAATGTTCTATGCAAATTTTTCGCATGGTGCAAAACGTGCTTTAAGTGAGATTGAAAGATTTAGCAAGGAAAACAAAGAAGTGCCTATTTATATTGTAGACGTTGAAAAAATTAAAGGCATACATAAACAGTTTGAAGTTGAGAATGTTCCTATAGTGTTATTACTTCGTGAGTCAAAAGTAATAAGACGTATAAAGGGTGTTGAAAGTGCGCAGTTCTATGCACGTGTCATTCTTGGAATACATCCATCTAAATATAAAAAAGAAGGACAAAAGGTTTTTCATAGAGTAGTTGTATATAGCGGCCCAGGGTGTCCTGCTTGTGGAGCTGCTAAAGCATATTTACGGAAACGAGGAATTAATTTTAGAACAGTGGATATATCTCGTGACCAAAGAGCAGCTGAAAGATTAGTTAAACGTAGTGGACAAATGGCAGTGCCACAAATTGATATAGATGGTCATCTAATAGTAGGATTTGATAAGGTAAAAATCGATAGGTTTTTATCAATTAAATAAAAGATGTTAAACAATTATTTTTTATTTTGATAAAAAGTAATTATCAAAGGAGGTAGTAAAATGGAATTAAAACCAGTAAACGGTCGTATATTAGTAAAACCTTTAGAGGCAAAAGAAAGAACTTCGGGAGGTATATATCTTCCGGATACCGCTAAAGAAAAGCTTCAAGAAGGTATAGTTAAAGCAGTAGCAGAAGATGCAACTGACGAAGTTGCAGTTGAAGACCATGTGATCTATAAAGAATTTGTAGGAACAGAAGTCAAAATAGAAGGTGAAAATTATATTTTGCTTACCGAAGATGATTTGCTGGCAAAACATGAAGAAGTGAATAAGATTCCAGAATAGAAATTCAGGGAAGATTTGTCTATATAGGTAAGAAAGATTATTATCGTTTAAGATAAAAAAAGAGGGTTTTAGAATGATTAAAGTTAAAGAAGAAAATGAAGGTAAGTTTTTAGTCATAATAGGGGAAAAAAATACTGAAACAGAATATAATGTAGAAGTAGATGATGAATACTATCAAAAATTGACTGAAGGTAGAATAACTAAACAAGAATTAATAAAAAAGTCTTTCCAGTTTCTACTGGAGAGGGAATCTAAAGAATCAATTTTTTCAAGTTTTAATTTAAGAATTATTAAAAGTTATTTTCCTGAATACGAACAAGTGATAAAATGAATCTTTATAGATATAAAATATGTTGAGTGTAGATAAAGAAAAGTGTATAGGATGCAAGATTTGCCTTAATGTTTGTCCTGTAAAAGCAGTTTCGATGAATAAAGATAAAGCTGAAATTGATAACGATAAATGTATAGATTGTAGTAAATGTATACAGTTTTGTCCTAAAGATGCCATTTATTCTACGACGGAGTCATTTTCTTTTAATTCTAATCAAATGTTTCCTGCTTACGGATTTGGTATGAGAAGAAAACAAGGTAGAGGTTTAGGCCGAGGTATGGGCAGGGGGTTAGGTAGAGGTTCTCAAGATGGGAGAGGGCGAGGCCGTGGTAGAGGTATATAAAGATAGAAAGATAAAATAATGATTAAAGAGTCAAAGCAAATAAAGATTGCAGTTTCCAGTGGAAAAGGAGGAACGGGGAAAACTTTTGTAGCTACTAATTTGGCAAAGGTATTATCTAAAAAATACAGGCAGGTTTGTTACTTAGATTGTGACGTAGAAGAACCTAATGGACATTTATTTCTTAATCCTGTTATAAAAAACCAAGAAGAAGTTACTTTAATTGCTCCTATGGGAATAGATGAAGAAAAGTGTACTTTATGTGGTGAATGTGCAGAGGTTTGTAAGTATAATGCTATAGCAATAGTTAATAAAAAAGTGTTGATATTTAAAGAGTTATGCCATGTATGTGGAGCATGTGAAATTGTGTGTCCGGTTAATGCTATTGTTGAAAAAAAAAGGAAAATTGGTATTATAAAAGAAGGAATAAATGAAGGGATAAAGATATATTATGCTCTTTTAGAAACGGCCGAAGGGGGAATGTCTCCCAGGTTAGTAGCAAAAGTAAAAGAATATTTAGGGGAAGGGATTAATATTTTAGATTCTCCTCCAGGAACAAGTTGCCCAGTGGTAGAAACAGTTAGAGATATGGATTTATGTATTTTAGTTACCGATCCTACTCCTTTTGGGGTAAATGACTTAAAACTCTCTGTTGATATGGTTAGGGATACAGGTCAAGAACCAGTGATTTTAGTAAATAGAGCAGAATATAAGAATAATGATTTAAAAGATTATTGCTTAAAAGAACAACTGGATATTATTGGAGAAATACCAGACGAGCGAAAGATAGCTGAAAGTTATTCACAGGGACAGTTGGCGGTAGAACAGTTTCCTGAAATAAAGAAAATATTTGATAAATTAGCTGATAGAATATTAGTTTTAGCTAAACAGCAGAGAAGAATACCAGAGTTAGTAAAAAGAAAAAACTATTTGTCTGACAAGAAGATTCCTGAAGAAACAAAAAAATATGATAATTTAGATATTACGAAACCTAAAGAATTAGTGGTTATTAGTGGCAAAGGAGGAACTGGGAAAACTTCTTTAACTGCATGTTTTACTGCTTTAGCAAAACCGACTGTAATTTCGGATTGTGATGTTGATGCAGCAGATTTATATTTGGTTTTATCTCCGCAAGTAAAAGAAAAAGGGTTTTTTAGTGGAGGAGTTGAAGTTGATATAAAGCAAGATTTATGTGTCCAATGTGGAGATTGTGAACAAGCTTGTAGGTTTTCGGCTATTAAGGAATATGAAGGAGGTGGGAAAAAGCAATATGTAATTGATAAATTAGCTTGCGAAGGATGTGGCACATGCGAATTGGTGTGTGAATATGATGCTATTGAATCTAAACCTTCTATAAATGGTGAATGGTTTATATCTGAAACTCGGAATGGGCCAATGAGTCATGCAAAGTTAGGGATAGCAGAAGAAAATTCTGGTAAGTTGGTTACTCTAGTTCGTGAAAAAGCAGCTTTGCTTTCAAAACAAAATAAAATAAGTGAAGTTATTATAGATGGAGCTCCGGGGACAGGATGCCCGGTGATATCTTCTATTACAGGAGCTGATTATGCTTTAGCAGTTACTGAGCCTACTGTATCGGGTGTGCATGATTTAGAAAGAGTTTTGCAAGTTATTGACCATTTTAAAATTAAATCTGGTATTGTGGTGAACAAATATGATTTAAATAAAGGATTAACACAAAAAATAAAAGAATTAGCAAAACAATATAATTCAGAATTTATAGGAGTAATACCTTATGGAAAGGAGGTTACAGAAGCACAGATGCAGAAATTATCAGTTGTGGAGTATACAGATACTCCTTTAACAAAAAGCATAAAGGATATTTGGGAAAAGATAAGTGTACACTGGAAACAAAAAGTTTAATAATAATGTTTTTAAATTTGTATATTTTAAATTATAATTAAATAAGGGGTGATGTCATGATAAACAAAATAACCGATATTTTGGGAAAAGATGCTCAAGATTTATTGAACCACAAATGTAATACAATTTCAAAGGATAGTCTTAATCTTCCCGGGCCTGATTTAATTGATAGAATATTTAGTATTACGGATAGGCCCAATAGTGTGCTTAAGAATTTACAAGGTGTTTTAAATCATGGTAGATTAAAAAACACTGGGTATCTTTCAATTTTGCCAGTTGACCAGGGAATTGAACATTCAGCAGGAGCTTCTTTTGCTCCGAATCCTATTTATTTTGATCCTGAGAATATAGTGAAACTTGCTGTTGAAGGAGGATGTAATGCTGTTACTTCTACATTAGGAGTATTAGGAGCAGTTTCTCGAAAATATGCCCACAAGATACCTTTTATTGTAAAAATTAATCATAATGAGCTTTTAACCTATCCCAATTCTTATGACCAGAGGCTTTTTGCTTCTGTAAAGCAGGCTTTTGATATGGGAGCAGCAGGAGTTGGTGCGACTATTTATTTTGGTTCACAAGAGTCTCGTAGACAGATAGAGGAAATATCGCAGGTTTTTAAACAAGCCCATGAACTTGGGATGTTTACTGTGTTATGGTGCTATTTAAGAAATAAAAATTTCAAGAAAGATAATGTCGATTACCATACTTCAGCTGATTTAACTGGTCAAGCTAATCATTTAGGAGCTACGATTGAAGCTGATCTTATAAAGCAGAAACAACCAACGAATAATGGAGGATATACTGCTTTACAATTTGGCAAAACTGATCCTATTGTATATGAAAAATTGACTTCTGATCATCCAATAGACTTAACAAGATATCAAGTGGCTAACTGTTATATGGGTAGAATTGGATTAATTAATTCAGGAGGAGCTTCCGGAGAAAATGATTTACAGCAAGCAGTTAAAACAGCCGTAATAAATAAAAGAGCAGGTGGAATGGGAATTATATCTGGAAGAAAAACTTTTCAAAAACCTTTAGAAGAAGGTGTTAAAATCTTCAATGCTATTCAGGATGTATATCTTACTAAAGAAATAACTATAGCATGATATTATTTTTATTGGATATACAAAATGTATTTAATTAAACATTTATTTTTTTATGTCTATTAAAAGAAAAAGTATTGTTACTAAAATTGGAGATAATGGCTATACTTACCCATATTCCGGAGATAAATTAAGTAAAAGTGATTTAAAGCTTGAGGTAGTGGGTACTATGGATGAGCTTGTTTCTTTTTTGGGAATGGCTAAAAGTTTGATTAAAAATAAAAAGGATAAAAATTTAGTAGAAAAAATTCAGAAAAATTTATTTGTTTTAGGAAGTCAAATTTCTGGATTAAATTCTAAAAAGTTAAAAAAAAGAATAACTTCTAAGCATATAGCATATTTAGAGCATGAAATTGAGAAATTAGAGGAAAAATTTAGTTTTAAGGATTTCATATTGCCCGGAGATAATTTAGTTTCTTCGACACTACATGTTACTCGTGCTATTATTAGGCGTTTAGAGCGTAGAACAGTGGCATTTAAAAATAAAACTAAATTTAAAAATAAAAATATTCTTATTTATTTGAATAGACTATCAGATTTATTATTTTTATTAGCTTATAAATATAGTCTCAAGGATTAAAGATTAAATTTTAGGAGGGATTATTAAGATGAAAGAAAGGAAAGTAAATGAGGGTATTGTGAATGTAAGGAAAAAGGGGAGTAACGTTTTTAGAGAAGGCCCACATATGTTGCCTGGAGTTTCTTTAATGCTTGCTGAGGGAGTTTTAAAATCAATTAAGGATTTAAAAAAGCCTTTTGTAACTATAGTGAATTCGTATACCAATCAAATTCCTGGGCATGCCCACCTTGATCAATTAGGTGCTGTTTTAAAAAAAGAATTGGAAAAACAAGGTGTAAATGTGTGGTATGCTAATATTGGAGGCGCTGTCGGTGATGGTATTGCTATGGGGCATTTTGGAATGAAATATTCTTTACCATCAAGGGAACTTATTACTGACCAGATTGAAACTATTGTTGGGGCACATCCCACTGATGCTTGGATTGGATTAGGCAATTGCGATAAAATTGTTCCTGCGATGTATAACGCTATGGTAAGAATAAATATTCCTTCGATGTATGTAAGTGGAGGGCCTATGCTTAGTGGTTTAGACAACACGGATTTGATTTCTGTATTTGAAGCTGTAGGTAAATATAGTGTTGGTAAAATGAGCGAGAAAGATTTAAAAAAGTTAACTGAGATTGCTTGTCCTGGATATGGAAGTTGTGCAGGCATGTTTACGGCAAATTCTATGAATTGTTTAGGGGAAGTATTGGGTTTTGCCTTGCCTGGAAATGGAACAATACCAGCTACGCTTAGATTAAAAGGTAAGAAAAGACAATTTCAGTTAAATCCAAAAAGGATAAATCTTATTAAAAAAGCAGCTAAGAAAATAGTTTTTCTTATGAAAAATAAGATAAGGCCATTGGATATTTTAAGCAAAGAATCTATTGATAATGCATTTATTTTAGATATGGCTATGGGAGGGTCGACTAATACGGTTTTGCATTTATTAGCTTTAGCTCATGAGGCGGGTATTGGATATGACCTTAGTTATCTTAATAAATTAGCTTCTACTACTGCAAATGTAGTAAAAATTTCTCCATCACGGCCAGAGATTCATGTTGAGGATGTTAACAGAGTAGGTGGGGTAGGAGCAATTTTGCGTTCTGTTTATGATGGTAAAAAATCTAAATTGAAACTTAAAGCTAAAACTATATATGGGACATTGGGTGATTATGTATTAAAGTCGCCTAAACCTGATGGAGAAGTTATCCGTTCAGTGAAAAATGCTTTTTCTCCTGAAGGAGGATTGGCTGTCCTTTTTGGAAATATTGCTGTAAGTGGTTCAGTATTAAAGACAAGTGGAGTAGATAAAGATATGTTTAAGTTTAAAGGCAAAGCTTTAGTTTATAATTCTCAAGAAGAAGCTTTAAATGCTATTTTGAAAAATAAGGTTAAAGATGGGGATGTAGTTGTAATTAAATATGAAGGGCCTAAAGGCGGGCCTGGTATGCAGGAGATGCTTTCTCCAACTGCTGCAATAAAAGGTGCAAATATAAGAGCAGCTTTAATCACAGACGGTAGATTTTCAGGTGGGACCAGAGGACTTTGTATAGGCCATGTATCTCCTGAAGCAGCAAGCGGTGGTGAAATTGGTTTAATTAAAAATAAAGACTTAATTGAGATAGATGTTGATAAAAAAGAAATAAATCTTAAAATTTCAAAGAAAGAGTTAAAAAATAGAAAAAAAGAGCAGGTTATTTTTAAATCAAAAGTAACCGGAGGTTGGTTGGCAAGATATTCGGATTTTGTAGAAAGTGCTGATAAAGGAGCGATTTTATCACGCTAAATCTAAAAGTTAGTTGAGGTGATAAATATGGAAAGATTAAAATTAAGCCATGATTGGTTAAATGAAATTTTGCCGGCAGGATTACCTTATCCTAGTTCTACGTTAATCAGTGGTCCTGGTGGTTCAGGAAAACCTTTAATAGGTTTTGCTTTTGTTTATGATTGGTTAAAAGCTGGAGGCAATGTTATTTTTATTCCTCTCCAGTATCCAAAAACAGAGATAATTAAAGTAACATTAAAACAATTATATAATTTAAATGTTGAAGAATATAAAGGGCAGATAACTTATATTCAATTTAATCCTGATTTGGATACATACAAAAAGATAAATGATGATACTATAGAAGCTAATTTATTGAAACCAGATGTATGGGATAAAGCAGTTGATGAAGCAGAGGATATTTTAAACAAAAAAACAGATTTAGGAACTTTAGTTTTTGGTTCAGCCTTAAATCTTTTATTATTTTCGCCTACATATAAAAGTCTCAGTTTGAATAAATTTGAGAAGGTTATTAGAGAAGATAAAACGAAAACATATATGTTTAGTGTAAGCACGAGTGCTTTCGGCGAAGAAATAGAAAAATGGGAGAAATTGGCTGATAATTTGATGTTTGCCCATATGGAAAAACCAATGAATTTATATTTAAAGATAGTAAAAATGGAAAATCAAGAAAATATTTCCAAAGAAATTCAAATACCCATGAGTAAAGAAATGCTTGAAAGTATTAAAGAAGAAGCTGAAAATACAAGGCAAAGGCAAATTCCTAAATTGTCAAAAATTTAAAGATATAAAAAAGGCTATGAATAAAGTGATATTGGTTTACAGTGATAATTTTAAGAGATTAGATTTTGGTTTTGGGCATCCTATGAGAGGAGATCGATATGCAAGAGCCTTAGAGGAGTTTGAAAAAATAAATTTGTTAAACGATATTACTATTATAAATCCCGAAATTATTTCAGATAATATCATTAATCTTTTTCATACATCTGATTACATTGTAAAAGTCCAAGAGGTTAGTAAAACAGGACAAGGGTCTTTTGGGCAAGAAGTCCCTTCTAATAAAGGTATTTATGATATTGTTTTATTAAGTGTAAGTGCTTCTGTTACAGCGGCAGATTACCTATTGAAAAATAATAGTTTATATGATGTAGCTATAAATATTTGTGGCGGGTGGCATCATGCTTTTGAAAATACAGGAAGAGGATTTTGTATATTTAATGATATAGCTGTGGTTGTTAATTATTTGCTAAAAAAAAAGAATATAAAGAAAGTTATGGTGATAGACTATGACGCTCATCATGGCGATGGGACACAGCGTGCTTTTTATAGTAATTCTGAGGTTTATACTATTTCTTTTCACCAAGACCCATTAACGTTTTATCCATTTAAAAGTGGGCATGAAGAGGAAATTGGAACAGGAGCAGGAGAAGGATTTAATAAAAATTTTCCGCTTTCTTCTATGTGTAACGACAATGAGTTTATTTCAAAAATTAATCAAATACCTAAGCTAATTGACAATTTTACTCCAGAAGTTTTGGTTTTGCAAATGGGAGTTGATGGTTCTAAACAATGTACTATATCTAATATGCAGTTGACTAAAGATGCCTATGATTATGCTTCAAAACTTCTTATGGATTTGCAAAAAGAATACAATTTTAAAGTTTTAGCTTTAGGTGGAGGAGGTTTTGTCCATCCTATGTTAGGACAAAATTGGGGAGTACAAATTAAGAATTTCATAAGAAAGTAAGTATATAGAGATTGAAAAACAAAAATAAAAGAGAAAGATAAATAGTAAAAATGACAAAAGAGAAAGCCATAAATATAAGCAAAAATAAATGTGTTGGTTGCGGGATTTGCGAACAGTAGGTGTTATTTCCGTAGATAAGAAAATAGCGGATCTTTTATAAAGATTACTCTTATGGTAAGATACTATCCTAGATCAAAGGTTGAGTTTGGAGGTTTTGCAGCAAGGCATTACGATAGATTAATGGATATTATGACGCTTGGCAGATATGGTTTATTTATAAAAAAGGCTATTCAATTAATGGAAATCAAGCCGTTTGACAGGATACTTGATTTAGGAACAGGTAGTGGCAGGAATGCTTATTTAATGATGAAATATCTTTCTTCTGAAGGAAGATTGATTGGGATGGATATATCAAAAGAGATGATTCTTGCGTTTAAGAAAAAATGTGCCGGATTTGACAATGCTGAGGTTGTATACGCAAGAGCTGATAAGTCTTTGCCTTTTAGGGAGAGTTTTGATAAGGTTTTTATCTCTTTTGTTTTTCATGGATTTCCCCAGTTTGTTAGAGAGACAATTGTAGATAATGTTTGCAAGGTACTGAAGAAAAATGGGAAGTTTTACATTTTGGATTGGAACGAATTTGATTTGAAGAGTCTTCTCTTTTATCAGCGGACATTGTTTAAACTTATAGAATGCCCTTATGCTTTTGATTTTGTTCGCCGGGATTGGAAAAACATACTGGCAAATCATAAATTTGATAATTTTAAGGAACATTTTTTCTTTAAGGATTTTGTGAGATTATTAGAAGCCCAAAAAACTTATAATGAGAATAACAAGGAGGTGATTTAAATGCCAAAAGTTGTATTTGATTACGCAAAATGCTCAGGATCGAACGATTGCGTGGAAAGTTGTCCTGTCGATATCCTCAAGCTCAGTGAAAACGGAAAATGGTGCACGGCCGTAGATAAGGAAGTAGAAAATAAAGAAGCAGTTGAGAAATTCCATCAAGAAGTCGAGAATAAAGAACATGGAGAGGCAAACTTGAAGATAGAATTTAGTATGCCGAATTGTATTCAGTGTCGAGTCTGCGAAGCGGCCTGTCCAGAGGAGGCAATTACTATAGAAGAAGATTAACGTGACTTTTAAAGTTATGTAAGATTTTACAAAATATGAAAGTTACTATAATTGAGGTAATAAAGAGGTAATTATGAAAGTTACTATAATTTATGATAATACTGTTTCCAATGAAGGCCTAAAATCTGACTGGGGTTTTTCTTGTTTAGTAGAGGCAGAGAATACTCCCAGGATTTTATTCGACACAGGAGCTGATGGGGCAATTTTACTTAGCAACATGGAGCAATTAGGGATATCTCCATCTACAATTTCAGAAGTTTTTATTTCTCATTCTCATTTTGATCATACTGGAGGTTTATCAGCTTTTCTTGGTCAGAATAATAAAGTTAGAGTTTTTGTTCCTTCTTCTTTTCGAGGAGTCAAAAATGCAAAAGAAGTTGTAACAATAGAAGATTCTATTGAACTTCATGAAGGAATTTATTCAACAGGAGAATTAGAGGGAATTGAGCAATCACTTTGTGTTAAAACTGAAAAAGGTATAATGGTTATCGCTGGTTGCTCTCATCCTAAAATGGAAAATATTTTAGGGGCGGCTTCTAAATTCGGTAAAGTATGTGGAATAATTGGAGGGCTACATGGAACTCAACCAGAATCTTTAAAAGGTTTAGATTTAATATGCGCCACTCATTGCACTCAATATAAGCAAGAAATGAAGAAGCTTTATCCTTCAAGTTATATAGAAGGTGGAGCGGGTAGAGTTATTGAAATATAAGGTGATATTATATGCCGATTTATAAATATCAGGCGAAAAATAAATCAGAAGGATGTAGTTATTGTAGAAATGGGTTTGAGATTTTACAAAACATAAACGATAAATCTTTAAAAGTTTGTCCTGAATGCGGATCTGAAGTTAGAAAAGTTTTTTCAGAATTTTCTTTAGGTTTTTCTAAAACTGAATTAGATAGAGAAGCTAAGGAAAAGGGCTTCCATAAGTTAAAGAAGATTGATAAAAATAAATATAGAAAGTTGTATTGAGAATAGCTGTTACTAATAATTAAATTAAAGGAGCTATAATGAAAAAGGAGTCTTTAGGATTTTTACAAAGACTTATAGATTCTATAAGTCCTTCTGGTTTTGAGGAAAATGCAGTTAAAGTATGGAGTGAACGAACAGAAAAATTTGCTGATTATATTAAGGTAGATATTTTAGGTAATAGTATGGCAGTTTTAGAAAATAATGAAGGCCCCAAAATTATGTTTGCTGGCCATATTGATGAAGTTGGCTTTATGGTAAAGTACATTAATAAAGATGGATATATATATTTTTCAACTATTGGAGGGATTGATCTTCATCTTGTTCCGGGACAGAGAGTTTGGATTAAAACAAAGAAAGGTAAGATTTTGGGAGTAATAGGTAAAAAACCTATACATCTTTTAGAAGAAGAAGAGAGAAAAAAGGTTTCGAAAATTGAAGGGTTTTGGATAGATATAGGAATAAATGATAAAAAACAAGTTGAATCTATTGTAGATATTGGTGATCCTATTGTACCGGCAGTTGGCCTTGAAACTTTAAGTAAAGATATTATGGTTGGAAGGGGTTTTGATGATAAATCTGGCGCATTTGTTGTAAGTGAGGTTTTACGTGTCCTTTCAAAAAAGAAGTTTAAATCTTCTATTTATGGAGTTGCAACTGTTCAGGAAGAAATAGGCCTTAGAGGTGCGAAAACTTCAGCATATGGAATATCTCCTGATATAGGTATTGCTATTGATGTTACATTTGCTTCGGATTTTCCTTCTGTAGATAAAAGAAAAACAGGAGATATAAAACTTGGTAAGGGCCCTGTTATAGCAAGAGGCCCTAATATTAATCCAAAAGTATTTAATCTTTTTGTTGAAACAGCTAAAAAAGAAAAAATACCTTATCAAATTGAAAGTATATCTAGAGCTACCGGTACCGATGCAAATGTTATGCAGCTTACAAAATCAGGAATAGCAACTGGATTGATAAGTATTCCTAACAGATACATGCATACACCTGTGGAACTTGTTAGTATTAAAGATTTAGAAAATGTTGTAAAATTACTTAGTGCTTTTGTGTTAAGAGCCGAAAAAGAAAAAGATTTAGTATCAATATAATTTATTTTGTGTAAAGAAAGGTTATTTTAATTTATGGAGTTTAGATTTTGTCCTTTATGTAGAAATGCCTTAAAACAAAAAAAAGTAGATAATGTTAAAAGATTAGTTTGCTCGAAATGTGGATGGGTGTATTATAGAAATCCTTTACCTATAGTGATATGTGCAGTAAAAGATAAAGAAAATAAAATACTTGTAGCAAAAAGAAATACTAAGCCAAGTATAAATAAATGGGCATTGCCTGGAGGCTTTATCGAGTTAGATGAAACTCCTAAAGTTGCTTGTTTAAGGGAATTAAAAGAAGAAACAGGTTTAAAGGGAAAAGTAGAAAGGTTAATAGGCGTTTATATTCAAAAATCTAAATATTATGGTTCACTTTTAGTTATTGGTTATGAAGTGAGTATTTCTGAAAATGGTTTATCATTGAATAGTGAATTGAAAGAAGCAAAGTTTTTTGATAAAGAAAACTTACCTATTATCCCGTTTTTATCACATAGGAAAGTGATAAAAGAAGTGTTTTAAAAGATATGGAAGAATTAAATAGTTTAGAAGAAATTTTTGAAGCGGTAGAAAATTGTGAAAAATGTAAATTGCATGAGTTCAGGGATAAATGTGTATTTGCTGAAGGTAAAAACAATGCTAATATTATGTTAGTTGGTTTATCTCCTGGAAGGCAGGAGAATTTAAGTGGAAGGTTATTTGTTGGGCCTTCTGGAGATTTTTTGAATGAACTTTTGCAATTAGCTGGACTGGATAGGAATGAGCTTTACATAACCAATATTATAAAATGCCATGCTCCTACTTATGCAATAGGGCCAAAAGAAATATCTGCTTGTTCTATATATCTTGATAAACAAATAGATATAGTAAATCCTAAAGTAATTATTGCATTAGGGTCTGTAGCTGGACGTTATATTTTAGAAAAATATAATATAGCCAATCAAAAAGTTTCAGATATTCACGGACAGGTTTTTTCTGTTTCTATGAAGGATTTGTTTAGTCCAGATAGAACTTTAAAAATAATTCCTATGTTTCATCCAGCTGCAGCATTAAGGTCTGAGGGATTATTAGAATTGGTTAAAAAAGATTGGCAAAACTTAGGTGAAAAATTATGAAAAATGATATTCTTAATTACATAGTTAAAAAAGAAAGTATTGGTATTAATCGATTGAAGAGTAATATTGCACAAGGGTCAGCTGTTATTTTAGCAAATAAAAATCATAAAAATATTCGGCCAGTAGCAATAGGCAAGGGATTAACAACTAAAGTCAATGCTAATATCGGAGCATCTTCTACAGATTTAAATTTAGAAGCAGAATTAAAAAAACTAAATGTAGCTGTAAAAGCAGGAGCAGATACAATAATGGATTTAACTATAGCTGATGATTTTAAAGATATTGACAAAATAAGAAAAGCTATTATCCAAAATTGCAATCAGCCATTAGGTACTGTTCCTATCTATCAAGTAGCTATTGAATCTGGTTCTCTTAAGGATATGACAATAGAGAGTTATCTCAAAGTTTATGAAAAGCAGGCTAAAGAAGGTGTAGATTTTACTACTGTGCATGCTGGAGTTACAAAAAAAGCTTTAGAGTTAGTTAGTAAAAGATTAATCCCTGTAGTATCAAGAGGTGGCTCTTTTTTACTTAAATGGATGTCTAAAAATAATAAAGAGAGTTTTCTTTATGAGTACTTTGATGAAATTTTGGATATTGCCAAAGAATATAATATGACTATAAGTTTAGGTGATGGATTAAGGCCCGGCTGTATTGCTGATTCTACTGATAAAGCTCAAATCTATGAATTAAAAGTTTTGGGTGAACTTACTTTAAAAGCAAGAGAAAAAGATGTGCAGGTTATAGTTGAAGGGCCGGGGCATATTCCGCTAAATGAAATTAAGAAAAATATCGAATTAGAAAAAGATATTTGCTCTAATGCTCCTTTTTATGTTTTAGGGCCTCTTCCAATAGATACAGCAGCAGGTTATGATCATATTGCGTGTAGTATAGGAGGAGCTTTAGCTGCTTATTATGGAGCAGATTTCCTTTGTTACGTAACTCCGAAGGAACATATTGGTTTACCTGAAATTGAAGATGTTCATGAGGGAGTGGTAGTTACTAAATTAGCGGCACAAATTGCAGATATTGCGAAGGGAAACAAAAAAAGAAATTTTGAGAGTAAATTAATGTCGGAAGCAAGAAGAAATTTTAAATGGAACGATATGGAAAAATACGCTCTTGACCCTAAGAAATTTGAAGATATGATTAAAGAGAGTCCCAGATTGACGAAAGGAGGTTGTTCTATGTGTGGCGACGAATTTTGTGCATTGAAAGTTTATAGAAAAAAAGAAAGGAGGAAAAATAGTAAATGAAGTATGTGACTTCGCAACAGATGATGGAAATTGATAAACAGACAATAGAAAAATTTGGGATACCTTCTATTGTTTTGATGGAAAATGCAGGTAGAAGTGCTGCTGAGGTCTCAATTAGTATGTTAAAAAATTCGAACAATAAAAAAGCAACTTGTATTTGTGGTAAAGGTAATAATGCTGGAGATGGTTTTGTATGTGCTAGGCATTTGGTTAATAAAGGGATTGATGCAGAAATTTTTTTGATAGGAGATTCTTTTAAATTGAAACCGGATGCTAAATTAAATTTTAATATTTTAGAAAAGATGAAGGTAAAAATTAAGGTTTTGAAAAACGATAGGGATTTTAAATTTTTAAAGGAAGAGTTGAAGAAAAGTCAACTTATAATAGATGCAATATTCGGTATAGGTTTATCTGGAGAAGTAAAACCACCTTATAGTATAGCTATTGATTTAATAAACCAATCTAAAAAATTTGTTTTAGCAATAGATGTTCCTTCGGGTTTAGATGCTACAACGGGAAAGAGTTTAGGAGCTTGTATAATGGCAAAAAAAACAGTAACTTTTGGGCTACCCAAAGCTGGATTTACTAAAAATGATGGCCCATTGAGTGTCGGGGAATTAGATGTGGTAGATATTTCTATCCCAAATCAACTTTTAAAATAGATAAATAAAATAGGAGAATAAATGGATATTGAAAGAAGGAGAAAAATAGCAATTAAAGCCTGTAAAAAGGCAGGGAAAATATTAAAAGATAATTTTAAAAAGACAATTGAAATTGAGAGTAAAACAAATAAAGATTTGGTTACAAATATTGATAAGAAAGCAGATGAAACAACAATAAAATTAATAAAGAAAACATTTCCTAAAGATGGCATTTTATCTGAGGAAAGTAAAGGTTTGTCTTCTGAAACAGGATACAGATGGGTTATTGACCCTATGGATGGAACACATAATTTTGTTCATAATATAGATATTTTCGGGGTTTCAATAGCTGTAGAATTTAAAGGTGAAGTTATTTTAGGAGTAATATATATGCCTTGGACAGATGAATTTTATATTGCTCAAAAAGGAAAGGGAGCTTATTGTAATGGTAAAAAAATAGAGGTATCCAAAAGAGAATTAAATAAGGCAACTTTGGTTTATGATAGTAGTATCCGTTATAACAAAGAACAAATGCTTGAAGTTTTAGGTAAACTTACCGATAAGGTTTTTAATGTGCGTATGTTTGGTTCTTCTGCCAGAAGTTTGACTTATGTTGCTGAAGGTAGGGTTGATGTGGAAGTAGAATTTAATGATAAAGTTTGGGATTTTGCTTCAGGACTTCTTTTAATTGAGGAAGCGGGAGGGAAAGTTACTGATTTTGAAGGAAGGCCTTGGAGTCTCGATATCAAAGGTTATATTGCTTCAAATAAAACTATTCATCAAGACATTTTAGACACTGTAAGAAATAGCTTAGAAAAATAAGATAAGTAAGGTTTAAAACAAAATTTTCTTTTAAAATTTATAAAATAAATAAGCCAAAATGGAAAATGATAATCTAATTGTATTTGGTCCGATTCCTTCAAGACGTTTGGGCCGAAGTTTAGGTATTAACAATATTCCTCCTAAATTTTGTAGTTATTCTTGTATTTATTGCCAAGCTGGAAGAACTTCACATATGCAGGTTGAAAGGCGCTCTTTTTATAAACCCGAAAAGATATTAAAAGCCGTGCAAAGAAAGATTAAAGAAGCAGAAAATAAAGGAGAGCATATAGATTATCTAAGTTTTGTTCCAGATGGGGAGCCTACTTTAGATATAAATCTGGGTAAAGAATTAAAGTTACTTAAATCATTTAATATTAAAACCGCGGTTATCTCAAATGCTTCTCTTATATGGCAGAAAAGTGTTCAGAAAGATTTATATAATGCCGATTGGGTTTCTTTAAAAATAGATGCTGCAAGTAAACATATCTGGAATAAGATTAATAGGCCCCATAAGTCTTTACATATTGATGAAATATTTCAGGGTATTGTTGAATTTTCAAATAGTTTTAAAGGTGATCTAACCACGGAAACTATGCTTATCCGAGGGATTAATGATAACATAGAAGAAATGCAAAAGGTTGCCAAATTTATTTCTAAATTAAAAGACTCTAAAAGTTACATTTCTATTCCGACTAGGCCACCAGCAGAAAAATGGGTAAATTCTGCTACAGAACATTCAATAAATATGGCATATCAACTTTTTAAAGAAGAGTCTATTAATGTTGAATATCTTATTGGTTACGAAGGGAATGCTTTTGCATATACAGGGAATGTAGAAGAAGATTTATTAAGTATTACTTCAGTACATCCAATGAAAGAAGAAGCAGTGAGTGAATTTTTAAAAAAAGCTAATGCAGAAAAAGAAATAATTCAAAAGTTATTAGATGAAAATAAGTTGATGGAAACTAAATATAGAGAGAGTAAATTTTATTTAAGAAAATTTAATATGAAATAGTAATGTAAGAAATAATACAAATGTTTAAAGAAACCGAAATTATAAAAATAGTTAGAGAGGATGTTTTAAGAATATTAGGCGAAAAAAAGAAGAGTATTCCTTTAGATGTAATAGAAAAAGAGATTAGTGTTTCAAATAACTATATTATGCAAGCTATTGAAGAGTTGCTAAAAGAACAATTAATTCGGAGCAGAAATAATTCTTTTGAGTTAGAGACTAAAGGTTTACAAGTAACAAAGGATATATTAAAGAAGCATCTTGTTTGTGAAGATTATTTTAAACAATCGAGGAATGAAAAAAAGGCTCACGAAATAGCAAATATTCTTGAGCATTGTATTTCTCATAAAGTTATTGATAATATAAAAAAATTTTCTACATTAAAAGAAAAAGGTGTACCTTTAACAGAAATTGGTCTTAAGAAAAAAGGAATAATTACTGATATTATGTTTTCTGATTATGGATTATTTGAAAGAATAGTTAGTATGGGGATGTGTTTGGGGGAACAAATTGAAGTTGTTTATAATATCCCTGATGGTGTTGTTATTAATGTGGGGGGTAAGAATTTTGCTGTAGGTAAAGAAATAGCAAAGAAGATTGAGGTTTTAGTATGAAATTTAAAATTCTTCTGGTTGGACAACCTAATGTGGGGAAATCTACACTGCTTAATGCTTTAGTTGGGGCAAAAGTCATAGTATCGAATTATCCTGGGACTACAGTTGAAGTAACTAAAGCTAAGAAAGTAATTGGTGGGCACGTAATAGAGTTTATAGATACTCCAGGGATATATTCTATTTCTGATATGTCTGAAGAGGAAAAAGTTACTGAGAAAGCTTTATTTGAAACAGAAATAGATGGAGCAGTAGTGATAGTTGATAGTAGTTCTCTTGAAAGAGGCCTTTATCTTACATTTCAGATTTTAGAAGCGGGAAGGCCTGTGGTTTTGGTTTTAAATTTTGTTGAAGGGGCAAAAAAAAGAGGAATAATAATTAACTGCAGTAAGTTAAGTGAAATATTAAATATTCCAGTTATTCCAGTAAATCCCTTAACAAAAAATCAAATAGGTGAATTTGTAAATACCATTTTAAAAATTAATGAAATTAAGACTAAACCTTTCAATATAAGATATGATGGCCATATAGAAAAAGCAATAGAAGATTTATTGCCCCAAATAGTTGGGAATTATTTACCAAAGAGGTTTATAGCCCTTAGAATATTGGAAGGAGATATTGATTTTTACAAATATTTAAAAGGTAAAAAAGTAATTGAGAAAAATAAAGAAGATTTAGAAAAACATACAGGGGTTAGCCAAGATATAGCAATAGCTAGATTTGGAACAGCAGCTTTTGTCGCAAAGAAAGTTACCCAATTAACTTCTATAAAAAAAATAAGGAAAAGTTTAGAGCAACGAATTGATGAAATTATTCTCCATAGAGTATGGGGCCCGGTTATTACTTTTTTGACTTTTTTTACTATATTTGGTGTATTACTTTATTTTGGTGGTTGGATAGAAAAAATTCTTATAGGTTTTGCTGAAGGTTCTATCTTTCCGGTTATTAAATTTGGTAGCGGTTTTTTAGGTACGGCGTTAGAAATGGGAATAATAGGGGTGATGGCTGGTGTTGCTATTGCTTTACCATATGTTTTTTTATTTTATTTTCTTTTTGCCTTAATTGAAGATGTAGGAATTCTTTCAAGGTTTGTGGTTAATTTAGAAAGATTTTTAAGAAAATTAAATTTTCCTGGGAAAGCAATGATTCCATTAGCTTTAGGGTTGGGGTGTACTGTCCCAGCTATTAGAGCGACAAGGGTTTTATCTTCAGAAAAAAGACGCTTTTGCACAGCGTCTCTTTTTACTGCAGTTCCTTGTTCTTCTCGTATTGCTATAGTAATGGGAATAGTTGGACATTTTGGTGGCAAACTTTTAGCAATTGCTGTTTTTATTTCCATTATTGTGGCTTTTTTAATTTTTGCTTATTTGATAAAAAAAATTATGCGATTAGAAAAAAAACCAATACTTTATGAATTGCCTGAACTACCACCTTATAGAATGCCTTCGATTAAAAATATTGTTGCTAAAAGTTGGATAAGGATGAAGACTTTTGTTTATGTAGTTATACCTTTTTTAATTATAGGAGGAATTATATATGCAGTATTAGATATTTTAGGAGTTACTAAATCTATTATAACTCCATTTTTGCCTATTACATGGTGGTTGGGATTACCTGCAGTAGCAATTATTCCATGGGCATTTTCTTATTTACAAAAAGATCTTTCTGCAGCAATGCTTTTTTCTGTTTTAGGAAGTGAAATAGCTTTAGTTTTATCACCTCTTCAGATATATACATTTGGAGTAGCAACTACTATTGGAATTCCTTGCATGATTGCTTCTGGAATGCTTTGGAAAGAATTTGGGTTTAAAAGGGCTTTTCTTTTAACTTTAATATCAGCAGTTTATGGCATTATATTTGCCGGTTTAGCATGGAGAGGAGTTCAATTTTTTAGCAATATTAGATAGCATATAAATTATTGTAAATTTGGTTTTACTAATCAGGAGGTAGAAATGTTTAAACAAATTTTTAAAGAATTGAAAAACCATGCCCCTTTTACTATTTTTGGAGCAGTTACAGGGATTATAATTATGCTATTTTTTCATAGATTGCCCTCTAATGTTTCTTATAACATATTTTATATACTTCATCCAATTCACGTCGTTTTGAGTGCTCTTGTTACTGCATCTATGTATAAACTTCATACATGTGAGCATATAAGTGGTAAATGTTTAAAGGGTAAATGTAATCTTTGGCTTTTGCTTATTATTGGGTATATAGGCGCTATAGGTATTGCTACGTTAAGTGATTCGATTATACCTTATTTGGCTGAGGTAATGTTAGATATGCCTAATAGGGGAATTCATTTGGGTTTCATCGAAAAATGGTGGTTAGTAAATCCCTTGGCTATTATAGGTGTTTTTATAGCTGCTTTTAGGCCAACTACGAAATTTCCACATGCAGGCCATGTTTTATTAAGTACTTGGGCATCGCTTTTTCATATTATTATGTCTGCAGGAGAATCATTAGCTTGGTTTTTATATATTGGTATTTTCTTATTTCTTTTTCTTGCGGTTTGGATACCTTGTTGTGTAAGTGATATTGTATTCCCTCTACTTTTTGTTAAAAACAAAAATAAATAAATTCTAACAGGAAATTCGGCTTTTTAGCAAATACTATTATATTTTTTTTCTTGACATAATGATACTATTTTAGTATCATTTAATTAATAAAATTA
>JAGYNU010000030.1 GCA_018399975.1 Candidatus Omnitrophota bacterium
AAATCTAACTTTAATCATTTTAACCTCACTCTATTCGGTTAAACGCAGATTAGCACAGATAAAAAATTTAAAACACAGATGAACACAGATTTTTAGAATTTGCTATCTGGAACTATATCTGGCAATTCTATTACTTTAATTTTACCTTCTTTTATTTCTTTATAATATTCTTTTTCAAACACTTCTTTTCTTTGTTTTTGTATTTTAGCTTTGATCTTCGAGCTTCGAGCTTTGAACTAAATTATAACCTTTCTTTATCGCTTTTTTATTAAGCGGTATAAGGTTACGTCTGTGTTTAGGGATAACATAATTTAAACAATCTATAATTTCATCTAATTTAAATAAACCACTCTTTGAAGCCAATACTCCTGCCATAACCATATTAGCTACTCTTATATCACCTAAATCAGAGGCAATTTCAGTAGCAGGTATTTTAAATTGTTCTATTCCTTTTATATCCTCACTCACTTTAACCAAAGAACTATCAATAAACATAATCCCTTTTCCACTCATTTTATTTTTAAACTTATCATATGAAGGTTTATTCATAATTATCGCCATACTCGGATTTACAACTCTTGGCGATGCTATTTCTTTATCAGAGATAACAACCATGGAATGTGCTGTCCCCCCTCTCACCTCTGCCCCATAAGAAGGCATCCAGGTAACCTTAAAATTCTGGTTCATGCCTGCATAAACTAAAAGTTTACCTAAAACCATTATCCCCTGGCCACCAAAACCGGCACATATAATTTTCTCTATCATAATATTCTTAAAAAAATAAATTCTAATATCGAATTTTTAAATCCTAAACAATATTCAATTTTTCAATTTCCCAATATTTAAACTTAACATTAAATTATTCTGTTTCTAACTTGAAACATTACTATTTGTAATTCTTGCCTGCCGCGGCGAACCTGTCGGCAGACAGGTGTTTAGAATTTAGTATTTATTATTTCGGATTTATTATTATTTGACATCTTTTATGACACCTAACGGATATTGTTTTAACATATTATTTTCTATCCAAGATGCTGCTTCAACAGGAGTAACTTTCCAATACGTAGGACAAGGCGATACTACTTCTACCAAAGAGAATCCTTTATTCTCAAGTTGAATCTTAAAAGATTTTTTTATAGCTCTTTTTGTTTTATTAATACTAACAGGGTTATGTACAGAACATCTCTCTAAATAAACAACTGGTTCTAAAACCGATAACATCTCAGTAATCTTAAAAGAAAATCCATGCAATTTAAAGTCTCGGCCTAAAGGTGTAGTTTTAGTTTTTTGTTTTTCCACTGTTGTAGGAGCCATTTGTCCTCCTGTCATACCATAAACAGCATTATTTACAAAGATAACACTAATATTCTCCCCTCTATTAGCAGTATGTATGATTTCAGCTGTCCCAATAGATGCTAAATCTCCATCTCCTTGATATGTAAAAACAAATTTGTCAGGATGAACTCTTTTTATCCCTGTAGCTACTGCAGGTGCCCTGCCATGTGCAGCTTCTGAAACATCGAAATCCCAATAATCGTATGCAATTACCGAACATCCAACAGGAGCTATTGCTATAGTTTCCTCTCTAATATCAAGTTCATCTATAACCTCACAGATTATTCTATGAATTATGCCATGCCCGCAACCCGGACAATAATGAGTTTTTACGTTACGCAAACTTTTAGGTTTACTATAAATTTTTTGCATTTAAAAGCTCCTTAACTTTTGCAAATACTACAGATTCTTCTGGGATGCCCCCTCCCATTCTTCCATAAAAGTTTACTTTACTTTTACCATTAACAGCTAATATTACATCCTCTAACATTTGTCCTGAACTCATTTCAACTACGAAAAACTTCTTACCAGCTTTAGCTAACTGATTAATTTTTTTATAAGGAAAAGGCCATAATGTAATCGGCCTTAGAAATCCTACTTTAAACTCTTCTGATATCAGTTTTTTAGCAGCAGATTTACATATTCTGCTTACAGTACCATATGACACTAAAACCATGTCAGCTTCTTCCGTATTATATTCTTCAAATAATACTTCTTCTTCTGATATTTTCTTATATTTTTCTTGTAATCTATTATTTAAATCCTCTAATGCTCCCTCTTTAAGATATAATGATTTTACTACATTAGCTTTTCTACCTTTACATCCTGTTAAAGCCCAAGGCTTATCAAAAGTCTGATGATAGAAGTCAGATGACAGATTTTTTTTATTTTCTGTTTTCTGTCTTCTGTTTTCTGTCTTCTGAAATTCTATCGGTTCCATCATTTGTCCTAACATTCCATCTCCCATAACCATTACAGGTGTTCTATACTTATCTGCTAAATCAAAAGCTTTTATCCCTAAATTAAATAATTCTTGAACAGACGCAGGGGCTAAAACTATAATATGATAATCTCCATGCCCTCCACCTTTGGTAGCTTGGAAATAATCGCCTTGGGCAGGAGTAATATTACCTAATCCAGGGCCTGCTCTCATCATATTAATTATAACTCCTGGCAATTCCGCTCCTGCCATATAAGAGATACCTTCTTGTTTCAAACTTATTCCAGGAGACGAAGAAGAAGTCATAGCTCTAGCTCCAGCAGCTGAAGCACCAAAAACCATATTTATAGCAGCTAATTCGCTTTCGGATTGTATAAATGTCCTCCCCTCCTCAGGCATACGTCTAGACATATATGCAGTCAACTCATTTTGTGGAGTAATAGGATAACCTGCATAAAATTTACAACCTGCTACTATAGCAGCTTCTCCTACTGCTTCATTTCCACACATAAGAATTTTTCTGTTTTCAGTAATTTTTTTTCTGTTTTTTTCTGTCATCTGTAATCTGTTCTCTGTTATCTGTTTTTTTCTGTCTTCTGTTCTCTGTCTTCTGTTTTCTGTTTTCTGTCTTCTGTTTTCTGTCTTCTGTTTATTTATACACTTCTATGGCAGCATCAGGACAAACCCAGGCACATATAGAACAAGCTGTGCATCTGCCATTATCTTCAAATACTGCAAAATGTATACCACTTTCATTAATCTCTTCTGACATTTTTATCATTTTTAACGGGCAATATTCTATGCACAAACCACACCCTTTGCATTTATTTCTATCAATTGTTATTTTCGGCATAATTTCTTAACCTGTTCAAAAATTCCTTGAGGTGATAAATTTAACTCATCAAGTAAAAACAAACGGTCTCCATGTTTTATAAATTCATCAGGAATTCCTAATCTCATTATCTTTGTATTTTTACTGCATTCACTAATATATTCCAATACTGCGCTACCAAATCCTCCTTTTAAACAACCTTCTTCAATTGTAACTAAAAATTTATAATTATCAAATACAGAATTTAATAACTCTTTATCTAAAGGCTTAATAAAGCGAGCATTTATAACAGTAGGTTCAATCCCTATATCTGCTAATTTCTCAGCAGCAATTAAAGACGGATAGACCATACTACCTAAGCTTATAATGGCTACATCAGAACCTTCTAATAAAATTTCCGATTTCCCATGTAATATTTCGCTATTTTTTTTATCTAATTTAGCAAATTCCTCTTTATACCAAATAGGAGATCCTTTAGGATATCTAATTACAATAGGATGTTTAAAATCTACTGCAAATTCCAGCATAGCCTTCAACTCTTCTGTAGATTTAGGAGCCATAACATTCATATTTGGTAAATGCCTTAAATAAGCTAAATCAAAAATACCATGGTGAGTAGGCCCATCTTCTCCTACGAGGCCACTTCTGTCTATTGCAAAAATAACATGTAAATCCTGCAAACATACATCATGCACAACTTGGTCATATGCCCTTTGTAAAAACGTTGAATATATTGCAATTATAGGAATATAGCCTTCATTAGCTAAGCCAGCTGCAAAAGTAACGCCATGTTGTTCTGCCATCCCTACATTAAAAAATCTGTTAGGAAATATTTTGGAAAATTTACTTAATCCAGTACCTCCTGGCATTGCCGCAGTTATTCCCACAACCCTTTTATTTTTCTGAGATAACTCTATAATTTTATCAGTAAAAGTTGAAGTAAAAGTAGCTAAACTACTTTTTGTTTTAATATTTTTACCTGTTGCAATATCAAAAGGTTTAGCCGAGTGAAATCGAGAAGGTTCCTCTTCAGCAAATCTATAACCTTTACCTTTCTTTGTCACTACATGGATAAAAAGAGGTTCTTTAAAATTACGAGCTCTCTTAAGAATATCTATAAGAGAACTAATATTATGTCCATCTATAGGCCCTAAATAAGTAAACCCTAATTCCTCGAATATAATTCCTGGAACAAGGAAATTTTTAAGGGTTTCTTCTAAACGCTTAGCAGCTTTTAATGCTGGTTCTCCTAATCGAGGAATTTTTTTAAATAAATTTTCTAAATCACCTTTTATTTCATTATAAATAGGATTAGTAATAACCCGACTTAAATAACTACTAATTGCGCCTACTGTAGGTGAAATACTCATTTCATTATCATTAAGTATTACTATAATCTTTTCATTTAAATAACTTACTTGATTTAAAGCTTCAAAAGCCATTCCTCCCTGTAAAGAACCATCTCCAACTACTACAATTATTTCACCTTCTTTATTTGAAAGTGTTCTAGCAGTAATCATTCCTAAAGCCGATGAAATAGCAGTAGAACCATGCCCTACCAAAAAAGGGTCATACTTACTTTCAAATTTAGAAGGAAAACCTGATATGCCATTTAACTTTCTTAATGTAGAAAATCTGGGGCCCCTTCCAGTAAGAAGTTTATGGGCATAGGCTTGATGTCCCACGTCCCAAACAATTGAATCTTTAGATAAATCAAAAACATAATGAAGTGCTATACATAAATCAACTGCTCCTAAAGAAGAAGCAAGATGCCCACCATTTTTTGATACAACATTTATAATCTCGCTTCTAATTTGTCCAGCTAACTTATTTAACTCTTGAGCATTCAAATTTTTGATATTAGAAATATCCTCATCTTTAAAATTAGCCAAAAATTCTCTCATAATTAAATATTTATCCTTTGAAAAATGTAATCTGGAAGTTCTGTTAATAATTGATTGTCTCTATCAACTTTTTTTGCTTTCTCTTTAGCTTCCTCTACAAACTTTTTAGCTTTATCCTCTGTTTTAGATTCCCCAAGTACTAAAACATAACCATCTCTATCCAATATATCATCAACTAGCTGAAAAAGAAAGCCTATACAATAAGCATAATCTTTAATATTATTTATATCAGCATCTGATGCTTTAGCAGTTATAGCTCCAGACATAAAAGCAGCTTCTATTAATGCAGCTGTTTTATAAGCATTTACATATTCTGATTGTTTTAAAAATTTATCTTTTTCTTTATTACTTAAATTTTTAAAATCATCAAAAATCAAACTTCTCTGGATATCAATTATCTGGCCTCCATTCATTCCAAAACTACCTATTTTATTACTAAGACAAGAAACTAATTTTTTAACAGTAGAATCCTCATTTACAAAAGTCAACAATTTGAAACCTTCTATAAGCAAAGCATCTCCAGTTAAGATTGCTACAGCAGGACTAAATTTTCTATGACAAGAAGGTTTCCCCCTACGTAAGTCATCGTTATCAATATCAGGCAAATCATCATGAATTAAAGAATAAGTATGAATTAATTCTATAGCACAAGCCACCGGCAATATTTTATCTCCTTTGCCTTTAAATGTTTCAAATCCCATAATACTCATAATAGGCCTAATTCTTTTACCGCCCGAAAAAACACTGTAACGCATAGCATTATGTATAACTGATGGATATTTTTCAGCCAATGGTAAATATTTATCTAATTTTTTTTCTACCCTTTCTTTTTGGATTTCAAAATATTCTTTTATCTTCAACTCCTATCCTCTTCTTCAATTTTTAAATCCTGCTCAATAAATTTACCACGTTCTTTTGTTAACATCTTAATTTTCTTTTTAGTCTGATTGAGTTTTTTAGTGCAAATATTTGATAAATTAACTCCTTCTTCATACTTTTTCAACATATCTTCTAAAGATAAATCCCCTTCTTCAAGTTCTTCTACAATTTTTTCCAATTTCTCTAAAGCTTTTTCAAATTTTAGGTCTTCCATAATACTTCCTTTTATAAAATGTACTTATTATTCTTTAATATCTTCGACCTTACTTACTACATGACCTTTTCCTAATATAGTTTTAATTCTGTCCCCTTTTTCTAATATTCTAAAATCTTTAACAATGATTTTATCTTTAAGTTTCATGGTAATACTATAACCACGAGAAAGAATAGAAAGCGGGCTTAAGCTTTCTAACTTTCCTATCAAAGCATAAAATTTTTCAGATTTCAAGTTCATCAGGTAATTAACGCTATTATTCATGCTTTTAATAAAATCATCTATTCTTTGCTGACGATATAATAAAATATCCTGCGGCCCTTTTTTAAAAAAATAAGTTTCTACCAAACGTTTAAGCTTAGCATCAAAAAACCTCAATTGTCCTGAAATTATATTATTTAGTCTTAAAAACAAATTATTAATTGTATTCTGTAATTCCTGTTTTTTATTAACAACTAATTCTGCTGCAGCAGAAGGTGTTGGAACCCTTAAATCGGCAACCAAATCAGAAATAGTAACATCGGGGTCATGTCCAACTGCAGAAATAACAGGTATATCAGAATTATAAATAGCTCTAGCAACCACTTCTTCATTAAATGCCCACAAATCCTCTAAACTACCACCTCCTCTACCTACTATCATAACATCAACTTTTCTATGTTCATTAATTAATAAAATACCTTCAGCAATCTCTTTAGCAGCTTCTTTACCCTGCACTCTTACTGGGACAATAAAAATTTGAAGGTTAGAAAATCTACGGTTTATTACATTTAAAATATCCTTAATTGCTTTCCCCTTTAAAGAAGTAACAATACCTATTTTAGTAGGTAAATATGGTATATTCTTTTTATGTGCTTTATCGAAAAATCCTTCTCTTTGCAATTTATTTTTTAATTGCTGGAAAGCTAATTGCAAAGCTCCCAATCCCTTAGGTTCTATATGCTTTACTATTATTTGATGTTGTCCTCTAGCTTCATATACCGTTATTTCACCAAAGCAAATAACATGCAATCCATTTTCTATATTAAATTTTATTTTTTTATTAAAACCCTTAAACAAAGCAGCTTGCAACTGGCTTTTCTCATCTTTAAGGGTAAAGTAAGTATGGCCAGAGGCAGAAATGCTTAAATTAGATATTTCTCCTTCTACATAAATATCAGAAAAATTCCTGCCTAACAAATTTTTTATATTTCTAGTAAGTTCAGTTACACTAAAAATATGAATATTATCAAATAAATCCATTTCTATTAAAAATTCTAAAAAAAAATTAGTAGCAAGTAAAAAAAACAAATAGAAAGTAAAAAAGTAAAAACCTTTTCTAAAAACACCCACTTAATTTTATGTTTTTAATCTAACTATTTATTACTTAGGCCTCAACGTTAATTCTTGCTATATTTTTTGCTAAACCTGTTTCTTCATTAATTTCTATAAAGACACCTTGCAACCTAATATCATTTTTTGCTACAGGAAATCTTACAGGCATATTTGTTAAAAATCTCTCAACAGCTTTATCCTTCCTTCTTCCCAATACAGAATCATGTGGTCCAGTCATACCAATATCCGTAATATAAGCAGTCCCCTTAGGAAGAATTTTTTCATCAGCTGTTTGAACATGAGTGTGAGTTCCTCCTACAGCAGAAACCATGCCATCTAAATATATACCCAAAGCTATCTTTTCACTTGTAGCCTCAGCATGTATATCTACTAAAATAATTTTCGTTTGTTTTCTTAAATTATCAATTTCTCTTTTAGCTGCACGAAAAGGGCAATCCAACTCCTTCATAAACACCCTGCCTTGCACATTAACAACTCCCATCTTTAATTTATCTTTAACAGTATAAACTGCCCCTCCGTTTCCCGGTGTCCCAAAAGGATAATTAGCTGGCCTTAAAATTCTTTTATCTTCGCTTATACGTTTACATATTTCTTTTCTTCTCCAAATATGGTCGCCAGAAGTTATCACATTTACTCCGTTATTCAGTAATACATCTGCTGTAGATTCAGTAATCCCGCTACCTCCTGCAACATTTTCCCCATTTGCAATTACAAAATCTATTCCTTTTGATTTTTTTAAATTAGGAAGTATTTCTGAAATTGCTCTTCGCCCAGGTTCCCCAACTATATCTCCTATAAACAAAATCTTCATAACACTAATCCTCACTCCGTGTGCACAGATGGACACCGATGAAATCAACAGATGAGCACAGATGCTTTTATCTGCGATAATCTGTGGAAATAAGTATATTCCTTATATCTGCGTAAATCCGCGTTTCACTTAGCGTAATTTACAGTACGCGTCTCGCGAATTACTGTAATCTTTATCTGGCCCGGATATTCTAATTCCTTTTCTATCTCGTTTTTAACGTCTCTTGCTAATATTCTGGTTGCCTCTTCTCCCACATCGTCAGGTTTCACTATAATTCTAATTTCTCTTCCAGCTTGTATAGCATATCCTTTTTCTACTCCTTTAAAGGCATCAGCTATAGACTCTAATTTTTCTAAACGTTTAACATATGTTTTTAAAGTTTCCCTTCTAGCTCCCGGACGTGAACTACTAATTGCATCTGCTGCTTGAATTAATACATCGTATATACTTTTAGCTTCAACGTCTTCATGGTGAGCTAAAATAGCTCTCACAACTTTCTCCGATTCCCCATATTTTTTTGCTAAATTTGCTCCAATTTGAGCATGCGTTCCTTCAACTTCATGATCAACTGCTTTGCCAACATCATGAAGCAACCCTATCCTTCTGGCTAAATTAAAATCCAAACCCAATTCCGAAGCCATGACTCCCATAAGATAAGCAACTTCCTTGGAATGTTGCAAAACATTTTGCCCATAACTTGTCCTGTACTGAAGTTTTCCCAATAATTTTACAAGTTCCGGATTTAAACTCTGCACACCTAAATCCAAAGTAACTTCTTCTCCAATTTCTTTGACTCTTTTACTCATTTCTTTTTTTACCTTTTCAACAACTTCTTCTATGCGAGAAGGATGAATTCTGCCATCTTTTACTAACCTTGCTAAAGATATCTTAGCAATTTCTCGTCTTATCATATCAAAAGCAGATAAAGTTACAGCTTCCGGAGTATCATCTACTATTACATCAACCCCTGTAGCCATCTCAAAAGAACGAATATTACGCCCTTCTCTACCTATTATCCTTCCTTTCATTTCATCGTTAGGTAAATTCACTACAGATACTGTAGTTTCTACTGTATGCTCAGCTGCACATCTCTGTATTGCTAAACTTATTATCCCTTTAGCTTTTTCATCTGCCTTATCTTTTGTTTCTTCTTCAATACGCTTTATTAATTTATCAGCTTCATATTTAACGTCAGATTTCATTTTTTCCAACAACATCTGCTTAGCTTGTTCTGACTTTATGCCAGAAATACGCTGAAGAGTATATTTTTCTCTATTAATCAATTCTTCAAGTTTTTCTTCTTTAGCAATTATACCTTGCCTTTTACTTTCTATTTTGCTTTTTTCCAATTTTATTTCTGACTCTTTTTTCTCCAATATTTCTAACTTACGATTAATATCAGCTTCTTTTCTATCTATTCGTTCTGCCTGAGTTTTTAGTCTTTCGCGAGTTTGACGAGTTTCTTTTTCAAAATCGGATTTTGTCTTGTATAATAAGTCTTTAGCCTCTAAATCTAATTCTTTTCTTTGAGTCGCTATTTCTTTTTCAGCCTGTGCTATTATTTTATCAGCCTCACGTTCTGCTCTACCAAGTTTACCTTTAACTACATATTTTCTAAAATAATACCCTATAAAAAATATAACAACTGAACCTATTACTAAAAATATCCATTCATATATAGATAAATCGATGCTATTAAATAATTTTGCCGACACTGCCCTTCACCTCCCTTATTAACTATACTAATTATTTATGCTAAAACAAAAATACAAACGAAGATAAAAAAACAGAAATACCAAAATATTTAAGAGAAAAATTAGCTACTGAAAATTTTAGAAACAGGAATGTCAAACTTGTTAATAGGAAGTGAATTGATTATTTGAAAAGAAAAAGCTAATCCAAAAATTGGGATGTTTTTTATATCTGATAGAAATTTGTCAAAAAAACCTTTACCTTTTCCTAAACGATTACCATTACTATCAAAAGCAATACCAGGAACCAGTATTAAATCTATAGATTTTTTATCCAAAACTGAAATATCTCCTTTCTTGGGTTGATAAATACCCCATTTATTCTTTTTTAAAAACGACACATCCTTAATCTCTGAAGCTATCATCTCTCTGCTTTTATAACTAGTTATTACAGGAACAGAAACTCTTTTATGTTTCGCAAAACTATCCCGAATCAATGACCATGTGTCTACTTCTAATTCAGTAGATACATATGTAAAAATGAGTTTTGCTTTTTGATACTCCTTTGTAAATACTATTTGTTCCTTAATCAATTCACTTTTTCTGGATTTTTCATCAACATCCTGATTCTTTAATTTATCCAGTATATCTTCTCTTATTTTTTGCTTTTCCACATTCACCATACTTTATTATATAGTATAGATTAGACAAACAACAGTGTCAAGCATTTTCATTTTTAGCAATTTTTATTCTTGACATAACATAATCATTTATAATAAGATTTAGCTAATTGCTATCTCTTGAATTATCTAAACTAAAATAAAATCTTTCATTTCTTACCTTATATACAAAGACTTGCATATATGGAATTTTCTGCAATTTTCATAATTATAGCTATAGTTTTAGGTCTTTACATGGCATGGAATATAGGCGCCAACGATATTGCTAATTCTATGGGCAGCGCTGTTGGAGCAAATGCAATAACTTTAAAACAAGCTGTATTTATTGGTTCTATACTATGTTTTATTGGAGCAGTTTTAGTCGGTAGTCATGTAACAGATACAATTAGAAAAGGAATAATTAACACTAATTATATAACAAATGTAAATATATTAATAAAGGGATTATTAGCAACTTTAGGCGCAGCTGGCCTGTGGATAACATTTGCCACATGGCGTGCATGGCCAGTTTCAACTACTCATTCTATAATAGGAGCACTAACCGGCTTTGGATTATTTGTTAAAGGACCTAATATTATTGAATGGAATAAAATCATTCAGGTAACTATAAGCTGGATAACTTCTCCTTTGTTTGCAGGATTTTTGGCATTTATATTATTTAAAATAATACGCAAATATATACTTATGGCTAAGGACCCTAAAAAGGCCTGTCGAAGAATAGCACCTATATTGGTAGGATTAACTTTTTTAACTGTAATTTGTTCTATATTATTTAAAACACCGGTGGGAGAAAAAATAGGTCTTTGTTTTTTTAAAAACATCATTCTTACATTAGCACTAAGTAGCCTATCTATATCTATAGGATATTTCTTAATAGCCAGGTCTTTAAAAAAAGGCAAACACATAGAATCTATATTTAGAGTGTTACAACTTATGACATCTGGTTATATAGCATTCTCTATTGGGGCAAATGATGTAGCTAATGCTATCGGCCCGGTTGCTGGAATAATGTCAATCATAAAAAATCAAAATATATCTTCCACTGTTCCAGTTCCAATATATTTATTATCCCTTGGCGGTATTGGTATAATGGTAGGCATAGCTACTTGGGGATACAGGGTTATTGCAACTATTGGAAAAAAAATTACTGAATTAACAAATACAAGAGGTTTTGTAATAGATTTTTCAGCAGCTACTTCTGTATTAATAGCCTCAAAATTTGGCATGCCTGTTTCAACTACTCACGCAGTAATAGGTGCAGTATGTGGAATGGGGTTAGCAAGAGGTTTAGACGTAGTGGATTTCAGAATTATCAAACCAATTATTATATCATGGATAATAACTATACCTGCTGCTGCAATTACTTCAATATTATTTTTTGAAATTTTGAATTTTATACTTTAAAAATACAATTTATAAATATTATAATTATAACAAGTTAATAAATGGAGGTGGTATAAATGTATATCAGGATACCCTTATTAAATACTTTAAGAAAATCACCATTTGATGGATTGACCAAACACGCTAAAAAAGTAAAAGAATGTATAAAAATATGGGAACAAGCTATGTCTGCATATATAGAAAAGGATTATGACACATTTGATAATTTATCTAAAAAAGTTCAAAAGTTGGAACATGAAGCCGATTTAATTAAAGGCAACATCAATGCCCATTTACCTAAAGGTATAAAAATAAATGTATACAAATCCGACTTTATGTTTTGTTTAAAAGACCAAGATGCAATTGTAGATTTTGCCGAAGATATCGTAATTTGGTTAGAGTTTAAAAAAGTAGATATGAATTTTATAAAAGAAGACTTGCTTGCATTAATTCAAAAAGTTATAGAAACTGTAGAAACTTTGGAAAAAGCAGTTTTAGAAATACAACTTTTCTTTTCAAGTTGGAAAAGAAAAAAGAGAGAAAAAATGAAAACACTTTTAAAACAAGTCCATAGACATGAATGGGAATCTGACAGATTAGAAAAAAAGATAGCTAAAAAAATATTCCAATCTGATTTAGATGCTGTAGATATATATTTCACATCAAAATTAATACGTCTTATAGCTGATATAGCTAACCGCGCAGAAAATGCCGGGGACAGAATAAGGGCAATGATAGCAGAGTAACAAATGTCCTATGTCCTAAGTTCTACGTCCTATGTTAGAATTAAATCAGTTTTTAATCCATAAAAAAATGTTCCCAGCCCTAGTCAATGGTTTATGATAGCAGGTATCGCGTAAAAAAACTACTAAGCTGCAAGTTTCAAGTGAAACAAACCCTTTAAAAATATAAAAACAATTTTTGACATAGGACTTAGGACTTAGGACTTAGGACATAGGACTTAGGACTTAGGACATAGGACTTAGGACTTAGGACTTAGGACTTAGGATTTTTGACTTAGGACATAGGACCTAAGACTTAGGACTTTACACATCACTTTCCTATACAAAACTGAGAAAAAATTTTATCTAAAATATCATCTGTAAACACTTCACCTACAATTTCACCTAAATAATTTATGGCTGATTTTACATCTGTAGCCATAAGGTCAATAGAACTTGTATCATCCGATAATTCTTTTATTCTATCCAATGTTATATATGCTTTCTTCAAAATATCTTTATGCCTTTTATTTGAAACTAAAATGTTTTCTCTTTCTATTACCTCCATGATGCGCAATAACAATAAAAAGAATATAAAGCCATTGCATCACTTCCCCTTCTTCCTTCTTTTAGGAGTCGAGCA
>JAGYNU010000031.1 GCA_018399975.1 Candidatus Omnitrophota bacterium
TCTGCAGGCTGCAAGTTACAAGCTACAGGTAACAAGTAACAGGTGAGTCGTCCTGAAATAGGTTGACAGAATTTTAAGTAAGTAGTAAAAGAAAAGGAGGTCAATCTATGAAGGACAGAAGAGTGATACATCAATACAGTACAGCATTTAAACAGAAAGTAGTATCAGAGATAGAATCGGGAGAAATAAGTATAGCAGATGCAAAAAGCATATATGGGATAAATGGAGGGCAAACGGTACAAAATTGGATTAAAAAGTTAGGCAAGAACCATTTACTTAGTAAAATAGTGAGGATAGAGATGAAAGGAGAAAAAGATCGTATAAGGGAATTAGAAAAAGAGAAGGAACAATTGGAATCAGCTTTAGCCCAGACACAGTTAAAGGTAATAACATTAGAATCATTGGTAGAGAGTGCAGGGGAGCATTACGGAGTAGATTTAAAAAAAAATTTTGGTTCCAAGGAATCAAAGTAAGCATCAAAAGAGTTAAAAAGATTTACAGTATAGAGCATATATGTTTAACATATGGATATAGCAGACAAGCGTATTACAAGAGAAAAAAGATAAACAATAAAAGAGAAAAGGAAAAAAGAATAGTATTAGAAGAAGTTAGAGATATACGCTTAAGACAACCAAAGGTAGGAGGACGCAAATTACATAGGATGATAAATCCTCGAATTGAAGATAAAGGTATACAAGTAGGTAGGGATAGATTATTTAACATATTACGAGGAGAACAGTTGTTGGTAAAAAGAAAGAAAAGAAGAGCATATACGACACAATCGAATCATAGGTTCAGAACATATAAGAATCTAATAAAAGACATAAAAGTAACGAGAAGAGATCAGGTATATATATCGGATATAACATATATAGATACTATGGAAGGATTTAGTTATTTATCGTTCATAACTGATCTTTATTCCAGGAAGATAGTAGGACATAGGTTAAGTAGAGATTTGACAATAGAAGGCAATATGGCCTCACTTAGAATGGCAGTAAAAGATAAAAACGATAAAGAACTAATACATCATTCAGATAGAGGCCTACAGTATTGTAGTAAAAGTTATGTAAAATATTTAAAGGAACATGGATGTAGGATAAGCATGACAGAAGAAGATCATGTTTATGAGAATGCAGTAGCAGAGAGAGTAAATGGGATTTTAAAAGAAGAATTTATGTTAGGAGATAAGTTGGCATCACATGAGGTAGCTAGGAAAATGGTAGAAGAAGCGATAGAGATTTATAACCGAGAAAGGTTACATACATCGTTAGATTACATGACACCGGAACAAAAATATGCCAATTAAAATGTCAACTATATTAGGACGAGACAAGGTAACATGTCGCAGGTAACAAGTAATAAGTTACAAGATACAAGGTACAAATAAATTACAATATACAAAATACACCTGTCTGCCGACAGGCAGGAATTACAAACAATAAACAATATACAAACAAATGACGAAATCCGAATGACGAATGACGAATTACAAGCTACAAGTAACAGGTAACAAGTAACAGGTAACAGGTAACAGGTCGCAGGTAACAGGATACAAACAAATGACAAATTACAAACAAGTTACAAATAAAATATAATAATCAAGCTGCAGGTTTCAAGCTACAGGCTACAATTTCTGTGATAATCTGTGTTTGCCGGCAGGCAGGCGAATAACGAATGACGAATTACAAGCTACAAGCTGCAAGTAAATGAGCACATGACTTAGCGAATTTTAATGAAGCTAAGTCATAAGTGCGAATTCTTGCTTGTCGGCAGACAAGATAGTCCGCCAATGTTTGTGGAGGAGATCCCGAAGTTTGAGGGTAAATTGTCAAAGAGAATTTACCCTTTGTTTAAACGAGGGATAAACAAGATACAAGCAGAAAACAGAAGACAGAAAACCCCATACCAATCCTTCGGATGCTACGGGGCAAACAGAAAACAGAAAAACAAATGACGAAATCCGAATGACGAATGACGAAAAAAACAAAATAAATTACAAACAAGTTACAAGATACAAACAAACAACAAATTTCTAATTGATCTAACATAGGACCTAGGACTTAGGACATAGGACTTAGGACCAGAGATTTATTTTATAAATCACGGTTCAGGGATAGGGTGAATCGTACTACGTTCTGGTTTAGGGCTGTTGTCTGTTGTCTGTTGTCTGAAAACAAAGCGAGTAAAACAAAATGAATAATGACAAATATTTTATAGGGATAGACATTGGCGCTACTAATACTAAATTGGGTATAGTCGATAAAAATAATAAAATTATTAAGGAAGATACTTTCTCGACAAAAGATAATTCTTCTGAAAAAATATTGTCTAAATTAATTAGTCATATAAATTCTATTAAACCTGAATTTTCATTAGGTGGTATAGGTATAGGAGCTGCAGGACCTACAAATTTCAAAAAAGGCAAAATATATTATTTTGTAAATCGTTCGGACTGGAATAATATTTTTATAGCAGAAAGATTTAAAAATGAAACTAAACTTGATACATTTGTTGATAATGATGTTAATGTAATGGCATTAGCAGAACATCGTTTAGGCAATGGTAAGAAATATAGCAATTTAATGTGTATAACATTAGGAACAGGGGTAGGAGGCGGAATAATTTTAAATAAAAAAATATATAGAGGGAAAGACTATGTAGCTGGAGAAATAGGCCATATTAGTATTAACATGTATGGCCCAGAATGTAAATGCGGAAACCGAGGTTGCCTGGAATCTTATGTTGGAAGTGAAAATATAGTAAAAAGAACAATATCAAAAATAAAAAATGATAAATCTTCTATTATTAAAAAATTAGCGAATAACAAAGAATCAAAAATTACACCGAAAATAATCTATGAAGCTTACAAACAAGGAGATAATACAGCTATGGAAATATGGAAAGAAACAGGAGAATTTATAGGAATTGCTTTAACAAGTGTTATAAATTTATTAAATTTGGAAGCTGTAATCATTGGCGGAGGCATTGCAAATGCAGGTGAGTTTTTATTTGATTCCATATATGATATAATATCGCAAAAAGCTATGAAGATTCACAAAAAAAAATTCGAGCTACTACCAGCAAAGTTAGGAGAAAAAGCAGGCATTATCGGAGCAGCAATGTTAGCAAAAGAGCAAAGTAACTTACAAAGAAAATAAAAGATAGATTATGAAAGTTTTAAAAATAAAAACAGTTTTGGCCTTTTTTATATTACTATTTATTTTAAACGGAGAAGTTATATCAAAAACCAATGAAGAACTTGAACCAGTAGTTGTAGATGGAGAGACAGTAGAATATTTTCAATCAGAAAAAAAAGTTATAGCAACAGGTAATGTTATTGCTACTTATGAAGACATGAAACTAACTGCCGATAAAGCTACTGTTTATACTGACACAAAAATAGTCCATGCTCAAGGGAATGTTGTTTTAAAACATAAACTTGGAACATTTAAAGCAGAAAAAGCTGAATATAATTTTACTACTGATAAAGCTACCATTATTCAACCATCAATGGAAGAAGTAGGAGAATGGTATGGAAAAGCCGAAACCGGTAAAAAATATAACGAAGATTCATATGTTTTAGAAAATGGTTATATTACTACCTGTGATTTAGAAAAACCACATTATCGCTTACAGTCAAAGAAAGTTAAAGTATATTTGGGCGACAAAATTGTAGCTCGGCACGTAACTCTTTACATTAAAAATGTCCCCATTATGTATTTCCCATATTATTCACATCCTTTAAACGACAATCGTCCAAGAGTTACTATCGTTCCAGGACACAGTAGCGACTGGGGATATTATTTGTTAACTGCATGGCGATATGTTTTACCATCTATAGGACATGGACGCATACATCTTGACCAAAGAGAACTTAAGGGTTTTGCCAGTGGGTTTGATTTAAATTATAAAAAGAAATTCGGAGAAGGAAAATTTAAATTTTATTATACACATGAACATGATAAAGTTCCTCCCAATAATATTCCATCTGATACATGGAAAGAACGTTATAGGGTTCAACTAAAAAATAGGTCCGATATCTCTGAAAACACATTGCTATTATTAGAACTCAATAAGATGAAGGATAAAAACTTCATAAAAGATTATTTTGAACCTGAATATGATAAAGACCATCAGCCGGATTCTTATATATCCTTAATGCATACAGCCAAAAAATATAATGTTACATTAGACATACAAAAAAGATTAAACAGATTTTTTACTGTAACCGAGACCTTACCAGAACTCACATTTGATTTAAGAAAAACAAAAATAAAAAACACACCTCTATTTTTTGATAACAAAATTATATTCTCAAATTTTAGCAAAAAGTTAGCTGATTCCAGTACGGATTATGATACTGTAAGATTTGATACTTATAATGAAATATCATATCCTTTTAGAGCATTAAATTTTTTAAGATTGGAACCATGGACAGCGACAAGACAAACTTACTACACCAAAGACGAAAACGGAGATGAAAGTTTATTCAGAGGGATATTCTATACAGGATTAAACATGAGCACAAAATTTTACCGTATATTTGATATAAACTCTGACTTTTTAAACTTAAATATAAACAAACTAAGACATATAATAACACCAACTGCAGAATACAAATATATACATCATCCTACTATTTCATCATCCCGTTTTTATGACTTTGATTTTATAGATGAGATTTCACATAGTAATATTTTAACTTTAGGGTTGGAAAATAGATTCCAAACTAAACGTGAAACCGAAGATGGTGAATTAAAACCTTTTGACTTAGGTTACTTTCGCACTACTATTGATTATAATTTTCGGCATGATTCATTTGGCAGTAAATGGGAAAATCTAAAAGGGGATTTAGAAATTACTCCGTATAAATGGCTTAAATTAGAATCTGATTTTGAATATACCCCTGAAACCAGAGATTTTGAAACTGTTAATTTTGATACTATACTAAACAAAGAAAATTATAAGTTTGGAGTCGGACATAGGTATCAAAAAGATACTTCCAGTCAAATAACTACTCAATTCAAATACTACATAAATAAAGGCAAAGACTGGAAAAAACAATGGATATTAGATACATATTTTAGATACGAAGCAAAAGATAAAAACTGGGAAGAATTCCAGATTAAATTAACTAAAGATTTACACTGTTGGCTTGTGGATTTTGTTTATAATTACGAAGAGGAAACTGATAATGAATCAGGAGATAATCATACTTTCTTTGTTGTCTTTAGATTAAAAGCTTTCCCTGAAATGGCTATTCAATTGTTTGAAGCTTCTTACGCAGAACCCAAGCCGGAAAGTTGATAGAATTTTGGAGGATACCATGGATATTGCTGTTATAGGAACTGGACATGTAGGTTTGGTTACAGGCGCTTGTTTTGCCGATTTAGGTAATAAGGTAATATGTGTTGATAAAAATGAAGAGACAATCAACAATTTAAATAAAGGGATAGTCCCTTTTTATGAACCAGGACTTAAAGAAATAATTACTAAAAATACTAAAAACAACCGTCTTGCTTTTACCACTGATATAAAAGAAGCAGTCTTAAATTCACTTATCATATTTATAACAGTAGGTACACCTACTAAATATAATGGAGAATCAAACTTAGTATATGTCGAAAAAGTAACTGCACAAATTGCAGAAATTATTAATAGTTACAGACTAATTGTAGAAAAAAGCACTGTTCCAGTAGAAACAGGGATATGGGTTAAACATACAATTAAATTGAAAGCAAGTAAAAATGTTGTATTTGATGTTGCTTCTAATCCTGAATTTTTAAGCGAAGGTAATGCAATAAATGATTTCATGAAACCTGACAGAATAGTTATAGGGGTGGAAAACGAAAAATCCGAAAAATTATTAAAAGAATTATATACCCCGTTAAACGCCCCCATAATTGTAACAGATACAAACAGTGCAGAATTGATAAAACATGCTTCTAATTCGTTTTTAGCTACAAAAATATCTTTTATTAATTCAGTAGCTGAAATATGTGAAAAAACAAATGCTGATATAGAAAAGGTATCTAAAGGAATGGGTTTAGATTCCAGAATCGGCAAAAAATTCCTAAAAGCAGGAATTGGATATGGGGGAAGCTGTTTTCCTAAAGACGTTAAAGCATTTATACATATTGCTAAAAAGAAAGGTTTCAATTTCGACATTTTAGAAGCTGTAAGTGAAGTAAATAAAAAATGCCAAGAAAATTTTCTTAAAAAAATCAAAGATAATCTATGGATAATCGAAGATAAAAATATCGCAGTATGGGGGCTCTCTTTTAAACCCGGTACCGATGATATTAGAGAAGCTCCTTCAATAAGTATTATCAAAAAGCTGTTAGATGAAAAAGCTCACATCAAAGCTTATGACCCTCAAGTATCAGAAAAGCAGTTTAAAAATTCAATAGATGGCAAAATTGAGTTTTTTGATAACATATACGATACAATTAATAATAGTGATTGTCTTTTAATTCTTACTGAATGGAATGATTTTAAAGAAGTAGACCTAAAAAAAGTCAAATCGTTGTTAAATCAACCACTAATAATAGATGGGAGGAATATTTATGATATAGAAAAAATGCAAAATTTAGGTTTTACATATATATCCGTAGGGCGCCCTACTGTAAATAAAAAAGTAGATTATAATAATAACCAAATCTTTTCAACAAACAACAAAGAAAACATATAATCATGAATCAAAATACTACAAAAAAACCTCATATTAATTTTCTTATTACAGGCGGAGCTGGTTTTATAGGCTCTAATTTCATAAAATATCTATTAAAAAAATATCAAAACTATCGTGTGATTAATATAGACAAATTAACATACTGTGGCAACTTAAAAAATTTAGAAGACTTTATTAAAAATCCTTTATATAAATTTATAAATGGAGATATTTGTAATAAGTCTTTTGTAGAAAAAATTGCCATCGAAGAACAAATCGATGTTGTAGTAAATTTTGCAGCAGAATCAGCAGTTGACAGGTCTATACAATATGGTGAAAAACACATTCAAACTAACATAAATGGAGTAAGAGTACTCTTAGAAGTATTTAATGAAAAAAAAGTTAAAAAATTTATACAGATTTCTACAGATGAAGTTTACGGTGAAACAGAAAGCGACAATCCGGCTGATGAAAATTTTATTTTAAATCCATCAAGCACTTATTCAGTTTCAAAAGCAGCGGCAGACCTCTTGTGTAAAGCATATCATAGAACCTACGATATGCCTATTATGATTGTCCGCCCTGTTAACAACTTTGGACCTTACCAATTTCCGGAAAAAATAATATCACGATTCGTTACCAACATTTTACAGGACAAACCTGTCTCTTTGTACGGCGACGGACAACATTTAAGAAATTGGATTTTCGTAGAAGATACCTGTAATGCTATCGATACTGTATTAAGTAAAGGAACTACCGGAGAAATCTATAACATATCAACAAACAATTCTATAACCAATTTAAATTTAACTAAAAAAATTATAAACATATTAGGCCAATCTGAAACACTAATTAAATATGTAGAAGATAGGCCAGGACATGACAAACAATATTATATAGATTCCGGAAAAATCAGAGAACTTGGATGGTATCCCATTCGTGATTTCGAAGAATCTCTTAAATATACTGTTCACTGGTACAAAAACAATGTCAATTGGTGGAAACCTTTGCTTTCGAAAGTAAAACTTAACAGCTGTTAAATCTTGAATTAACATCTTATAAAAAAACAAATATGGATTTTTCGAATAGAATAAAAAAATATAAGTTTTTAGTTACGGGCGGGGCAGGTTTTATAGGGTCTCATATAGCAAAATATTTAATTGCAGCTAAAGCTAAAAAAGTTGTAATTTTAGACAATCTTAGCTATGGTAAAAAAAGTAATTTAGATTCTATTATAGGCCACAGAAACTTAGAATTTGTAAAAGGTGACATTAGAGATAAAAATATACTATTGCAAATTAGTAAAAAAATAGATTATATCTCTCACCAAGCTGCACTTCGTTCAGTTCCAGACTCTGTCCAAAATCCTTTATTATATAATGAAGTTAATGTTACCGGAACATTAAATGTATTATTAGCTGCATATGAAAACAGAATAAAACGGGTAGTATTTGCTTCATCCAGCTCTGTCTATGGAGAAACAAAAAAATTTCCTGAAAAAGAGATACATAAAAATAATCCAATTTCGCCATATGCTTTAACAAAATTAATAGGAGAACATTATTGTTCTTTATTTAATAAATATTATAATATAGAAACAGTTTCTCTTAGGTATTTTAATGTTTACGGACCATATCAATCTTTAGAAAATAAATATTCTATTGTAATTCCAAAATTTATAACTTCCTTACTTGACAACCACCCTAACCCTATATTTGGAAACGGCACACAAAAAAGAGATTTTACATATATTAATGATGTTGTTTTGGCAAATATAAGATCTTTTTTTACAAAAAAAGCTGTAGGGGAAATCTTTAATATCGGAAGCGGTAATACTATATCGGTTATAGAATTATCAAAAAAAATCCAGGCACTTATGAATATAAAAATAAAATCCGAGTTTTTCTCTCCGAGGCCAGGTGATGTGCAAAAAACTATGGCAGATATAACGAAAGCAAAAAAAATATTGGATTACAAAATAAATTTCCCTATAGATAAAGGTTTAAAATATACTATAGAATGGTTTAAAAAAAATAAAAAATTAATAAGCCAAGTTTAATTATGAAAACTTTTTTAGTTACAGGCGGAGCCGGTTTTATAGGCTCACACTTATGTGAAAAATTATTATATAAAGGACATAAAGTTATATGCATGGATAATTTTATTACCGGTAGTGAAAATAATATCGCTGAGTTAAAAAATAATCCTAATTTTAAATTTATTTTACATGATGTATCAAATTATATCGCAATAGACGAAGATATAGATTGCGTTATGCACTTTGCTTCTATTGCCAGCCCTAAAAATTATAGTAAATATCCTATAAAAACCTTAAAAGCAGGTGCTTTGGGAACCTATAATTGTTTAGGATTAGCTAAAGAGAAAAATGCAGATTTTGTTTTAGCTTCTACATCTGAAGTTTATGGAGACCCTGAAATTCATCCTCAAAAAGAAAACTATTGGGGACACGTAAACCCAGTAGGCCCTCGAGGATGTTATGATGAATCAAAAAGATTCGCAGAAAGCATTGTAACTGCTTATCATAATACACATAATATAAATACGAAAATCATAAGAATTTTTAATACTTATGGCCCTAAAATGCATAAAAGTGACGGTAGAGTAATACCGAATTTCATTAATCAGGCTTTATTTAATAAACCTTTAACTGTATATGGAAATGGGCTTCAAACTCGAAGTTTCTGTTATATAGATGATTTAATTAATGGAATAATAAAATTAATAAATTATAAAGAAACAACTATAGTAAATTTAGGAAACCCTAATGAAATCAATATATTAGAATTAACCGAACAAATACTAAAAATAACAAATAGTAAAAGTAAAATAAGATATTTAGAATTACCTAAAGATGAACCTAAAAGACGTAGGCCAGATATAACAAAAGCTAAAAAAATAATTAATTTTAAACCCAAGATTGCATTATATGAAGGATTACAAAAAACCATCAAGTGGTTTGAAATTAATAAATAAAATAATTTTTGATTGACAATAAATTCTATATATGTTAGATTTTAAATAACAAGTTAGTAAACAAGATACAAGCTACAAGTTGCAGGCTACAAGTTGCAGGCTACAAGTCGCAGGTAACAGGTAACAAGTAAATTACAATATACAATAAACAAATTACAAACAATATACAATAAACAAAAAACAAGTCACAGGTAACAAGCTACAAGTTGCAGGCTACAAGTAACAAGATACAAACAAATGACAAATTACAAGTTACAATAACCAAATAAAAGTATTAGTTTGAATATTAAATATTGAATATTGTATCTTTCTTGTTTCTTGTATCTTGGTTATTGTATCTTATTTGTGCTAATCTGTGTATTTACGAACGAAGTGAGTAAATTAAAGGAGGGGAAAAGAAAATGACTAAAGAAAATGACAAAAAAGAATTAGATAAAGAAGTAAAAGAAGGTATGTTCTTTGCAGCAATTGCTTATATATTCATTCTATGTATTGTCCCATTAATGCTCAAAAAGGATAACAAATTTGCTGTTCACCATGGTAAACAGGGGTTAGTACTGTTAATCGGTGAAATAGCAATTGGAATACTTGGTTTAATACCATTCTTAGGATTAATAATTTTTATCATAGGCACAATGCTATTTGGAATTTTATCATTAATAGGTATTGTCCAAGTTCTAATGGGGAAATATTGGAAAATGCCTATAGTAGCAAATATTGCTAATAAAATAGCAATTCCATAAATTTTAATATTCATATACAGCATTAGGAGGTTTAAATATGAAAGGATATCTGAAATTTTTAATCACAATCGGCATATTTAGTTTAATTATAGGCATACTCGCAAAACTTTCATGGTTTTTTGGAATAATTGATCTTCTTCCTCTTGGAATAAAACCAGCAAGTTATTTTTTATTTGCAAATTCTGTATTTTTATTAGCTATAGCTACTGCATTGGTTAATTTACTAAAAAGTAAAGAATAAGTTTTTGTTTAACTACTACATAAAAAAAACCGCCTTGCTTTATATGTATATTCCGAGGCGGTTTTTTATATCAAAAAAAATGACATATCATGCTAAAAAGAAAAAATATAATAAAAGATAATTTCATAAGTATAGAAACATGGAGGATATTTAGAATAATTAGAGAATTTACAAGGGCATTTAAGGTTTTATTTGCAATCGACCCAGCAGTATCAATATTCGGCTCTGCAAGATTAACTCCAAATAATAAATACTACGAAAAAGCATATCAAGTAGCATATAAATTATCAAAAAAAGGGTATAGTATAGTAACAGGAGGCGGTGGGGGTATTATGGAAGCAGCAAATAAAGGTGCAAAAGATGCCAACAGTAAATCTATTGGTTTAAATATAGAGCTCTCTAAAGAACAGATAGCTAACAAATACCTTGATATATCTTTAAAATTCAGATATTTTTTCTGCCGTAAGGTTATGTTTGTAAAATATGCAAAAGCGTTTGTTTTTTTGCCTGGAGGTTTTGGAACTATGGATGAATTTTTCGAAATTGCAACTCTAATTCAGACTAAAAGAATAGATACAATACCTCTTATATTAGTTGGCAAGAAATACTGGCATAACGTTATAGAATACATAAAACAAAATATGTTACCATTCAACATGATTACAGAAACCGACATGAATATTTTTTACATCACAGATAATCCGGATAAGGTAGTTAATATCATTGAAAAATTTTATAACAAGTAATTTTTAAATATGGAACTATTACCTTTAATAATATATTCAACAATTTTAATTATAGGACTTATTGCTACTACCTTTGGATTATTCGGGACACTTATAATATTTTTATGTGGACTAATTATATCAATCTCAACAAGTTTCGAAATTATAGGATTACAACAGTTAATATTATTGGGTAGTTTATATATAATTGGCGAAGTATCTGAGTTTTTATTAGCATATTTTGGGACCAGAAAATTTGGTGCGACTAAAGCTTCAGCATGGTCAGCAATTGCTGGAGCAATATTTGGAACAGTAATAGGTAGCTTAATTCCGGGGATAGGTATTTTAATAGGAAGTTTTATAGGATTATTTTTAGGAGCTTTCCTTATGGAACTTTTCTTAAAAAAAGACATAATATTATCCCTTAAAGCCGGAACTGGTTCAATATTAGGAAGAACAGCATCTGTATTTGTAAAACTTGCAATAGCCATAGGTATGTGTGTTATAATCCTTATGAGTATTGTTTAACTGCAAGCTACAAGCTACAGGCTACAAGTCGCAGGTAACAGGCTACAAGTCGCAGGTAACAAGTAGCAAGATACAAACAAATTACAATAACCAAACAAAATCAGAGAAAATAGCAAATGACAAAATCCGAATGACGAATGACGAAAAACCAAATGCATAATTTTGTGATACGAAGTTTGATATCTGTTGTCTGTTTTCTGATGTCTGAAGTCTGATGTCTGATTGCTCTAATTGAAAACAATAAATAAAAATCTTATTTTAAATTGGGTATTGGGAATTGGGGATTGATTAGGAATTAGAGGAATTAGAGGAATTAGAAATTAGTTATTTAGTATTTCTGTGGATTTACGAACAAAGTGAGTAAGACACTTCACCCTAAAGGGTTCAGTGTTTTCCGCCACAAACATTGGCGGATAAAAATTCGACCATATGATTTAGATTCACTTGAACTCTCTAAATCATGTGTTTCCGCCTACGTCAAGTTATTTTCATGCTTGACTTCGGTGGATTTAATTCACACATATGATTTAGATTCACTTACACTCTCTAAATCATGTGTTCATTAAACATTAAAGGAGGGGAGAAAATGGATTTTAATAAACCTGAAGATATTATTAATGTAGGGAAAGGGAACAATGCATCTTTTAATAAGCTTGTCATACCGGGAATTATTATTTTTTTAGTACTGGTTTTAATATTTACAAGTTTTTATTCTCTAAAAACAGATGAGGTTGGAGTTGTTAGAAGATTTGGTAAATATATAAAAACAACAACACCAGGTTT
>JAGYNU010000032.1 GCA_018399975.1 Candidatus Omnitrophota bacterium
GATCGCCGAGAACGCGAGCGTGCCGGCGTTATTTTGCTAATATTTAGTATACTTGCTATTTCTAATTTTTACTTACAAAACCCTTATAAAACTCTAAATCAAACCCATCTAACAATAAAAGGTCATAAATCTGCACAAACTCTTCATCTTCAGCTAAATCTATATCTATTCCATACTCATGACATGCTTTTTCTGCATCAATAAGATAATCTATACAAACTACTATATAATTTACTTCCTCGGGAGCTTTTTTGTTTCTATCGAAATAAATATCCCATGGAATACTTTTTAATCCCGCTAATGCTGATTCAAAAGCAAAAATTCTAACATTTTGTGAAAATCCTTCTTCGCAGCAAATTTTAGCTAACCTACATATAGAAAAAGCTTTTATATAAAGATTGCTTTGACTGACACCCGAAACTAATAATTCAAGATAAACGTTACCTAAACTTATATCATCTGGAGCAGCAACCATTTTTTCAAATGCTTTCACTAAGATTTGATGTTTTGTATGAACAGAATAATTATCATTTAAAATAATATTTTGAAGACCTCTTTCCATTTCCTTAAAATTAGGAGGCTGTGCATATAATCTGTTAAAAAGTTGAGCAAAAAATGCACCTATATCATCGTCTCTATTGGCTAATTTTATGACTATATCTTTATACAAATTTTCAGGACTTCCTAATACAATTCCATTTTTAACAGAATCAAAGACTTTATTTACAATAATATTTAAAACTTCACCATAAATTTTCGGGTCACTAAAATTATAAAGCTCTTTTTGAAATTCAGCTAAAACTGTGTTTATAAAATAAGTTATTAAAGATGAATTAACTCTTGGGTCTTCTAATTTTAAAACTGCCTTTCTTACTTCTTCACATACTTTTTGAATTTTAGGAGAATTTTGATTATATATTTTAAGATTAAAGCCAAAACCTCTCATAAGATCTTTAGATTTACGAAATGTTATATATTTAGCTAAAATATTGCGCAAGCTTTTATAATAATCCATTGTTGAACTTTCATTTTCAAAAGAGTCACGAACCACACGAGCCTCGGAAATTCTCATTGGTGTGAAAGTAAAAAATATAGTTAAAATTATTAAAAATATTTTTGTCATAACTGCTTATAAAAAATTCTCACTAATGTTTTAAAAAAACTTTTAGAACTTAACTTTGGCATATTGAAATAAAAATGGTGCCCTTCTTTCCTATTCATAATTTTATACAATTCTTCTAAAAATAAAGAATCAACATCTAAACAAAACCCTCCTCCTCGTGATTCATCATTATCTAATCTTAAAGAAATAATATCTCCATTAAATTTTTCTATTTCCCAACGAATACTTGCCTGACTGACACCTGTTTTATAAGGATGCAATCTAAGAGTAATTCTTCGACAATTATATCCAACATTATTAAATGTATATTCATATTTGGAATTTTTAATCTCAGATAATTGATTATTTTTATAAGCTGAAAGTATATTAAATAACAAAATTAAATCTTCCTGGGCATGTTTTGCAACACTAACAGTATCAATATCAGATTTCAAAACACATGTAAAAATCAAATTATTAAGTTCCGAAAAAATCTCTTTTACCCTTACATCTAAAGCATGTAAATAATCCCCTAAAGTTATTTTATCATTATCAGAAATACCTCTTGCTTCAAAACCGTATATTTTACAACAATCTTCTATCTGGCTGTTTATTTCTAAATAATAAGTGACAACATCCCGCCAGTTATCCTGCTGGACTAATTGAATCAACCGGGCTGTATTTTCTTCATCCTGCGACATAAAACTCATCCCCAAAGTCCCAACATTTTTAAGAAATGCTACAACTTTTTCTCTGCCGTACTGCTGGGCTAAATTAAACAATTCTCTATGCACAATAAATATTGAATCAAAAATATCGACTCCGGATTCTATTGATAGAGACAGCATTCTCTGTTTTATTTTTTCCAGTTCTTTTGCTGTAAATACATTTTTCGACCATCTAAAATTATCCTGAGAATACTCTTCAAATTCATTTCGGGCGTAATAAAGAATCCATGGGTGGCTAATATGTACTGCTTTGGCTAATTTCTTTTGCCCGTTTTCTCCCTTATATGGAGAAGGATTTATTTCAAATAAATCAATGGCATCGACTATTTGAGATAACATAACATGAAGCTTATTCCAACCATATTGAGAGCCAAAAATATCATATAATCTGGCAATATTTTCAACTTCGTAGTCAAACACAAAACGTATCTGTCCTTCGTTCCCACTATATTTAGCTAAGTCAGATTCTATATTTTGTTTCCATTCAAAAAATTTCTTATATGAAATAACTGTCTTCCGCGCTCCCAACATCCTAGTATATTCACTAGGCAATCTATTCAATCTGTTTGTTTCAAAATTTGTTTTTCCTCTTTCCCATTTAATCTCACCATTCACCATAGCCTCATCCAACGCCTGTGCAAGATAGTATAAAGCATATTGACCTTTGAAATTGGATGGAATATTATTTAAAGGATGTTCTCTATCATCAGAAACTAATATCTCACCATCTTCAATAGCATTTATTAAGGTATTATAATTAAAAATGTTATAAGTACTTCTTATACAACGAATAGAATTAAAATATAAGCCTTTAAAACAAACATCAAAATCTACAAAAACATTAGATATAAATAACCATAAAATAATAATGAATATAAAAATTAATTTTCTCATCTTTTGGACATTTTATATTAAATAACCTTTATTTTTTTATTAAAAATATCCTTCTAACAATTCGCTCTGGTACCTATAAAAGAATTCTTCAAATTCTTGCATAAGATTAGAAGGAATGTTTCCCAATTTTTGCAAAACACTAGATGATATTTCTAAAAGTTTAAATTTTTCTTCGCCTAATATATTTTTTAAATCTTCACGTTTTGTTTCAAAAAAACTTTCCCATAATTCATTGTTTCTAAATACTCCCCCTAAAGGTGAAGGTAAACTCTCAAAATCAAAATCAACACGATTCCAATATGCTGAAGAACCATTATCTAAATTCTTTGTAGGATCTAAATTTAAAATAATATTATTTGCTATAATATCACTACCTTTATAATTAATATCCTTGTCTACAAAAAAACCTGCTTCTTTAAACGCTGAAACAAATTCTCTCCATTCATCTAAAGTAATATCTATACCTAACGAATGTATAGGAAGATGGTCTAAACCTTGAGAAAAAACATAGTAATATTTACCGTTCTCAAAAGCTATAGGTATAGGAATATGCTCATAATAATATCTGCCTTTTTCAATAAAATATTTTTCTAGTAACTTACAAGTCAAATGACGATAAAAAGTGGTTTTAGCTAATCCCTCTTTTCTAACAACAATTAACGGTCGGTTAAGATGTCTCCCATCAAAACTGGTAATTTCCGCATAAGGTAAACCACAATCTTTCCATTCTGTAATATTTCTCTCTATTTTTTCAACTGTCAAAATAAATCCAAAATCACGGACAACCCTGGCATCACCAAATGCAATCAAACTAAACCATAAAATAATAGTGAATATAAAAATTAATTTTCTCAATTTTTAAGGTTTCCGTATAATTAAAATTTTTCTTAAAAATTCACGATATAAAACTCTGTAAATAATATCTCCTTTTTCTCCCGTTAATTCATTCTGGATTTTTTTAAAAGTATCTCTTAAAGATTTCAAAAATACAATTCTCCCTTCTACATTTGCCGTTTCTTCTATGTCTGTATTATTTACTAAGTATTGCCTTATAGAATCTTCATCTTTTAAAACTATTACTTCATCTATTATATCAGGGTTATAAACACCAAGTTCTTCTAAAAGTTCTCTTATTCGCTTAACAACTTTTCTGCGGGCATTTTCACACATAAAAATAAAAGAACCTTTATCAACATGGAAATTAGAGGAGTTAAATAACCTATAATTTTTTTGAGCTGCAAATATGATAGCCTTCGCCATATTGCTAATATGCTCTAATTTTTTACCACCTATAGCTATACTTCCTGAACCATTCCCTCCTTTTAAAATATCTTTAATAACAATTTCGAAATCTTCTTCATTTAATTTCAATATACTATAAACTTCAACTGGTTCTTTTTCTAAATCTATATACGAAAAATCTACAAATTGTATATTATAAGAAAATTCGTATTCACCAAAACGAGAGAATTTTCTTTCATCTTCTTGAGATAATTCTCCAAAAAGTTGTAAAATTATACATTCTTCTAATCTACGTATTTCCAAAAAACCTTTAGCTTCAAAATTAACTTTTATACCTTCAGCTAAAATCATCCAATTCTTAGAAAAAAATCCAGGCTGTATAGCTTCATCTATATCATATTCTTTCAATGAATTTATAAGTTTATCAATAAATGTATTAGGTTTACGTATTTGGCGGGCAAAACATAAAGGAAAAATAGATAAAATAAAATATAATAGGAATAAAATTAAAAAATATTTTTGTTTTTTTTGCAATTTTAGCCCCATTATAATACCCATTTATAAAACGTTAACCCTTTAAAATAAAAGAAATAACGTTATTTTTATAATAAGTTTAACTATTCTATTTAATACTTATATTTAAACCTTTATAAAGTATATCATATAAGCTTAATAAAGTCAAATATTTAGCTGTTTTAAAATGCAATAATTTTTTATGTCTTACAAAGACAGACAGGAAATAAAAAGCCCGGTTAAATAATATTTAACCGGGCTTTACTATTTTCGGATTTTTTTACTTGAAATTTATACTTTAACTACATTTGTAGCTTGTTTTCCTTTAGGTCCATCTTGAAGTTCAAATTCAACTTCTTCACCTTCATCCAAGCTTTTGTATCCCCCACTTTCAATGGCACTAAAATGTACAAAGACATCCTCGCCGTCTTCAGTAGCAATAAATCCGTAACCTTTTTTGTTACTAAACCATTTTACTTTACCTCTAGCCATAAACGACTAACCTCCTTTTAAACCATAGCAAATAAAAGGACACAAATAAAAATACCGTAAGGCTATGTTAATTCACCTTACGGATAAATAACATCATTCCCTTTATTTACTAAAAAATTAAACAGACTTTCCACAACAAAGCATAGCTTACACGATTTTAAACTTAGTGTCAAGAAAAATATATCATAAATATTCGTTTCTTTTTAAATAACTTATGTAATCCTTAACAGCATCTTCTAATTGCATAAATTCATAATCGCATCCAGTTCTTTTTAATTTGCTTATATCGGCTTGTGTGAAATACTGATACTTATCTTTTAATTTATTAGGCATATCAATATATATAATATTTAATTCTTTATTTAACGATTTAAACATTGCATGTGCTAATTCATTCCAAGAATGAGCCTGCCCTGTTCCTAAATTAAAAATTCCGGTTTTATTTGGTCTTTTAAAAAACCAATACATAATTTCAATAACATCCTTAATATATATAAAATCTCTTTTCTGTTCGCCATCATTATAATCATCATGATAAGATTTAAACAGTTTCATACAACCTTCATTTTTAACTTCTGAAAACTTTTTACATATCACACTTTTCATTTCGCCTTTATGATATTCATTAGGCCCAAACACATTAAAAAATTTAAATCCAATTACTCTATTTTCAAAATTATTACTCAATATCCATAAATCAAACAAATGTTTAGAATAACCATAAAGATTCAAAGGCTGAAGTTTATAAGTAATTTCTTTATCATCGCTAAATCCAAAACGTCCATCTCCATAAGTAGCTGCAGAAGATGCATACATGAAAGAAACATTCTTATTAAAAGCCCAAGTTGCTAATATCTTAGAATATTTATAATTATTTTTAATATAATAAGCTGCATCATTTAATATAGTCGAACTACATGCTCCCATATGAATAATATACTCAACATTTTTAAATTTATTATGCTCTATTAATTTAAGAAAATCATCTTTTTGTATATAATCCTTAAATTTTTTATCTATTAAGTTTTTCCATTTCTTTGACTTACCTAAATCATCAACTATAATTATATCATCTATCCCTTCCTGATTTAACTTCCACAGGAAACAACTTCCTATAAATCCAGCTCCTCCTGTTAAAATAATCATAAAATTTCTCTCTTTATTAAACTTTATGCTTCAGAAATTAACTTTTTATATAATCTTTCAGTATCTTTTTTCCTGCATAATTCTGTTCTGGGAGTCATAGCTGCTGCTGCTCCTGCTGCTACTCCAAATCTCACAGATTCTTCTAATGTCTTACCTGTGGCTAAACTTAACGTTATCCCTGCAACCATACTATCCCCTGCACCAACTCTGCTTTTTATTGGAACAATAGGAGAACGTATGCGTTTGCTTTTATTTTTAGTAACAAGTAAAGCACCTGCTGCTCCCAAAGAAACTACAACAATCTTACTTTTCTGTTTTTCTACAATCTCTTTAGCTGCTTTTTCTTGCTGAAACTCATTTTCTATTTTCTTTGATACTAAATCTTGTAGTTCCTTCATATTAGGTTTTAAAAGATATACTCCTTTTTCAGCTGCCGATATTAAAGCTTCACCATATGTATCAACAATCAAATTTGAATTGATTTCTTTCGAAATTTCAGCCAAACGGGCATAAAAATCTTTAGGGACCCCAGGAGGAAGACTACCACTAGCTACAATATAACCCGGATTAGGAGAAATATTTTTAATAAATTTAAGTAAACTTTCCCATTCCAATTTCTGCAATTTAGGCCCTGGCATACCAAAACGATATTGCCTATTACTAACTTTCTCAAAAACAATTAAATTCTCACGGGACAATCCTGAAATGGAAAATGGTTGGTGCTTTAAATTTTCTTTGTCTAATAAATCACTTAACATACGTCCATAAGGCCCCCCTTTTGTATATAAAGCTAAAGATTTACCTCCTAATATCTTTATTGCCCGTGAAACATTTATGCCGCCTCCTCCAGGTTCATGGTAGGGTGTTTCGCAGCGCAATTTTTTGTCTTCGACCACTTGTTTTACAGTAGTACTTTTGTCAATAGACGGATTAACAGTTAAAGTCAAAATTCTTTTCATACATAATCCAATTTAAAAATTTATTTAATAGTATCACTAATTGTAGCACCCATCGAAGAAGGAAAAGTAACTATAATTATCCTTTTTATTGCTAATATATTATCTATACCCCAAGGACATTTTCCTATAACAGTTAATAAACCTCCTACTATAAAAGCTGATAATATATATATTGCTATAACTCTTTTAATATATTCTGTTATATGTCTTTTTAAATAAAACCTATAAAAATTAAAATAAACAAAAGCCGATATAAATAACAAAGAAATACCCAACAATAGCAAAACACTTTTAAAAGAAAGTTCTGATCCTAAAACCCAGGTTTCCTCTGTAAATCCTACAGGAACAGCTAAAATAGTAGCTCCTACAATTATCTGTAAAATATCTCTAGGCCTTAATTCAACCATAAAAGGAGAAACCATATTATGAACAACTTTACCTGTTGCATCTTTAGTTGAAATAATTCGGTATAAATATCCTCCAATTCTTTTAATATTAGATTTATTTTCTATATCTTTCATATTTTATAACCTCCTAAAACTTTTTATACTTTTTATTTTAACATAAAATTTAAATAAAATCTCAATTATATTTTTAAATAGTTATATGTTATTATCTTAAACTTATTTACAATCTTAAACAAATAACTAAAAATCAAGAATTTGTAATTTATCTCCTACTTTAATATTATTTCTATCAACAAATCCAGCATTAACTTCTAAAACTGCTGTTACTGGTTTATCGGGTTTATATATTGGCAATTCAGATAATGGCATATCAGAAAAACAAGGAATATCTTCGTCTATTTCTACTATCTTACCATTTTTTATCCAAAGTATATCTATGGGGAAAAGCATATCTTTCATCCAAAATTTATATCTTTTAGGAATTAAATATAAAAATAACATCCCTTTATCAAAAGCTAAATATTTTCTACCTGATAAACCTTTACTTTTCTTTTCAGGAGTTTGTACAATTTCTATCTCAATTTTTTCCTCACCTATTAATGCTTTTGCCAAAATTTTATCTGAAGGAAAAGTTACAAGGTGTTTTGCTCTATCATTTCCTTTTAAAAATATAAAAAAAACTATACTAATAAAAGCTATAAGAATGGTAATGTTTATTTTTCGATTAATTTTAAACATTGTTAAGAAAAACCCTCTGCAAAATCATTACAGAGGGTTAGAAATATTTAATATTTTTATAAACTAATATTATTCTTTAATTTTATTATATCGACTCTGGCTATAAGCATGTCGAATAGCAATATAAGGATCAAGAGCTTGTTCTATAATATTCTTATACTTTTCTGATACATTGTAAGAATAATTATTAATAAATCTAACAGCCTGTAATCCATCAAAAACTTCATCTGGTTCTGTATGATTAATATGAGCCCATGTTAAAGGATCAGCAACAACATCTACAATATATCCTACAGAATCACGAATGTTGGAAGGCCCTAATATAGGCCAAACAATATAGCTACCAGAACCTATGTTATAATAGCCTAAGGTTTGTCCAAAATCTTCAACATGTTGTTCTAAATTAAAATATGATTTTGCCGGGTCAAACAAACCTGCTAAGCCAATAGTCGAATTAATAACAAAACGACCTGCCTCGGTAGAAGCTGATTGAAATTTACACTGAAAGGCATTATTTAAAAACCTTACAGGCATCTTAGCGTTATTAAACATATTATCAATATGCCTCTGCACTGGTTTCGGGAAAAATAAACTGTAAACTTTAGAAAGAGGATTTAAAATGCAAGTATAAATCTTATTATTAAATTTAAACATAAAACGGTTATAAGATTCAAAAGAATCTTTCACTTCGACTTGTTCCTCTTCCTCTATATTAAAAATATCATTATCCTTATTAATATCAGCTGTAGTCTTTTGAATATTCTCAGCCAAACATAGATTAAAAGATAAAACAAAAGAAGAAAATAATAAAAAAATAAAAAATATCAAAAAAACTAATTTATTAAATTTCATAATTTCCCCTTTTGTTCAGATTTAATTAATTTCCCCTTTTTTTCTTTTAATTTCTTTATCAAATCATTAAAGGAAGCATTATTCAAAATACTATTAAACTGACTTCTATAATTACCAATTATACTAACTCCTTCAATAGCCACATCATAAATTTTCCAATTATTTTCTGTTTTATACATACTGAAATCTACAGAAATTTTTTTATTCTCTTTTGTAATAAACTCTGTTTGAACTTTACTACGATTGCCTTGTATATCTTCTCTGATAAAAATAATTTCTTCTCCAGAATAAGAAAAAGATTTATCAAGATAAATATTTTTCAATATTTCTGTAAATACTTGAGTAAACTCTTCTCTTTGTTTATCATCACATTGCCTCCAATAACGCCCAAGGGCCCTTCTTGATACTACTTTTAAATCAAAAATAGGTTCAATATTTTCCCATAGCTTTTTTTTATATTCAGATACATCTTCATTTTCTTTTAAGGAAGCATTTTTAAGAACTTTTAAACCTCTTTCAACCGTTCCCATAATAACATTCTTGGGAGTTTTTTCTTCTCCCTGCGCCAATAGTAAAGAAGATATAATAAAAGATAATACAATAAACGCACTTAAAGAAATTATATTTTTCATTAGCATTTAATCTTTTTATAAAGCAAACTTTTTAATTAGAGATAATAACTCAATAGAAGGTTCAGTATCGAATAATGTGTCTCCAGGTTTAAGAATAATATCCGATGCCCCGGGAGAAACCGAAATATATTTTTCTCCTAAAATACCTTTACTACGAATCGAAGCTATTGCATCATCTTGAATTTCTACACCATTTTTAATCAACATAGTAACTTCGGCCTGATAATCCTTCAATTTAATATCCGTAACCTTTCCTATAGGAACACCTGATATTTCGATACTGGTATTTGTCTTTAATCCTGTAACAGAAGTAAACTTAGCTTTGATAGGATAATATCCGTTTTCAAAAAAATCCACCTTCCCTAAATTAATAGAAACATAAGCCATACTTATTAAACCTAATAACACAAAAATACCAACAATAATTTCAATATTAGCTTTTTTCATCTAACCCACCTTTAACATTTTTTTTTAATTCATAATAAGAAAAAATTTCTTCTAATTTTTTCCTAATAAAACTTTGAACAATAGAATTTTCTGAATTTACTATTTCTTCTGGAGTTCCAACAGTAATAATTTTCCCCTGATATAACATAGCAACTTTATCTGCAATTTCAAAAATTTCCGGAATTTCATGACTAACAATTAAGGCAGTTAACTCGCGTTCTTTTTGAAGTTTTTTAATTAAATTGTGAATATTTTTAACAGCAATAGGGTCAAGCCCAGTTGTAGGCTCATCGAAAAGAATTATTTCCGGGTCCATCACCAAACACCTTGCCAGGGCAACCCGTTTCCTCATACCCCCGCTTATTTGAGCAGGATATTTATTTAAAGTTTCTTTTTCTTCCAAACCGACTTTAGATAACTCCTTCAACACTTCTTCCTTTATCTGCTTCGAACTAAGTTTGGTTTTTTCACGTAAAGGAAATGCTATATTATCAAATACAGTTAAAGAATCAAACAAAGCACCTCCTTGAAATACAACTCCAATACGGTCTTTTAATTTTTTAAGCTTTCTTCCACGCAAGTTACCAATATTTTTATTATCCACAAAGACTTGACCTTCATTCGGCTTTAATAAACCGATAATATGCTTTAATAAAACTGATTTACCTTTCCCACTGCTTCCAATCAAAGCAAAAGTTTGCCCCTTATTGATTTTCAAATTAACTCCTCTAAGAACTTCTTGGCTATCAAATCTTTTATGCAAATTAACAATTTCTATCATTTTATAACTCATTTTATTTTAAAATCTAACTAAAAATATCAAAAAATCATAATAGATGTAATAAAATAATCAAAAATTAACACAAGAATTGATGAAAGGACTACTGCTTGAGTTGTTACTTTACCTACACCTTCGGCTCCAAAACCAGATACACGAGTAATACAAAAACCCTTATAGCAACTTACCCAGGTAATTAACAACCCAAAACACAATGATTTATATAAACTTAGCAAAATATCTTTTAAAATAACTGATTCGGCAATCGCCGCAAAAAATGTCCCGCTTGATAAGCCGGTCAATTCAACTCCAACTAAATATCCTCCCCAAATCCCAACAACAATAAATAGAGAAGTCAAAATTGGAAGAGAAATAATTCCGGCTAATAAGTTAGGCACCACTAAATACTTATAAGGATTTAAAGCCATAGCATCCAAAGCATCTATCTGTTCTGATATACACATAATACCAATTTCAGATGTTAAAGCAGAACCAGCACGTCCTATGACCATTAATGCAGCAATAACTGGCCCTAATTCTCGTATCAAAGATAATGCCAAAATAGAACCAAGTTTTGATTCAGCCCCAAAACTAACCAAAACATAATAAGACTGAAGGCTTAGAACCATACCTGTAAATAACCCTGTTAAAGCTATAACCAAAACTGTTTTAACTCCGATAAAATAAATTTGCTTAATTATTCTACTTACAAGATAAGGAGGAAATAGCATATAATACAAAGAACTTAACAGGAAACATACCATTTTTCCTAATTCACTAATAAAAAAAATAACTTGATTGCCCAATATTCTAAATGGATAAGATAAACTCAAAATTCGAACTCCAGTTTTTATCGTAACATACAAAAGATTAAATCTATTTTGAAAATAAGTATATCAAAAAAAAGACAATAAAGTAAAGCAAAAAAATAGTTTATATATTACCAAAAGTAAACACCTATTTAAATAAAATAACATACTCTTTTACATACATAAAAAAACCCCTTGTTATAAAAAATAACAAGGGGCTTAATATAATCCTTTTAAATAAGACTATATTCCCGTTACATTAACAGCTGTTAATCCTTTAGGTCCTTTCTCTACTTCAAACTCAACTGATTGATTCTCATGCAAAGATTTGTATCCATTACCCTGGATATTACTATGGTGCACAAATACATCTTCTCCTTCTTCAGTCGCGATAAAACCGTAACCCTTAGAATTGCTGAACCATTTCACTGTTCCATTTGCCATTTTTATTTCACCTCCTTGAATCATTAACATACAGCCTTTCACAAAATCTGCTCAGGGCTGTTAATTGCATAGATTATAAAAGATTACAAAGATTTTCTGATTGCTAAAGTAATCATTGTAATCTAAAATTAACTACTGTAATTAAAGGCTACACGAACTTTGTGTAGTCCTTCTATAATAAAAAAACCGCAAGGTAAATTCTACTCTACCTTGCGGCTTTGTAAAAATTCATACTATCTCTAATCTAACTACGATGTAACTATACACCACTTTTTATTAGATGTCAACTAAAAAATACTCCTATAGGGGCAGGTTTAGGTACATCGTACCCACTTTCCTGCTTTCTGTTATA
>JAGYNU010000033.1 GCA_018399975.1 Candidatus Omnitrophota bacterium
CTTACCGTCTTCTAAAATTTTAACTTTTTTCAAATTAGGTTTGAATGTGCGTTTGCTTTTGCCAGTTATTCTTTTGCCAACGCCGCCTTTTCTCTTAGCTAAACCCCTTCTTTTTATAGAATTTCCAGAAATGGTTCCTTTCCCGCAAATGTAGCATGTTCTTGACATTTTTAGCCCTCCTGATAAAATAGCCTTGATTATATACTTTTCAAAATTTAAGTAATTTTATCATACCATATAAAATTATGCAAGATAGATTTTCTTTAAATTCTTCAGCTCGATATGTAAAAGGCATAGGTCCTAAAGTATACAAATTATTAAATAAATTAGATATATATACTGTTGAGGATTTATTATATTATTTTCCATTAAGACATGAAGATAGAAGTCAATTTACTTGTATAAATAAAATTAAACCTGGCAATGTAGAAACAATTAAAGGAAAAGTTATTGCTACTAATTTGCGCAGGAGTAGAAGAAGAATGGCTATTTTTCAAGCTGCTGTGGAAGATAAAACAGGAGTGATCTATGCAATTTGGTTTAATCAGGCTTATTTAAAAAATACTATTAAGAAAAACACTGAATTAGTTTTACATGGCAAAATTGAAAGTTCTTATAGGCCTTTACAAATTACATCTCCTGAGTATGAAATTGTTCAAGATGAAGCTAATTCTATACATATGGGGCGTATTGTTCCTATTTATAAGTTAACTAAAGGATTAAACCAAAAAAGGTTAAGAAAAATAATGTATAATATTATAAAATCGGTAAATAAAGTAGAAGAATTTTTACCAGAAGATGTTTTAAAACGCAATAAATTGATAAATATTTATAAAGCTTTAGGTCAAATTCATTTTCCGAATAATAAAAATGAATATTTTAAAGCAAAAGAAAGATTAATATTTGATGAATTTTTTATGTTGCAGATTTTAGTTGCTTTTAAACGAATGCGGATATTAAAGAAAAATAAAGGCATTTCTCATAAAGTAAAAAGAGATTTTTTTCTTAAATTGCAGGATCTACTTAACTTTCAGCTAACAAATAGTCAAAAAAAAGTAATAAATCAAATTGTTTCGGATATGTGTAGTTCACACCCTATGAATAGGTTATTACAAGGAGATGTTGGCTGTGGGAAAACAGTTGTTTCTATGTTTGCCAGTTTACTCAGTTTAAGTAACGGATATCAAGTAGCTTTTATGGTTCCTACGGAGATATTGGCTTTACAACATTATCGAAAGTTTAAATCGCTGTTTTCAAAATTGAATTTTAGTGTAGGATTACTTATAAGTAGTTTAAATCCTGCATCGAATAAAAAGGCGAGAGATAATATTGAAAATGGTAAAGTAGATTTGATTATTGGGACACATTCTTTGATACAGGAAAAAGTTAATTTTTCTAAGTTAGGGTTGGTTATAATCGATGAACAACATCGTTTTGGAGTATTGCAAAGAGCAGAATTGCGTAAAAAAGGAAGCTATCCTGATGTTTTATTGATGACTGCTACTCCTATACCACGGACACTTACAATAGCCTTATATGGAGATATGGATATTTCTATTATTGACAGTTTACCTCCTGGCAGAAAACTTGCTGATACTTACTGGATTAGTGAAGACAAAAAAAGTCAGGCGCATAATTTTATAAAAAGACAGCTGGAAAAAGGTAGACAATGTTATGTTGTTTGTCCATTGGTAGAAGATTCTTCTAAGGCAGATTTAAAAGCTGCTACTTTTATTTATGAGAAATTCAGAAAGGATATTTTTAAAGATTTTAAAGTAGGGCTTCTTCATGGGCGTATGAAACCAGAGAAGAGAGATAAAGTTTTAGATGGTTTTTTAAAAAACAAAATAAAAATATTAGTTACAACATTAGTTATAGAAGTAGGAGTTGATATTCCTAATGCTTCAGTGTTGATGGTAGAAAATGCAGAAAGATTTGGACTTTCTCAATTGCATCAGCTGAGAGGACGAATTAGTAGAGCTGGTTTTAAACCTTATTGTATTTTGGTATCAGATACACAAACTTTAGATGCTGAACAAAGATTGGAAACGTTAGTAAATACAGTTGATGGGTTTAAAATTGCTGAAGTGGATTTAAAATTAAGAGGTCCGGGAGAGTTTGTGGGGACAAAGCAGCATGGAATAACAGAATTTAAGATAGCTCATTTGTTAAGAGATATACATATTTTAGAAAAAGCGAGAAGGGAAGCATTTGACATTATAAAGAAACATCCTTTTCTAAAAAATAAATGTTATGATAAATTAAAGAAAAGAATAAACTCTAAATATAAAAAGTCAGATTTAAAATTAATCGGAGCATAGAAAACATATGCGTGTAATATCAGGCAGTTTTAAAGGTTTAAAATTAAAAGGCAGTACAAAATTAAATATTCGCCCTACAAAAGATAAAGTTAAAGAAGCTTTATTTGATATAATAGGTATAAGTATTGAAAATAGCATCTTTTTAGATTTATTTAGCGGATATGGTAATGTAGGAATTGAAGCGATTTCAAGAAAAGCAAATCATGTAACATTTGTAGATAATAATTCAGTCTGTGTATCTATTTTAAAACATAATTTATCTTTATTAAGGCAAAATATTGATAATATAGATATTTTCTGTGAAAATGCTTTAGCTTTTTTAAAAGAAAGAAAAGTTAAAGAAGACAAATTTGATATTATAGTTATAGACCCTCCTTATAGTAGTAATTTAGCTGAAAAATGCTTGTCTGTAATTGGGAGGTATGATATACTAAATAACGCTGGTTTGGTAATAGCAGAAATTCCTTCTAAAAAAGATATTTCCAGTAGTTTTTATCGATTAAAAAAGTTTCGTGAACAAGTTTATGGTAGCACCAAAGTTGTGTTTTATAAATAAGAATTTTAAATGGAGTTTTTATAACTTTAATTATGAATGCGGTTTATCCCGGGTCTTTTGACCCTGTAACTTACGGCCATTTGGATTTAGTTAAACGAGCAACAAAGTTGTTTGATAAAGTTATTGTCGCAGTAGCCAATAATAAAGACAAATCTGCTTTGTTTAGTGTTAAAGAACGGGTCGAGATGTTAAAGAAAACTACAGCTGATATTCCACAGATAGAAGTTGATGATTTTGATTGTTTGACAATAGATTATGTCAGAAGTAAAAATGCAAATAAAATAATTCGTGGTATTCGAATGTTCACCGATTTTGAATATGAATTTCAAATGGCACTTACCAATAGAAAATTGGCTCCTGAGATAGAGACTATCTTTATGATACCTGATGAATCTTATTCTTATATATCTTCAACATTAATTAAAGAAGCAGCTTTTTTAGGAGCAGATTTAAGTTGTTTTGTTCCTCCTATTGTTTCAAAAGCGTTAAAAAATAAATTTTCTAAATAAAAAAATAGCTATGGATATTTTAACTAAAATTAGAAAAGATGCTAAGAAACTTGAATCCAAAAAGATAATTTTGCCAGAGTATGAAGATTTACGTATTCTTAAAGCGACATATGAAATAATTAAACAAGATATTGCTAAGATTGTTTTTATTGGTTCAGAAAAAAAGATTAAGGAAACCATTGAAAAGAAGTTTTCTAAAATTGAAACAAAGAATATTTTTAAAAATTTAGAGATTTTTGATTATACTATAAGTAAAAATATAAATTATTTGATTGATGTTTATAGCCGGATATGTTTGTCTAAAGGGGAAAAAATCAGTAAAAAAGAAGTAAAATCTATCATTTTAAGTAATAAGATTTATATAGCAGCTTTATTATGCCGTAGTGGTAAATTCGATGGTTTTGTGGCTGGAGCAACTTATACCAGTAAGCACGTTATTGAAGCAGCTATACGTTGTTTGGATAAAGTTAAAGGCATATCCAGGGTTTCTAGTTCGTTTATTATAGTTGTTCCAAGTTGTATTTATCAAAAGCATGGGTTTTTTATTTTTGCTGATTGCGGGGTTATAAAAAATCCTTCATCAACACAATTAGTTGATATTACTGTTGCATCAGTAGATTTGTTTAAAGCCCTTTTTAGAAACATAGAACCTAAAGTGGCTTTATTGAGTTTTTCTACTAAGGGAAGTGCAGAGGGTGAAAATGTTGATAAAGTAAAAAAAGCTTTAAATAAAATTAGAAAAAAACTGCCTGATTTGTTGGTAGATGGCGAGCTTCAAGTAGATGCAGCTTTGGTTGAAAGTGTTTCTAAAAAGAAAGCCCCTGACAGTGTTATCAAAGGAGATGCTAATATATTGATATTTCCAAATTTAGAATCAGGTAATATTTCTTACAAGTTAGTTCAGCGTCTTGCTAAAGCCAGAGCTGTAGGCCCTATTCTTCAGGGATTTAAAACCCCTTGTAGCGATTTGTCCAGAGGATGTGTAGTAAAAGATATAGTTGATACTGTTGCTATGGTTTCGGTTCGTGCAAATAAATTAAGAAAATAATTTTCAGAAAGAAATGTTAATATTAGTTATAAATTCAGGTAGTTCTTCTGTTAAATATAAATTATTTGATACAGGCCAAGATAAATCTATAGCTAATGGTATAATAGAAAGGATAGGCCAAAAGCAAGCCGAACTAAGTTATCAGAATTATAAAGGAAAAAGTATTTGTAATAGAGAAGTTCAAGTTTATGACCATAAATCTGCTATAAAATTAGCAATTGATCTTTTATTAGATAAGGAATACGGTATCATTGAAGATATAAATTATGTGCGTGCTGTAGGGCATAGAGTTGTTCATGGAGGAGAAAAATTTATAAGTTCAGTTGTAGTAGATGATAATGTTTTAAAAACTATAAAAGACTATTCAGAACTTGCACCTTTACATAACCCTCCAGCAGTTAAGGGTATAGAAGCAGTAAAGCATGTATTGCCTGATATGGTTCAAGTTGCTGTTTTTGATACAGCTTTTCACCACACTATGCCCGAACATGCCTATATATATGGGTTACCCTATGAATATTACAAGAAATATAATCTGCGCAGATATGGATTCCATGGGACGAGTCATAAATATGTAGCTATTGAGGCTGCAAAAAAATTAGAGAGGCCATTGTCAGAACTTAGACTCGTTACTTGTCATTTAGGAAATGGTTGTAGCATTACGGCTGTAAATTGCGGGAAATCTATTGATACCTCAATGGGATTTACGCCATTAGAGGGTTTATTAATGGGGACTAGATGTGGGGATTTAGATCCGGCTATAATTTATTATTTGATAAAGAAGGAAAAATTATCTGTCAATCAGATAGACGAATTGTTGAATAAAAAAAGTGGTTTATTAGGTATTTCAGGTGTGAGTAATGATATGAGAGAAGTTGAAAAGGCAGCCGAAGAGGGTAATAATAAAGCAAAGTTAGCTATTAAAATATTTGTATATAAGATAATTAAATATGTAGGTAGTTATTATGCTGTTATGCAAGGTTTAGATGCTTTAGTATTTACAGCTGGAATAGGAGAACATGAATCAAAGATAAGAGAATATATTGTAAGCGGATTAAAAAATATTTTAGATAATAATAAAACAAAAGTTTTAGTAATTCCGACTAACGAAGAATTAATGATTGCAAAAGAAACAGAAAGTGTTTTAAAAAAGTAGTTAAGTTTTGAAAAAACTTTTATATGAATATAGCTTTAAAAGATATATCTAAATCTGGTGATGAAAGTGTTTTTAAGAATCGTTACAAATCAGAAGAGCTGGATTTAAATATAGATAGATTTATTAAATTAGAATATGTGGATGCTGAAATTAAAGTAAAATTTAAAGATAATAAACTTGATGTAAAAGTTAATTATCTTTATAATGGAAAATTCAGGTGTGTGCGTTGTCTTGAAGAATTTGAAAGACATATTAAAAATAGTGTATATTTAAAGTATGATTTATCTTTTGACCAAGAGTTTTTAGATATTACTGAAGATATAAGAAATGAAATTATTTTAAGTTATCCGAGTAAGCCTTTGTGTAAAGATGATTGTAAAGGATTATGTCCAGTGTGCGGCAAAAATTTAAATTTATACGATTGTGACTGTGAAAAACAAGAACTAAATAATTCATTTTCTAAGCTTACAAAATAGTAAATACAAATATAATAAAAAGGAGTTTTAAATGGCAGTCCCAAAAAGAAGACATTCTAAATCAAGACGTGATAAAAAAAAGGCTAATAAGAAAGTAAAATCCTCAGATTTAGTTAAGTGCCCTCAATGTGGCCATTTGAAAAGGCCGCATTATATATGTCCAAATTGTGGGTATTATAAAGGCAAACAAATTAAAGAAAATAAGTAAAGATAAAAGGTAGAAAAATAAGATGAAAATAGTATTAGATGCAATGGGGGGAGACTATGCGCCTGATTCGATAGTTAAAGGTGCTCTTAGAGCTTTAGATGAATTAGAAGATATTGAAATAATATTAGTAGGTAATGAGAATAGAATTAGAGGATTGTTTGATAATTTGCCTGATAGAATAACTATTTATCATGCTTCACAGGTAGTTAATATGGAAGATTCTCCCACTGCAAGTGTTAGGTCAAAAAAAGATTCTTCTATCAATGTAGCTGTAAATTTGGTTAAAAATAAGCAAGCTGATGCCTTAATTACTGCAGGACATACGGGAGCAGCTGTTTGTTCGACTACATTAAATTTAGGATTGCTTCCTGGTATTGATCGCCCTGGAATTGCTACAGTTTTGCCAACTTTAAAAGGCTATTCTTTACTTATAGATGCAGGAGCTAATATAGATCCTCGTCCGTCACATCTTCTTCAGTATGCAATAATGGGTGAAGTGTATTCTAAATATGTGTTAAAAAAACAACAAGTAAAGGTTGGTCTTCTTAACATAGGGGAGGAAGAAAGTAAAGGTACAGATTTTTTAAAGTCTTCTCATAAGTTATTAAGTTCCAGCAACTTAGACTTTGTCGGAAATTTAGAAGGAGCAGATGTATTTAGTGGAATATGCGATGTTATTATATGCGATGGGTTTGTAGGTAATATAACATTAAAAGTGTTAGAAGGTTTTGCCAATTCTATAGCTATTTTAATTAAAAAATACTTGAATAAAAATTTGGTATCTAAGTTGGGAGGATTATTGGCCCGTAATGCTTTTAAGAACTTGTATAAAGAAATTAATCCTGCAGAATATGGTGGAGCATTACTCTTAGGAGTGAAAGGTATTTGTATTATTTCACATGGTTCTTCTAAAACTAAAGCTATTAAAAATGCTATAAGAGTAGCCAGTGAATCTATAAAGCACGATATTAATAAGCATATTTTAGAGGAACTAAAGTTAGAAAGTTGAGGTATTAATATGTCTGATAAAAATAGAGTTCATATTAAAGGTGTTGGAAAATATTTGCCAGATAAAATTTTAACTAATAAAGACTTAGAAAATATAGTTGATACTAGTGATAAATGGATAACTACCAGAACAGGGATAAAACAGAGGCGTATAGCGGATGATAATACAGCTTCCAGTGATATGGGTTATAAAGCATCTAAAGAGGCAATAGCTGATGCTGGTTTAAAACCTGAAGAAATAGATTTGATAATTGTTGCTTCAATAACTGCAGATATGTTTTTCCCTTCTACCGCTTGCTTAATACAAAAAGAATTAGGCATTGAATCTGTTGCTGCTTTTGATATTAGTGCAGCTTGTACAGGATTTACCTATGCTGTTTCTATAGGAGAAAAGTTTGTTAAATCAGGGCAATATAAGAATGTTTTAGTTGTAGGGACAGAAAAATTATCTTCTATTACCGATTGGGAAGACCGTAACACTTGTGTTCTTTTTGGAGATGGAGCAGGTGCATGTATTTTATCAGAGTCGAAAGACGATAATGGTATACTTTCAAGTTATCTTAAAGCAGATGGAAACTATGGATATTTATTAAAAGTACCAGCCGGGGGTTCTAGGATGCCTGCGACACATGAGACTATAGATAAAAGGTTACATTATCTCAAAATGGAAGGGTCAGAATTATTTAAAGTAGCTGTTAGAAGAATGGAAGAGTCTATAAAAATATCTTTAAAAAAAGCAGGTCTTACTTACAGTGATATAGATGTAATTGTTCCGCACCAAGCTAATATTAGGATATTAAAAGCTGTAAGTAGAGCCATAAATGTTCCTGTAGAAAAGTTTTTTATAAATATCCAGAAATATGGAAATATGTCTGGTGCTTCTACAGCTGTTGCACTTGCTGAAGCTGTAAAACAGAATTTTATTAAAAAAGGTGATATAGTTGTATTGGTTGCCTTTGGCGGAGGGTTGGTTTGGGGAGCGAATGTTATAAAATGGTAGAAAATAAATATAAATCTCTAACTAAATTTGCTTATATCTTTCCAGGACAGGGGGCGCAATATGTTGGCATGGGCAAGGATATTTATGAAAATTTTGATTATGCCAAAAGAATATTTGATATTGCTAGTAATGTAACAGGTGAAGATTTAGTCCAGTTATGTTTTGAAGGCCCAAAGGAAGATTTAGCTGATACAGTGCTTTGTCAAATAGCTATTTTTACTGTTTCTATAGTTTGTTTAAAATATTTTTTATCCAGTATAAACGAAAACATTGATATTATTCCTACGGCTACTGCAGGATTAAGTTTAGGGGAATATACAGCCTTAGTTTTTGCAGGATGCATATCTTTCGAGGATGGTATAAATTTGGTTTTGAGAAGAGCCCGTTATATGCAAGAATCTGCTGAAGAAATTAAAGGTTCTATGGTTAGTATTATAGGATTAAAAGAGAGTAAAGTAGATAAAATATGTAAGGAAGCTGATGTAGATATTGCAAATTTGAATTGTCCGGGTCAAATTGTTATTTCTGGGGAATCGGAAAAGATTAAAGAGGCAGTAAAATTAGTTAAAGAATATGATGCTAAAAGAGTTATCCCATTAAAAGTAAAAGGAGCTTATCATTCTCGGTTGATGGCGCCTGCGAGAGATAAATTAAAAAAATTTATTCAAAAAATAGATATAAAACCGCCTCAAACTTTATTTATAAGTAATGTTACAGGTAGATATCATATAAATCCAGATGAGATAAAGGAAAATTTAATAGCCCAAGTTGATTCTTCTGTATATTGGCAAAAATCTATGGAACTTATGTTAGATACAGGAGTAACTACTTTTTTAGAAATAGGCCCTGGTAAAGTTTTAGCAGGCTTGTTAAGAAGAATAGACCGTTCTCTGTCGATATACAATATAGAAACAAAGTCTGATATAGATAATTTTATTAATGAAATGTAATTTTAAAAGGAGTTTCTTATGCTGTTACAAGATAAAGTTGCCGTAGTAACTGGAGGAGCAAGAGGAATAGGTAAAGAAATTATTTCGAAATTTTTAGAGAATGGAGCACAACCTGTAATATGGGATATCAATCAAGAGGCTGTTTCTGAGGCAAAGGATGAATTTAAAGATAAGGTATTAATTCAACCAGTAGATGTAACTGATTATTTAGAAGTAAATAAATATGCAGACAAAATACTTGACAAATTTGGTAAGATAGATATACTTGTCAACAATGCAGGTATTACTAAAGATGCTTTAGTTATGAGAATGAAAGAAGAAGAATGGGATGTGGTTATAAAGGTAAACCTAAAAGGTACTTTTATCTGTAGTAAAGTGATTTCTAAAATGATGATGAAGCAAAAGTCTGGAAAAATCGTAAATATTGCTTCTATTGTAGGTTTAATGGGCAATCCCGGGCAAGCAAATTATTCTGCTTCTAAAGCTGGAGTAATTGGTTTAACTAAAACTATTGCTAAGGAGTTAGCTTCCAGAAATATAAATGTAAATGCTATTGCACCAGGTTTTATTAAGACCAGCATGACAGAAAAAATACCTCAGCCTGTAAAAGAAAAGATGTTAAATCAGATTTTTATGGGTAAATTCGGGGAACCCGAAGATATAGCTAATACCGTTTTATTTTTGAGCAGTAATTTATCAAATTATATTACGGGCCAGGTTATAGTTGTAGACGGTGGCTTTTATATATAAAAACTGTAATAATTTTATTTACTTAGATATTTCACCCTAAAGGGTTCAGTGTTTTCCGCCTACGCTAATTTACTCTTTTTCGTGATTAGCTACGGCGGATTGACTCGCTACAAAACATAGGCGGGTGAAATTCGCACATATGATTTAGATTCGATTGTGCTTTCTAAATCATGTGTTCATTGAACATTAAAGTTTTGATATAACTATACCCCACAATGATTTGCTTCGCAAATCAATTCTTGGGGGTTAATTCGGTCATATCACTTACGTCATTAGCATTCCGTAAGTGATGACCTCATTAAGGAGGTGTATAAGGATGGCAGTTCCTGAAAAGATTAAATCTATGATAGCTGAACAGTTAGGAGTTAAAGCAGAGGAGATTACTGAAGATGCTTCTTTTATCGATGACTTAGGTGCTGATTCTTTGGATACAGTCGAATTAGTTATGGCGTTAGAAGAGGAGTATGATTTAGAAATTCCTGATGAAGATGCTGAAAAAATGAGAACTGTTGGAGATGCGGTAGATTATATAAAAGATAAAAAAGGCGAAATTTAATAATAATTTAGATTTTGCTACTTTAATAATTTTAAAGATGAGATTAAATTTATGAAAAAACGTGTAGTGGTAACTGGAATGGGGGTTTTAACCCCCATAGGGAATAATGTAGAAAGCTTTTGGAAATCTATCATAAACTCTAAAAGTGGTGTATCAAAAATTGAATCTTTTGATGCCAGCGAATTTTCTTCAAGAATAGCTGGGGAAATTAAAGAATTTGAAATACCTGAATCTATTTCTTTTAAGCAAGTTCGTCGTATGGATAAATTTGTCCAATTTGCATTAATTGCTAGTGATATGGCTTATAAAGACTCTGGCCTTGATGTAAAAGTAGAAAATCCTTATAGAATCGGGGTTTTGATAGGTTCTGGAATAGGTAGTCTTTATGCTATTGAGCAACAGCATAAGATTTTGTTGGAAAAAGGGCCTTCTAAGATATCTCCGTTTCTTATCCCTAGGTTAATAGTTAATATGGCTTCAGGGCAGGTTGCTATGTATCTAAATGTTAAAGGTCCAAATTATGCTATAGTTACTGCATGTGCTTCAGGAAATCATTCTATAGGAGAAGCTTTTAAGACCGTGCAACGCGGAGATGCCGATGTAATGATTACCGGTGGGACGGAAAGTTGCATAACACCTTTAGGTTTAGGAGGTTTTTGTTCTATGAAAGCTCTTTCTGTGCGTAATGATGAACCTCAAAAAGCCAGCAGGCCTTTTGATAAAAACAGAGATGGTTTTATTATGGCAGAAGGAGCTGGTATTGTTATTTTAGAAGAGTTAGAACATGCTAAAAGAAGGAAAGCAAAAATATATGCTGAAGTTGCAGGATATGCGGCTACTGCAGATGCTTATCATATAACTGCTCCAGATCCTACTGCAGAAACTCCTTCTAAATGCATGGAGCTTGCATTAGAAGATGCAGAAGAAGATGCCGATAAAGTTGATTATGTTAATGCTCATGGGACTTCGACATTGGCAAATGACAGAGTAGAAACAAAAGCACTAAAATTATTATTTAAAGACCGAGCTAAAGATGTTTTGATAAGTTCAATTAAATCTATGACTGGTCATTTATTAGGCGCAGCTGGAGGAGTAGAATTGGTAGCTACCGTTTTAAGTATTTGTAATAAGATTGTTCCTCCTACTATAAATTATGAAACTCCTGACCCGGAATGTGATTTAAATTATGTTCCAAATCAACCGCAGGAGAAAAAAGTAAATTTGGCTTTGACAAATTCTTTAGGTTTTGGAGGGCATAATGCAACTATTGTAGTTAGGAAATATATATAACTATATATATGTGTGATACTTATATGTTAGCATTAAGTTTTTTAAAGTTATTTGACAAATTAAGATTTATATGATATACTTCTTATATAGGAGGACAAATGGAGAATATTGAACGAAACGAAAGACGTAAAGACCCAAGATTGGATTTTAAAACGCCGGTTCAGTTTGTAGCAGAAAGTCAGATGAATAATGCTCAGATTGAAGATATTAGTGCTGGCGGCTGCCGTTTAAAATCTTCTGTCCCTATTTCTAAAAATTCTCCCCTTATAATGCAGTTTTCTGTTGAAGATTCTGATATAATTGTTAAAGCTTTGCCAATATGGGAGGCTCGTATTCCAGAAGAAGAATCTTATTATGTTGGGGTTATGTTTACGGATATATCCGAGAATACCAAAGAAAAGTTAGTAAAATATGTATCTGCACAAATAGATAGTTCTGCAAAATAAACATTTCTTATTTAACTTCCTTAAATTATTATA
>JAGYNU010000034.1 GCA_018399975.1 Candidatus Omnitrophota bacterium
ATAGCTCCAGAAGCAAGACAGAAAATATCAAGTAAGTTTAGTTCTCTTTTTAGCTCATTATTCATATTCAGTTAAGCTTTTGGTTTTGTTTATAAGTTTTATATTTTAGCTTTGGTTATTAAATTCAGTTTGTGCCAAATATCTTCAGGAGATTTCGAGTTTAGGAAATCGGATATTTCTCTTTCAGCTTTTGGCTTCGAGCTATTAGCTTTTTAACATATACACAAAATATCTATCTTTCTTAATAATATTACTTTGATAAAAAAGCATTTATTATCATAAAAACGGCTGCAATTAAAGTAGTATAAGCAAAAATTCTTTTAAGATTACCGGGTTTGGTCTTTAGTGAAACTTTCCCGCCGATTAAACCTCCCAGAATGGCTATAATTATTAAAGGGATAGCCCAGTAAAGATTTAAATCTCCTGCGGCTGTATGTCCCAAAAAACCCATTAATGCCGTAACCGCTATCATTGCCGAAGAAGTACCCACGGCAATTCGCATCGGAACACCACAAGCAAGTACCATCAAAGGAATTTTAAAACTTCCTCCGGATATTCCGACCATACCGGCTACCAATCCTGTCAATGCCGTAATCGGAATAGCAAACCAGAGATTAACAACATAACTATTATCGCCAAATTTACGATGCCAAAAACCAAAATACCTTTGGCTTTCTAATTTCTTTTCTTTAAAAGAATAAAGCATAAAAAAGCCGGCAATAACAAGCAAAAAGGCAAAAATGAATTTTAAAATATCTCCGCTGAATAGATGCGCATAATACCCTCCGACAAATGCCATTATATCAGTCGGAGGGTCAAGGACTAATGCCAGCTTCCAATCTACTGTTTTATTCTTCTGAAATATTAGCAGTGCAGAAATAGCTGTGCAAAATAAAATAAACTGGGCAACGGTTGCCGCTTCGTGCATCGCAAGTCCTGAAGCAACCATAACAGGAACATAAAAATTCCCGCCGCCACGGCCTACTATGGACATTAAAACAGCAATTATAAATATGAAAAATGAAACTATAATTATTCTAAACATTAAATTAAAACTTAATCTATATAATTTTTTTTATGATAATAAATTTTTTATTTTTTAGAATTGAAGTATTTGATTATAATAACTCATTATTTCCTTAACAGACCTGGCAATAATTTTAAATACAAAATAAGTTAATATCAATATTATTATAGTGAGAATTATTTTAAATTTTTTGCTAAAACGTGGATTGACCCATAATAAAGGCAAAGCAAATGGCCCTAAAGCTAAAAAAGAAATAACTAAAGAAGAGGTTTTGTAATACCATTTAGTTTTTTCTTGAGGTTTTTTATCTAAAAATTCTCCACAATACCTACATTTTATCGCCTCATCCTGGATTTCTTCAGCACAATATGGACATTTCTTCATTTTTTAATTTAATGTTTTTCTTCTAACTTTTATGTGAAATTATTTTCTATGAATTAATTTTCTCGCCTGCTTTAGAACCCGGATTTAAACTGTAAATTTCATTTATTTTTATTTCAACCATTCCTTTTGGGTCTTTTTTAGGGTCTTTTGATTGTATAAATTCTTTGCCTTCATCATACACAGGACCTTCTGTATGATAGACAGCTTTTCCTTTCATCTTATAAGCTTCGTTGGTTTCGGCGTCCCAAAAAGAAACACAGACATTTTTATTTTCTAAAACATTATTCTTTGTCATATCCATAAAATTATCGATTAATATAACACTTTCTTTATCCAGTATCTTTTTCCAGAAAATAGGAACGACATTCGGAATGCCCTGTTTATCTGCTGTTCCAAAAGCAACTAAATCCTGCTTTTCGAATAAATTTCTTACCTTATCCGGTATGTTCACTAAAATCACCTCTATATAAAAGCTTAAATCACTTCTATAAATTAGCATATACTGACTAAAAAACCAAGTATTTTATTTATGTTAATTATAATTTAAAGAGAGAGGAATATTCGGTAATAATACAAAAGACTAAGTTAACTGTATGGTATAGGATTATCGGGGGACATCATAACTTCTTGCTTTATCTTTTTAAAATACTAAACACTGCCCAGAAAATCGAAATAGTAGCTACAAAGAAAATCCCGTATAAAATATTTTCAGGTACTATCAACCCCAGATAATTAACTATATCATAAAAGGTATAGATAACAAAAGTTAAAGTTATAAACCAACCGTAGCTTTTCTTATTTCTAACGGCTATCATTATACCCATTACCGCAATTACAACTTCTAATATAATTGAGATTATTTGTAAAATATGCATCTTATCTCCTTTGGGATTTTTGCTAAATTTTCTTGTTTTTAATCCTTTTAATTCTAAACATATAATTTACAACTTGAACTTTGTTTTTTTGCCGAAGTTTGTATTTATCTAAGAATTTGCGTGCAATGCTTTGTGCAATTTCTGCATAAGGATTTAACCAAAACACTAAATGAGAATTTTCTTTTTTTACCTCAGTAACATTGGGCTCTTAATTTTTTTATTTACTCGGAAAGTATTTTTTCACCTCTTAGGATTTCCGGCACCGGCTCTGAATCTATTCGCATACCTCCATCGTGTTCTATCTTTATGGTATATATCATGCCAGGTATGAATTTTGTACCCGGTGCTTCTATCTGAGCATTTTTTATACCCATATTATTTGCTTTTTTATTATCAAAAGCATATGTCCAAAACTTTTTCCATAATTTTTCTTCAAAACCACTTTTTCCTTTTATAACTTCATATCCTTTTGGAACTTTGTTCAATCTGGTTATTGTGTATTCTTCTGTATTTTCGCCATCTAACATAAAAGCTTTCCAAAAAAGGTAGGCACTTTTACCTCTAAATTTATCTTTTTTTCTTATATAAATATCATCGAAACGAATGACAAGTGATTGGAATTGTATAATATTACCTGAAAAGGTGAAATATTTGGGTTTAAGAGGTTGACCTTTTGTATTATATTCTAAAAATTTAATAGTAGTCAAATTTTTGCTATTTTCTTTATTAGAAGAAATAGCTGTTACCATGACTTTTGCAATACGAGAATCTGCTTCAAGTCGATTAATAATTTTATTAAGTATTTTATTTTCGTGGTAATAATTCCAACCAAATAATACCAATAGAATAGTCCCAGTTATTATTAATAGACTAATTGTAATTTTTATAATCTTTTTCATAATCTTAGTCTATTTTATAGTTTTTAAAGATAATCTTCAACATGTTTTTAAAAATAAAAAAGCCCCTTGCAACTTTTGATTACAAGAGGCTTGATTAAAATATTATTTTATTACTACTTTATTGTTTTTTATCTGTTAAAACTAGCCACAGTGCGTGGATAATACCAGGAAAGAAACCCAGTATAGTTAAAATAATATTTACCCAAAAGTGAAGAGTAAGATTAACTTGTAAAAATGCAGCAACAGGTGGTAGGATAATAGCAAGAATAATTTTTACAACTTTCATACCCCCTCCTTTAATGTTCAATGAACACATGATTTAGAGAGTGTAAGCGAATCTAAATCATATGTGTGAATTGAATCCGCCGAAGTCAAGCATGAAAATAACTTGACGTAGGCGGAAACACATGATTCAGAGAGTACAAATGAACATAAATCATATGCACGAATTTGATCCGCCAATTTTTGTGGCGGATACTGGCCGCCAATTTCTTCGCGCGAATTCCTGCATCCGACAGACAGGAAATTCACCAAAGTTTGTGGCGAAAATTAAACTCAACACTAACTTTATTTATTAATTAAAACATCAAAAATAAGTACTGTATAGATTCAATTTTAAAAAACTATATATGTCATACAAAAAGGCAGCTCAGGAGATTGAACTGCCTTTTGTATAATCATGTTACTTTTTGCCCTAAAAATTAATAAACAAATGTAGATTCAGTTTCTTCAACTGTAGTAGTTAAATCATCACTGTTCATGATAATTTTAAAACGAAGGTCTCCTGTTTTAGTACCTTTCGTTGTTAGTTTCCATTGGGCAACCCGATGTGCTCCTAATCGAGGTAACGTAGCAAAGTCTACTTTATTACCTGATACAGAAGCTTTTGTGTCTCCAGTATCAGAAACATATTCCATTCCATCAAGGATAGCAACAACATCGATATTCTTTGCAGTAGCAGTTCCCTGATTAGTAACAGTTATAATATAAGTTTCTTGGTTACCTAATTCAATTGGGTCATCAATATCAATGACCTCTAACAGAAGTGCTGGAATGCCTTCAATACTTGCACTTGATTTAGCCACAGCAGCTTCAGCACATATAGCACGTGCTTCTGCTTGCACTTCTGCTTTACCTGAATCAATACCAACAGCTGTAAAGGAAAGATTTTTTGAAGCATTTTTTCCTAATGTACCGACATCCCAAACAATACCTCTACCAGAAGCCTGACCATTATCACTAACTGATTTTAAATTCAGGTTTCCTGATACCAATGCCTTGACAACGGTTGAAACAGCTTCCTCACTGCTTACGTTTTTAACATTGATTGTAAAATCTATCGGACGACCAATATAAATTTCGTCTCTAGAACTTCTTGCACTAATTGTTAATTCTGGTTGGCCAACATTTGTAGTTTGTGTACTTGATTCGTCTGAAACGCCATTAGCTTGAGCTGTTGCTTGAAACCTAAAAGAACCTGTCTGTTGAGGTTTAACACGAACAACATATCTTTTTGATTCATCAGCATTTAAACTTCCAGCTCGTATGTTGATTTTATCTTTACCTAAACTTGATACACCACTTGGTAAATTACTCGTAACTTCAACATTTCCTAAGTAACTATCCCCAACGTTTTTAACTGTTATAGTGAGAGGAATTTCTTCACAAACAGTTACGGACGAAGGTGCATCTAAATCAATAGATATTGCTGGTTGGACAACACTTGTTGTCGAACAAAAACTTGGAATATCATAATCAGCCGATGTACAACAAGGTAAATCATTTTTCGAACCTGCTTTACCTGTTAATTCAATAGTTCTTGTTTCATTAGGAGATAATGTTCCTAAAGCCCATATAACTTCTTGCCCTGATTTTTTAGAATAATTTGGGTTTGCTTCTGCTAACTGAAAGCCATCAGGAATAACTTCGGAAAGAGTAACATTCTTGAGGCTTAAATCAGTTAAGTTAGTAACATGTATAACATACTTATATATATTATTGAGAATGACAACTCTTGGATAAATTTTCTCGATTAGTAAGGCACTGGTACTTCTATCACCTGTTGGATAAGCAATTGAAAGTGTTTCATATCCAGCTTCTGCTGAAGCTGATTTCACTCTTTTGTCGATACAAGTACAACCGTGAAAACTTAACGTTATTACAACTACAAAAAAAAGACTTACTTTGGGATACTAAGTTTTCTCACAAACACCTCCTTTTAAAAATATTAAAGAAATTAAAATTTATTGTGCCATTGAATTCATATTAACTCTTATTATAATAGCTGTCAAGCTATTTTATTGAAGGCCACAGCCTAAATTAGAAAACCGAAATAAACAAAAATAAGTCCAAGAACAATCATTAAAACTCCCCATATATAAGTATTTTTATACATGTTTTTAAAAGATAAAATAAATTGTGGGAATGCAATAAGTATAATTCCTTTTAATAATGCTATCCACCCAACAATAGTAATAAGAACAATCCAATCTGTTACCCAAATATTGTGATATGCTACCAAAAGCATACCAATAACAAGAGTTATAAACCCTGAAATAAAGGTAAGCCCTGAAGATTTTTCAAAATCTTCAATTATCTTTTTAAAAGTAATTTTACCACTAATTGCGGCAATACCAGCAGAAAGATATGTAATGGCAAGAATTTTTGCTACTAAAACTGATAATTGCATTTTCCCCTCCTTAAATGGATATATAATTTACGTTTTAATATAACGTAAATTATAGTGAAACGTCTGTGAATTAAACACTGAGTGTAAGCAAAGTGTCAGCTTACTCACTCCCTCCATTCGTAAATACGCATCTGCCTCCAATTTTTGTGGCGGATTCTGACGTAAATTATATGACCAAATTTACCCGCCGCAGCTAATCACGAAAGTAGATTAGAGTAGGCGAACATGCTTAGCATAGGCGTAAAAATACCGAGTTCTATATAACAAAATGTCTATTTTCTTTCTTTAACAAAAAGTGGCAAATGCGCCGTTGTTCTGGTATCCATTGCTAAATCTATTGAATATTCACCGTATTCTTTTAATTTTAACCGGTGGATATTAAGTATTAAATTTGCAGATTTTGTTTTTTGTTTACCAGAAAAATTTACATTAATTTCTCCATTAGCTGATGGAATTATATGTTGTCCATCTGCATCTACAAAGTTTACTGTAATTCTATGTTTTCCTGCTTCAATTGAATCAAATCTAATCCGCAAAGCAACAGCACATTGCGGATGGACTGTAGGCATTTTTGTTGCCCATATAGTATCGAAAGCTCCAAGCATATTTAATTTCCCTCTGTCAGTTGTTGCGGCATCACATAATGAAAACACTTCAATTTGCATATATCTTTTCTCCTTGTTAAAAAGAGTTTTATTTACAGAAGCTTTTTATCATTTACTTGCTCATAAATCATTTCTTTTATTTCCCATTCGTACTTTAAATTTTCTAATTTAGTATTCCTTAATTTTACGTCAGAATTATCGAGCTGATTATAATCTATCTGACCATGCCAAATTTTTTTTGAATTAGTTGGGATAATGCTATTGTAATTTAAATCTATTGACTTAATTTTTTTATTAAATCTATCAAAAAATATTATAGTTCCTTTTAATAATTTAATATCTTTATCAGTATTATTTTCTAATTCCACCGATAATTTAATATAATTTTTATAGTCCTCTTCTATCGATTCAGATTCAACAAAACCTTTACTTAGTAATTTAACTTTCACTTTCGGTATTTCAGTTACGATTGTATTTTTTAATTCTTTATCTATCATAGATGATATTTGAGCATCTTTTTTATCTCTTGGAAATCCCAATTGTTCTATAAATTCAAACACATTATTTAATTTTATTACCTGCCAGTAATTTTCTTTGTTTAACATTGTAAATTTCAAAATACCTGAGTTATCATTTTTTTTATCATAAAATTTTAATCCTACATATGCAAGCCTATCTTCTTCATCTATATACTTAATATCTTCAAAACTAATATCTTCTCCTATTAGATTATTTACAAGTTCTACCGGAGATATTCTAGTCTCATCTTCACTTTCAGGTTCTTTATATTCTTGAAAGTTTCCAGTTTCTATATAGTCAATAACTTTTTCTTCTATTAACTCTATAATTTTGGGTTTCATAAAACCAACTAATCCTTCTGCAAACATTGTGCCCAAAAATTTTTTACTATCTGTCTTTTCAGTTTTCTTTAAATATTCCAATGCTTGATTTATATAATCGTCTAACACACTTTTAATATTTACATATTTTTTAAAAGCAGCCACATCGTATTCTTCAAATGCTTTTTTTATTTGTGACAAAGAATGTTTTGGGGTTTGCATATCATTCCAATATAAAAGCCCATCAATAACTAATATAACTACAAATAATAATATAACAATAAAGGTAATTTTTAACATATATACTTCCTGATTGTTTACATTTTAATCCTTTCTATTTTCAAATTCAAGCAAAACACTAAAGTAATGAAATTCTGAATATATTTATTTGAAAAATATATTTAAATTATTCAGGAATGAACTGTTAGTTTCCAACAGATAACCGTCTATATAAAAATAGCAAATTACCTGCATTACTTGTTGCTATAGGAAGGATATTTTGCGTTTCTTTTGCAATTTCTATAAAAATTTCATTTGCTCTTTTGGTAAAAATATAATCATCTTGCAAATCGAATTGTAAATCAAAATGCTGACAATATTCCCTTACATAGAACTTTATATCTTCTAAAGTTAAAGGTTTTCCTTGTGCTAATTCTGATAAAAGATTCTGCATTTGTTCGCTTTCATCTTCTCTATTTCTCCAGTTTTTTCTTATTTCATTAGCTTTAAGTTCTATATGCTCTATTACGTTTCTACCATTTCTTTGAACTGTTACTTTCCCCCTGGGTTTTTCCAAGTTGTTAGTATTAATTAAATACCTTAATAAAAATCTGTTAACAAAATTATATTTTGCTTTATCGGTTTTTAATCTTTCCGGAATTTCAATTTCTATTTCTTCTAAAAACGGCATTAGTTTATCTACTGTTATAAATTTTTCAAAAACATTCTCAGCTAATCTTGTAAAATTACTGTATGCAGTGGTTTCTCCCGTAGTAAAATTACTTAATCCCAGCCCAAAGTGTTTGCAGTATTCCTGGATATAAAACTCCATGTCTTCTAAGGTTAAAATTTCTCCTCTTTCTAAATCTGATAAAAGTTCTATCATATTCTCGCTTTTATCTTTTCTATTCATCCAATCATTCATAATATCTAAAATGCCTCGATTGACAGGCATACCATTTCTATAAGTCCAGTCAATCGGTCTGTCTAAAGTAGCTTTTACTTTGAAACATAAATATAAATCTATGAGTTCGAGTCTTTCAGTAGTCGTTAAATTTTGAGGTATTTTAACTTTTATTTGGTAGGCTTCGCCGGATATTTCCGGACTGATTGGAATGACAAAATCGCTTGCCGGTAGTCTAACCATTCTTGTTCCGGCATTGAATGATAAGCTATTTATTACCAATATGATGAATAATAACTTCATATTAATATAAATATATCATAAATAACCTTAAAATTCAAGAAAAAATAGCTTTTTCTACAGTAAAGAACTTAATCTGTAATGGCTCGGATTTTTTTATAGAAAAATTAAAATGGTAAGCTTTTGAAAACAATTTAATTTATTGTAAGATATTGGAATTCAAAGTGTTATAATAATGGGTTTATTTAAAATGAAAGATAAGGTAAGTAATTAAATTCATGTTTTTTCTATAAGCATATATCTATCTTTAGTTTGAACAACTTTGGCTGCATCCTGGATTACCTTGTTCCTGCCAATTATCACAGTTTGCACATCTATTTTTCACACCGTAGTTGCCACTTTTTGTAGCTACAATACCCTGTTTATTATCGCAGAGTTTATTTTCAAACAATACAACGCCAGTACTATCAACTTCTATCCCAGTTTTAAGACCTTTAATCTCAGCACTGTGTATAACTGCATCCTTGGCTTTAACAACTATTCCTGTACCTGTATATTGATAGCGCGGATAATATACATTAGAACTAGATGAACTCGAAGTTGAGCTACTACTTTCGTTTTGAGTGCTTGTATCCATGCTTTTAGATTTAATAGCTATTTTATGTCCCGTCTGCAATTTATTTTTTATTCTACTTATCGAACTTTTAATATCTGGTCTGGTTTTTGAACTGTCTGGGTTAATTTGCGCTCTAAACCAACAAAAATTACTCCTTCACAGTTAAGGCGAACATTTTTTGATTGAACAATTATAATTCCTTTTTGCCCTTTATCTTCTAACTGATAAGTCCCAGGACACAATTTTATATCTTTTTCCATACCTTGATGTATAACTAAATCATCTTTTGGTTTGTAACATTTCTTACATTTGTAACACCCATCATATGAGTTATTATTTTTATCATCACATTCTTCATCATTCGTTAAATCCAAAACTCCATCACCACAATAAGCTTGTCTGCAATTTCTACGGCAAGCTCCTGGTATTTTATCGCTATTCTGCGGGCCGTCATCACATTCCTCACCATCATCTATTACCCAATCCCTGCAATTAGCTAAGGTACAACCCGAACGACAGCTATTGGGTTTAGAATCACTGTTATTTACTCCATTATCACATTCCTCTGCATCCTCTTTAATACCATTTCCACATATTGGAATGCCGTAAACACTGGTGACCAATAACCCAATTAAAAAACAAACAACAAAAACCAAAACAAGAATATGTGATGTTTTTTTATACATTGCTCTACCTCTATTTTTTACCAATAATTCTAAAAAGCATTAACATCCTTATGGTAGTAGTTTTACTGGCTCTATTAGAACTTAAAAATCTAAAGATTTAATTTTGTTTTACTTTAAAAGATACTTTATTTACAGCTTTTATGTTATCAAAGTTTTTCTTTAAATTATCTGCTTTTATAATAGAATTTACTTTTTGCATAATATCAATAAATTTAGTTAATTAGTTTTTATCTCGTTTTTATATTAAAATATATTTCAAGATATCTCCTAAATTTTATTTGTAATTATAATAAGGTTATAATAGTACAACAATTTTAAAAACTCAAGATTATTCTTTGTCAAAAACTTCTTTATAAAACCTATATTCTCTTGCTAAAGAATCTATTTTATTTTCTTTATTTCTAAATCCATGCTGTTCTCCCTCATATTCGATATAATCGTATTTGAGGCCCTTTTGTTTGAGTTTTTTTGCTACTTCTTGAGAACATTGAGACGTAACTATTTTGTCTTCACTTCCTTGGAAAATAATCATAGGAGATTTTAATCTATCCAGATGATTTATAGGAGAACGCTCTTTATACTCAATTTCTTCTTCAGAAAATTTAGCTCCAACTAAATTATCAATATAACGGGATTCGAATTTGTGAGTTTGTTTTACTAAAGTAATAAGGTCACCAATACCATAATAACTGGCTCCCACCTTAAAAAGGTCAGGATATTGTGTCATAACTCTTTGTACCATATAACCACCGGCACTTCCTCCCCTAACTGCTACTTTGTTAGAATCTATTTTGTTTTCTTTAATAAGATATCTTACTCCATCGGCAACATCTTCTGCATCGATTATACCCCAGTTAGATATAAGAATATCTCTATATTTTCTACCGTACCCGGTGCTTCCCCGATAATTTACGTCAATTACTGCAAATCCTGAAGAAGTCCAAAATTGGATTAAATAAGAAAAAGAATCACAAGTTCTTGCAGTGGGTCCACCGTGAGCTATGACCAATAAAGGAGGATTTTCATCTGCCGGAGCTATAAAATTGTTATTCTTGGGCATATATAAAAAAGCATAAGATTGTTTATTATCTTTTGTAGGATACTTAATGCTTTCCGGTAAAGAAATATCTTCGCTTTGCATTTTTATTTTTGAACTTTCTTTTACGGTAATTACTTTTTTATCTTTAAGATTCATATCTATAAAGCATATAGCTTGAGGTTTTTTATTGCTTGCCCCTACAAAAAAAACTCTGTTTTCTTTATCTGTTTTTATATTACTAAAAGAAGATAATTTATTATCGATAAACGAAAGCCTTTTTTTATTTAGGTCAATAAGCACAAGACTTTCTTTTCCTTGTTTTATCATTCTGGCAATTATTCTGTTATCCTGTAAAAAGTCATAGTTGCTTTGGCCAAACACCCAATGTGGCTCTCCAAATTCTGCTTTTTCATTCGTGATTCTTTCTATTTTGTTATCATAACAATAAATATTCCCCCAATTTTCATATGAAGAAGAATCATCTGTTTTTTTATCCATAACATAGTATAATCTGCCATTTCTATCGAATTCAGGCAAACATATAGATTTATTTTCTCCCCCGTCTATTTTTTCTATATTTTCCAGGTCTGCTTTGCTGAAATCTGCCATTATTAATTCTGTGCTATCCCAGGGCATATAAGGATGATTCCATTGAAGCCATGCTATTTTATTTCCATCAGGAGAAAAAACAGGGTCAGCATAAAAATCATAACCTTTTATTAAAATTATAGGTTCAGTTATACTTTTAGAACCTAAATTTAACATACCTAAAAAATTCTCATTTTCTTTATCTTTATATTCTTTTTCATATACAAAAACTAATTTTTTACCGTCAGGACTGACAATTAGAGAAGCATATTTACCTAAAGAACCATCTTCG
>JAGYNU010000035.1 GCA_018399975.1 Candidatus Omnitrophota bacterium
GGCTAGTGTAGGAGGAGGTATTCCCATAATAAGAACTATTCAGAAGAGTTTTGCTGTAGATAAAATTTTAAATTTATATGGTATAGTAAATGGTACTTCTAATTATATTTTGTCCCATATGGAACAAGATGACTATGTTACTTTTAAAGATGCATTAAAACAAGCTCAGGATATGGGATATGCAGAATCAGATCCAAGCTTTGATATAAATGGTATGGATTCAGCACACAAATTAATAGTTTTATCTAATTTATGTTTTGGAACCAATTTAAAACCTAATAATATATATTGCGAAGGTATTTCAAATATTCAGCATAGTGATATTAAATATGCCGAAGAAGCTGGATATAAAATTAAATTGCTTGCTATAGGTAAAGTTGCTTCCGGCAAATTAGAACTTAGAGTCCATCCTACTTTAATAGAAGAAAATCATTTATTAGCTTCAGTAAAGGGGATTTATAACGCTATATATCTTGAATCTAAACTGGTTGGTAAAACTTTGTTTTTTGGAGAAGGCGCAGGTTCTAAACCTACTGGAAATGCTGTGGTTTCAGATATAGTTGATATAGCTCGTAATATAAAACATGGAGGCATGGATATAAGAGAAGAACTTGCATCAAAAAAAGAAAAGTTAGTTTTAAAAAATATAAATGATATATTTACACGCTATTATATAAGGTTTATGGCTATAGATAAACCAGGCGTATTGGCTAAAATTTCTGATATTTTAGGTAAACATAATATTAGTATATCAAGTGTAATACAGAAAGAAAGAAAGAAAGCGAAAGTCGTTCCAATTGTTATGATGACGCATGAAGTAAGTGAGTTTGATTTGCAAAAAGCTATGAATAAAATTAAGAGATTAAATATAGTTAAAAACAAACCAGTTGTTATAAGAATAGAAAGTGGGGAGAGGGGATAAGTTATGGCATATAAAGGTGTAATAGACAGATATAGAGATTTTTTACCGGTTAGTGATAAAACTCCTATTGTTTCTATAAATGAGGGTAATACTCCTCTTATTAAATCAATATATATTTCAGATATTATTGATGCAGATGTTTATTTGAAATATGAAGGATTAAATCCTACTGGTTCTTTTAAAGATAGGGGTATGACTATGGCTATATCTAAAGCTTTAGAAGAAAATGCTAAAGCTGTTATGTGTGCCTCAACAGGTAATACATCTGCATCTGCAGCTGCCTATTCTGCACGGTGCAAATTAAAATCTGTAGTACTTATACCTGAAGGTGCTATTGCTATGGGAAAACTTTCTCAAGCATTGATTCATGGAGCTACAGTATTAGCTATAAAAGGAAATTTTGATAAAGCTTTAGAAATAGTAAGAGACATATGTAATAATTATCCTATTACATTGGTTAATTCAATTAATCCTAATCGTATACAAGGCCAGAAGACTGGTTCTTTTGAAATATGTGACTATTTTAATGGAAATGCTCCTGATTTGCATTGTATCCCAGTGGGCAATGCAGGTAATATTACTGCATATTGGATGGGTTATAAAGAATATAAAGAAGCAGGTAAAATAGAAACTTTACCAAAAATGTGGGGTTTTCAAGCTGCAGGGGCTTGCCCAATTGTAAGGGGCGAAATTTTTAAAAATCCTGAAACTATAGCGACAGCTATAAGAATTGGAAATCCTGCAAGCTGGAAAAAAGCAGAAAATGCTAGAGATGAATCGGGTGGTTTAATAGATTCGGTAACAGATGAAGAAATTTTAGAAGCTTATGGTATTTTAGCTAATAAGGAAGGGGTTTTTGTAGAGCCTGCATCAGCAGCTTCGGTTGCGGGATTGATTAAAATGAAAAATTGTGGGAAATTAGAAAAAGTTAAAAAAGAAATAAATCGTAGATTAACCATTGTTTGTATATTAACAGGTCATGGGCTAAAAGATCCAGATAGAGCAATTGCGAGTGTTCCTAAACCTAAAATTATTGAGCCTACCGTAGAAGCGGTTCTTAAGGAAATGGATTATTAAAAAGGATTTCAAAGGAGAAGATATAAAATGAGAGAAAATTTAAAACAATACAAAGTTGCTATAGAATGCTTTTGTGGAGAAAAAATAATAGTTACCTCTGACAGTTTAGTAGATTTGCTTACAAATATACAACTTAACATGATTGAACATATTAAGTCTAACCATCCGGACGAAATGGGTAAGTTTACTGGCCAATTAAAACAAAACATGCTTAATATGTTTAATAAGATGTTTGGAGATTTTGAAGATTTCTTTGGTAACGAAGACTGGAAAAGTAAGTAAATTATTTTAACTTTCCTTAATCTTATATTTTAAAGTTATATTTTAAAGTCTATAATTTAATTTAAAGAAATTTTAGTTTTTTTAAAAAATGTTATTAGCTTATATTCTTTTAAAAAAATTGTATTGACAATCTACGGGGATATAGTTAAATGGGATAACAGGTTGTTTTTATCCCGTTAGGGCCTGTAGCTCAAGGGGAGAGCACTGCATTCGCATTGCAGAGGTTAGGGGTTCAATCCCCCTCAGGTCCATAAAGTTTCTAACGGGGTAGGTGGCCAATTCGGGGGTTGATTTCCCGCATTTCCAATATGATAGATTTAAAGAGAATATTAAGAATTTAGCTTTAAAGAATTTTTACTTTCCGAGAATACAAGAATATGGCAAAAAATGTATGTTTTTACACATTGGGATGTAAAGTAAATCAATATGAAACTCAGGTTATGCGGGAACAATTTCAGGAAAAGGGATATAATGAAACTGGGATAGAAGATGCAAATGTAGCTGTAATAAATACTTGTACCGTTACTTTTAAAAGTGATGTAAAATCATATAATTTAATACGGAAAGCTATAAGAAAGTCTCCTGCAAATTGCATAGTAATCGTAACCGGTTGCTTGGTAAAATTTGATAAGGATAAAATACAAAAAATAAAAGGGGTCGATTTAGTTTTAGAGAACGAGTTTAAGCCTTTAATAGGAAAGATAGTAGAACATAATTTTAATAAAATTAATATAAGTCCTTGTGTGCAGTTAAACTCAGGTATTTCTTACTTTAAAAACCATACACGGGCATTTTTAAAGGTTCAGGACGGTTGCCCTCATAGTTGTACTTATTGCAGGATTACTTTGGCTAGAGGTGTGCCTCGCAGCAAAAAACCAGAGGATGTTTTAAATGAAGTAAGAACATTAGTAAATAATAGATACAAAGAAATAGTTTTAACCGGGGTTTGTTTAGGTGCTTACGGTTTAGATTTAAAAGAAGGTTATAACATTGAAAAGTTACTAAAATTTATTTTGCAAAATTTAAAAGGAGAATTTAGAATTAGGCTTAGTTCTATTGAACCAAATTATATTACCGAAAGTTTGTTAGATTATATTATTGATAATGAAAGAATTTGTTCCCATTTGCATATTCCTATTCAAAGCGGAGATGATAAAATATTAAAGTTGATGAATAGGCCTTATGATTCGGAGTGGGTGCTAAAATTTGTTCGGTATGCAAAAGCCCAAAACCCTCAATTTGCTTTTTCAACTGATATTATAATAGGTTTTCCTGGGGAAACAAATTTTTCAGTGGAAAATACGATTAGTCTTTTAAAAAGCATTCAACCTGTGAGAACACATATTTTTCATTTTAGCAGACGCAAAAATACTAAAGCTTATGAATTTAAAACTGATGTAAGTGATTATGATATGAAAAGGTGGTATAAAAAGATAATTGAAGTTTCTGATAATATGTCGAAAAAATATAAATTAAAATTTTTTAAAAAAGAAATAGATGTTTTAATAGAAAAAGCAGAAGATTCAAGCTTTGAAGGTTATAGTGACAGTTACATTTATGCTAAAGGGAATGGAGCTAATGCTAAAGTTAATAGTTTTATAAAAATAAGAGTAAAAAAAATAACCCCTGAAAGTGTTATTGGTATAAGAGTTTGAAAATAAAAATGTTATATAAATTTTATAGTATATTTTGTGTTATTTTGCTTGGTTTAATTAGCGAAAGTTTATAAAGTAAATTTTTTAAGGCTATCTTATTGATTTAAAAAGAGATAAAAAAGTAGCCATAATTTGACATTTCTTATTATTATGGTATAATTAACCTGGCTGAGAGGGAATTTTATAACCATGTTTAACTGGGTGGATTTAGTTGTTTTGATTATCCTATTGCGAGCAGCCTGGGTAGGTTTTCGTCGGGGAGCTGTTGGAGAATTAATATTTTCGGGTGGAGTTATTTTCCTTTCTTTTGTCTTAATCAGGTATTATAATCCGATAAGTAAAATATTAAATTCTTATTTAAATATTTCTTCTAAATATTCCGGAGCAATTGCTTATTCTGTTGTTGTAATTATTGGATTTTTTTTAATTTGGCTTATTTCTCGAATTATTACATTTGTTATAAATGTTGGTGTATTTGAGAGAATAAATAGATTTTTTGGAATTATATTTGGCATAATCAGGGGTGGAGTTGTTTGTAGCATTTTTTTGCATTTTTTAGTTTTGCTTAATATAAAATTTTTAACGGACCTAATAGTACAAGATTCTTTTTGTGGAAAATTTTTAGCAAATATTCCGTTGCAGATATATTCGTATATTAAAAATATATTTGTATAAAATTGGGTTTTTATCTTTTTTTTGACTTTTTTAGTCTGAAAGGGTGTAGTGTATCAATTTTTTAACTTATATAAAAAATGAATATATAATTATCAAAGTATAAAAAACAAAGATAAAAATAAAGTAGTAAATAAGAAAATATAATATTAAAGACTAAAACAAAAAAAACCGGATATCAAAGTATTAGAGCGGATTTTTATCTTCAATACTTTTTATAGAAAAAATTAAGGTTAGGTCTTTTTTTAAAAGATACTTAATGCTTTATTCTGAATACCACGGATATTAATATAAAAGTATGTTTTTTTTAGAACAAAAGGGTTTAGAAATATATGCCTAAATTTATACCAGATGAAATATTACAAAAAATACAGGATGCTTTAGATATAGTAGATGTAATTAGTGATTATGTAAAGTTAAACAAAACTGGACGTAACTTTAAAGCTTTGTGTCCTTTTCATACGGAAAAAACACCTTCTTTTATTGTTAGTCCTGATAAACAGATATATCATTGTTTTGGATGTGGAGAAGGTGGAAATATGTTTAGCTTTATAATGAAGTATTTAAATGTTAAATTTCCCGAGGCTGCAGAAATTTTAGCTGATAAAGCTGGCATTAAAATACCAAAAGAATCCAATAATAAAAAAAGTAGTAAGACAGATAAGTTTTATCAAATAAATAAACTTGTTGCACAATATTATTTTTCTCAATTACAGAAATCTGAATATGCAATAAAATATATAAAAAGACGTGGCCTTGGAAAAGACATAGTAAGCAAATTTAATATAGGATATGCTAAAGATGAATGGGATCAAGTTTTAAAATTTATAAAAAAAAAGAAAATATCACCTGATTTGTTAGAAAAGACAGGGTTAGTTTTATCAAAAGAATCCGCAGGCTATTATGATAGATTTAGAAATAGGATAATGTTTCCTATTTTTGATATTAGCTCGCGTGTATTAGCTTTTGGAGGGAGAGCTTTAAATGATAATAGTACAGCTAAGTACATTAATTCTCCTGAAACAGAGATTTATAGTAAAAGGAAACATTTATATGGATTAAATTTTGCAAAACCTTATATAAGAGAACAAGATGAAATTATTGTTGTAGAGGGATATATAGATGTTTTGAGCTTATATCAACATGGTATTAAAAATGTGGTATCAAATTTGGGTACTGCTTTAACAAAAGAACATATTAGCAAAATTAAACGTTTTACTGATAATGTTTTAGTCGTTTATGATTCAGACGAAGCTGGAAAGCTTGCATCATTGCGGAATTTAGATTTATTGATTGAAGAAGATATGAAGGTTAAGTTGATATGTTTGCCTTCTGGGAAAGACCCCGATGATTATATTAGGGAATTTAAAAAAGATAGTTTTTTAAATTTAGTTAAAAATGCTAAGGATTTGTTAGATTACAAACTGGAGGTTTTAGATTATAAATCGAAAGAAAGTAATATCCGTGAAAAAAAGGAAGTTATTGAAGATATACTTATGACTATAGGGAAAGTTAGTGATGAAATTTTAAGAAATGAATATCTTAATAGGCTTTCCGATTTTGCTGCAACAGGTATAAAAGAAGAAGTTTTACGCAGGCAGTTGCAATCGTTGTTGAAAAAGGTACCTGTTTTCTCAAGTAGAAATTATTTAAATTCTGATAAAATTAACGTTGAAATATCTTCTAATGATAGGGTTTCATCTACTGAAAAATTATTACTACGTGCAATGTTGGAGGATGTTGCTACATTAACTGTTGCAAAGAATAATTTAAACCCTGACGATTTGAAAAGTGATATTGTAAAAAAAATTGTAAATACTATATTTGAGTTAGACTGTTTTAATGAAAGAATAGAATTAGATAAACTTATGATACATCTTGAGGATAAAAAATGTAACAAATTATTGGCAGAAATTTTTTGTGAGTTCGAAACTATGGCACAACATAAAGAAACCTTAAATGATTGTATAAAATCTATAGAAATTGATAAGTTAAATTCGCAACTTTTAGATTTGAAAACAAAGTTGAAAGAAGCAAATTCAGAGCAAAAAAAGGAGCTACTTTTTAGTTATAGTAATGTATGTAAGGAAATAACTAATTTAAAGAAACCGACTAAATTAAATAGTGGAGATATTAGATGAAAATGCCTAAGAGAAAGTATTCTAAGAAGATAAACAAGAAAATAAGAAGTTTGCTTAAAAAGGGTAAGGAAGAAGGAGCTTTAACTTATAGTCAAGTTAATAAGGTTCTTCCTGAAAATTTAGTGTCTTCAGATGAAATAGAAGATATTTTGATTCAATTAGCAGAAGAAGATATTGATTTGGTAGATAATGATGAAAAAAAGGAAAGTTTAGATGCTAAGATTAAATATGAAAGAAAGGCTGAAATAGATGAAATTGATGAATCGGATGAAATAGACGAAGAAGCGGTAGAGGTTTTACCCAGAATGTCAAGAGTAGATGATCCTATTAGAATGTATTTGCGCCAAATGGGACAGATTGATTTATTGACGCGGGAAGAAGAAATAGCATTAGCAAAGAAAATTGAGGAAACAGAAATTTCTTATAGTGATGCAGTTCTGCATTGCAGATTATGTAAAAAAGAAATATCTAATATTTCCAGTTTGGTATTAAAATCGGAGCGAAATATAGAAGAATATATTGATGAAGACCCTAATCTTGACAGAGAAGAGAATTTGAAAAATTTAGAAAGTTTAGCAAGAAGTCTTAGAGCTGCAAGTAAAAAACAGACAATATTTGATATTCTAAAACTATTTAATTTAACTATAGATTGTGTTGACAGCTTGTTTGCTAAAATTAAAGATTTTAGAGATGAGCTTATTCATTTGAATAGACAAATAGGAATAAGACGTGGCAAAAAACTTAAAGGTGTTAGGACTTTAATCGGGAAAAAGAGAAAGCTCGAACTTCAATTAGGAGAATCCTGCGAATCTATAAAAAGAAGGATAGATTTAATAGAAAAACGTAGGATAAGGTATAATAATGCTAAAAGGGAGTTGGTAGAGGCAAATTTGCGTTTAGTTGTTAGTATAGCTAAAAAATACACAAATAGAGGGCTTACATTTTTAGATTTAATCCAGGAAGGCAATATCGGTTTAATGAAAGCTGTTGAAAAATTTGAATATAGAAGAGGTTATAAATTTAGCACATATGCAACGTGGTGGATTAGACAGGCTATAACTCGTGCAATAGCGGATCAATCTAGGACAATTAGAATTCCTGTGCATATGACGGAAACTATAAATAAACTGATTAGAGTGTCTAGAGCATTGGTTCAGGAACGGGGACGGGAACCTACTCCAGAAGAGATAGCAGTTAAAATGGAATTAACTCCTGAAAAAGTAAGAACAATAATAAAAATTGCTCAGGAACCTATATCTTTACAGACTCCTATCGGAGATGAAGGAGATACACATTTTGGTGATTTTATTGAAGATAAAGGAGCTGTTTCTCCAGCAAATGCAGCAGCCTATAGAATGTTGCAGGAACAGATGGATAAAGTTTTAACCACTCTTACTGAAAGGGAGCGGGATATTTTAAAAATGAGATTTGGCATAGGAACTGATAATCCTAAAACATTAGAACAAGTTGGTAAGAAGTTTAGTGTAACCAGAGAAAGAATACGTCAGATTGAGGCTAAAGCAATAAGAAAGTTAAGACATCCAAAGAGAAGCAGGAAACTTAAAAATTTTCTTGATATGGATTTAACTCAGGATAATGTAGGTATCTGATTAAAATAAGATTTTTCCTAAAGAAAGATTCAGCCTACTTTCTAAAAGTAGGTTTTTTGTTCAATATTTCACTATTGTACGAGGAGTAAATTATGAAAAGAATATTTTTAATTATAATTGTTTTTATGTGTTTTATTATTAATCCATGTTTATTATATGGGCAGGAAGATAGTTATGCGGAATTAGTAGAAGAATTTTTAAAAATAATAAATGTGGAAGATAATTTGCAGTCAAATGTTAATGAAATGATTGAAATCCAAATTAGGCAAAATCCCGATATGTTACCTTACAAAGATATTATGATAGAATTTTATTCTAAATATCTTGGATGGAATAGCTTAAAAGACGAACTTGTAGGTATTTATATAAATGAATTTAGTGAAAAGGAAATGAAAGAATTAATAGATTTTTATTCGTCTGAAACAGGCCAGAAGGTATTAGAGAAAATGCCCGAACTTTTCAAAAAGGGTGCAGAGATAGGACAGAGAGCTGTTATGGAGCACATTTCGGAGCTTCAGGAGATGATTAAACAGGAAGCCGAAAGACTCCAGCAAATGACACAATAATCCTTCTCTAAGTCTTTAATTACAGCTACAAACCTAAGCTTACCCTATTTTTAAACTTGAAAAAATTATAACTGCTGTTCCAACCCCTGTCCCGAACGGGGGGTGTTACGGGGATATTACGACGACAAATCCCTGTCCCGAACGGGGGTTTAGTGACGAACGGGGGTTTAGTGAATATCTTTTCATTTTAGTTTATATTATTCCTACCACTTGTAAATTGTAAACTTATTTTTCAGTTTTATATAAAAATTTACACTTTTTGATATAATTTCAAATTTAATATTATAAATTAAAAATAAAATATTTTGAGTTTTTTTTACATAACTCTTTATTTTTAAATATGTTATACAATAATAAATTTATTCATTTGTTATAAACATAATATTTGGTATAAAAATTGCTCTATATATCTTGACAAATTGATAAAATGTTGTATACTTTGTGGCACGATATTGAAATTAAGAAAATAGAGTTTGAATAATTTGAATACCAGGTGAATAAAATGAAAAAAAAGATATTTTTAATTATTTTAAGTTTATTGTTAGTTACAAGCTATTATTTTAAAAACGCAACGTTTTCTCATTTGCATAGTGAAGTACCTTTAAAAAATATTGATAATGAATTGTTATATCAAATTGCTGCTATGGTTTATGGAGAAGTTGGTTTAGGGAATGAAGAGTATCATAAAATGGCCATAAGTGCGTTTTTAAATAGCCTGGGGCAAAATGAATGGGCTAATATGAAACCGAAGCAAATTTTGGAAAATAGATTTTATGCTGTTAAAAACAAGAATAATCCGTATACTTGGGCTATAAAAAAAAATTTTCCTAATTATAACGAAGAAAATAGATTTAAAAAAATACTTACTTTAACATCAGCTATAATAGAAAATAGAGAAGGCAAATTTGATAATCAGTTCTACTTTACAAAAAATGAAATTAGAGGATTAAAAAGAAATAAAAGATTTGATTTTAGAAAACTTGTCTCCACAGGTAATGTAGGCAAATATTATCTATATAAATATAAATAATCAACCGACCTAACGAGTTTTTCTGTTTCTTCACTTCCCATTTTATATTATTTTAATTAAATTTGATTTGCGTCCCAGGAATACACAAATTGGGTAAGAATTTAAAATAAAAGATACAGATAAAAACTTTTTTATTGACAAGATTTTTCTTTTATGATACTTTACGGTTATTAATTATTTAAAAGAAGTTTTTTATATCCATTTATTAAAATAAAAAGTGGGAGGTTTCTATGATTTTGTTTCAACTAAAAAAAGTTTTTTTTCTAATTAATGCATTAATTTTTTATTTATTTACAATAATTATTGTTTGTAATGCATATGCGTTTAATTTTTTATCAGGGATGGAAACTTTTAATGAATCAAATATTGAAATTCCAGCTACAGATACAGAAGAATTAATTTTCAATTCCAAGTCTGACGAATCAAATATACCGTTTTTTTCAGATATACATCCTATAGATTTAGAACCTATTACGGTACCACAAAGACAAAATTTGCCTGAACATAAAAATATTGATGATTTACTGATTTTTGACCCAGCTGAAATAATTGCTATGGGACAATTAGATATTACTGATACATTGAATGGCGATGATATGAATTTATCGGTTGGTAAGGAAGAAGCGTTTTTTCTATATAAAACTCAGGATAAATATTATGTAGAGATACATGGACTTGCAAGTAATAATTCAGAAATAGTAAGAAATTCAATTGAATTACCTGATGACTATTTACCTTCTGGATTTGTTATAGACAAAGAGAATAACTCAATAGAATTGATAGCGGAAAAAGATGGTCAATCTTACTCTTTACCATTAAAGATTGGCGATAATAATTTATTAGAATTAGGTTTAGATAATATTTCTACTTTTGGCAAAACAGTAATAGATAAAGGTTTTCAAGGGAAAAAGGATATAGAACCGATTTTAGAAGAACTTGGTATTGATAAAAAAAAGTTTTACAGTCAGATTTTTTTGTTAACAATGAAACTTTCATCAGAAGGTTATTTTATAATGGATTATACATTAGCCTTATCAGAGGATGATGGAAAAGGTTTAAAATATGATTTAGTTGTTGCTGCGACAAAACCCGGTGAAGAAAACAGAATTAATATTTACGATATCAATTTCTCTGGTAATATTCTTCAGTTTAGTCAGAAAGAATATTTTACTGAAGAAGAAATGGCTGAAGAGGGAAAAATGATTAGTGGTGTTAAGGCAATGGATTATGATATAGAAACAAAAGACGAAGAAATAGTAGCTGCATTTACTGATTCTGAGGAAGATATTGTTACTGATTATTGGATTACAAACCGTTTTGAAAAAGAAGATGAAGCAGGAGTTAAATCAACTGGGGTATTACCACCAGAGGAGCCTGAGGAACCAGAGGAGCCTGAGGAACCAGAGGAGCCTGAAGAACCAGAGGAACCTGAGGAACCAGAGGAGCCTGAAGAACCAGAAGAGCCTGAGGAACCAGAGGAGCCTGAAGAACCAGAGGAACCTGAGGAACCAGAGGAGTCTGAGGAACCAGAAGAGCCTGAAGAACCAGAAGAGCCTGAGGAACCAGAGGAACCTGAGGAACCAGAAGAGCCTGAAGAACCAGGAGGTCCTAAAGGTAACGAAGGAGTAGGAAACGGAGAAGATCCACCACCGCCAGGGCATGATGAGAATCAAAATGATGGGCCTGGTACTAGTCCTGGGAATCCTGGTAATAAAGGTGGTAATGAAGATAATGGAATAATGG